>CAXBQZ010000055.1:0-18997 GCA_963978055.1 uncultured bacterium
AAGGCAGGATCCTTCATCGCCGGCATCTGCACCTGCAGGTAGTACGGAGGCTGAGCGGACGAGGCCGTTGGCTTGGTCGGATCATTCGGCACATTCCAGAAGTCCTGCCCACTGAAGAACGCCGCTGGATCGGTGATGTGGTACTTGGCGAACACCTGACGCTGCACCTTGAACAGATCCTCGGGGTAGCGAACGTGATCGAGAACACCAGCAGGGATGGCTGAGCGCGGCTGAACAACCCCTGGGAAGGCCTTCATCCAGGTCTGGAGGATGGGATCCTTGGTATCCCACTGGTAGATCGTGACGGTGCCGTCGTAGGCATCAACGGTCGCCTTGACCGAGTTGCGGATGTAGTTGACGTCCTGACTCACCTGATTCGCGCCATTGTTAGACAGTTGAGTGAGGGTGTCGGTAGTGGCATCACCAAGTGAGGTCGGCGTGGAGTTGGGGTAGGCGTCGGTGGTCGTGTAGCCATCCACCATCCAGAGCACCCGGCCATCAACCACGACGGGGTATGGATCACCATCGGTGGTGAGCCAGGGCGCAACCTTCTCCACCCGATCCCGAGGATCACGAATCTCCATGATACGCGAGTCGGCATTGAGAAGATCAGAGAGCACCATGTTCGGCTCCTGATACTTCAGGGCAAACATCACGCGGTTGAAGAATGAGCCAATGGGCACCCCACCCGTGCCCTGATAGGTGTATGTGGCCTGACCATTCGGCGACTTGTCATCCGGGTAGTCAAGCTCTCGCTGTGGCCCATCCGCTGGACCGCCGACGATGGAATACGTCGGGGAGTTCTCACCGAAGTAGATACGCGGCTGCGACACATTCAGCAGACCCGTCGGTGGCAGATCACTTTCAAAGAATGAAGGCTGGCCAGCCACCGAGGTGTTGTCGTAGGCGGCAACCACCCCGAAGCCATGGGTGTAGACGATGTGATCGTTTGCCCAGTTGCGCTGTGAATCGCCGATACCCGCAAGATTGAGTTCGCGAACAGCCACCACCGCGCCTCGCTGCTGACCGTTGAGACCATAGCGATCCACATCCAGCGACTCAGGGAAGGCGTAGAAGTTTCGGATCGCCTGCAGCGCCTTGTACGTCGGTGAGACAACGGTCGGATCCAGCAGACGGATATTGGAGATCGTGCCCTGACTTGCCTTGACGTCCGCAGCGGACGTGGTGTCAGAGGCTGCGTACTGAGTGACCTGAGCGGTATCCAGACCGAAGGCCGCGCGGGTGGCATTGATGTTGTTCTGAATGTACGGGGTCTCACGGACGAACTCAGTGGGCTTCACCTGAACCGACTCGACGAACGCCGGGTAGAGCGATCCCACCGCCAGGGACGAGATCACCAGCAGGGCGAGCCCGGTGATAGCCAGCGACGCCCCGCCGCGAACGGCTGCAGCGAAGAACAGGATGGCGCAGATGACGGAGATGAACACCAGGATCATCAGACCAGGGATCAGCGCGTTGACATCCTTGTAGGTGACGCCGGGTACATAGTCATCCGTCGAGAGCGTGACGTCATAGCGGTCAAGCCAGTAGCTCCCTGCCTTGAGCAGGACGAAGAGGCCTACCAGGATGGACAGGTGGGCCATAGCGCCCCGACTGATTCGATCACCCGGAGGCTGAAGGCGCAGACCGCCGTACACGTAGTGCACGACCACGGAAACCAGGAATGCGAGCACCAGCGCGGAGAACAGGAAGCCGATGACAAAGCGCAGGAATGGCATGGTGAAGACGTAGAAGGACACGTCCTGGCCGAACTGGGGGTCAGTGACCCCGAATGGCGTGGCATTGCGAAACAGCAGCCAGTCCTGCCACTCCGCCGTGGCACTCACTCCGGCCAGCAGACCGAGCACACTCGGGATGGCAATCATGGCCACTCGACGCACCGGGTCGAGCGCCATTCGGTAACGCTCAAGACTTGCCTGCTCGGGTGACATCACCGGACGGAGAGGACGAATCCGGTAGGCGATCCACATATTGAGCCCGACGATCATCGCCATGACGAGGCCGAATACAACCAGCAGGCCCACCCGTGTGAACAAGGTGGTGTTGAAGACGTTGGTGGCCGCAACGGACTTGTACCAGACCCAGTCGGTGTAGAAGCCGGTGACGAGCATCAGCAGCAGGAGGAGGACACCCAGCACTGCCAGAGTGATCACCAGGGTTCGTCCGCGGCGCGGTCCGGGCTCACCCAGGATGTCATTCGGTCCACCTGCGCCCATCGGCGCCTGATACGTCACAGGGTCCACCCTACGTTGCGTGTCATCTCTACGCTCCCCTACATCGCGCCTTGAGCACATCCGGCCTTGAGCACGTTGCGGCAGCATCGGGCACAATCATCATGTGACCTCAACCTCACAAGGCCTACCCCAACCCGACGATTCGGCACCCGCGGATGGTTCCGCTGACGCCGCCGATGTCACATCACAGTTGCGTGACGGTCTGCGCCTGGTCGAGGTGGTGCGCGAGGTGGAGAAGTTCGTCGCAGAACTCGGCTGGGATCAGAACCCTCGCCTCTTTGCCCTGGCCCGCACTGCCGAGCTCGTACAACTGGAGCCCGCCCTGGCCGAGGCGCTCGGCGCCCAGGCGCAGGATCCGGATTCGCTCACCCCAATCGAGCAGGACACCCTCGACGCCAGCAAACCACTCGATGAGGTGCTGGCAACCACGATGTGGCCACCGGATGTGGTCGGTGCGGCCCTGGTTCTCGAGCGCCTCATGCTGCCACCACAGGCTGAAACGACCCTCCCGACGGACGACGACGGCTCACTCGCACAGTTGATAGCCGATCATCCCGATCGTCAGGATGTTCGCATGGCGGTCGTGGTACTTCGCGATGGTCAGCGTGAGTGCGCGATCCGCCTGCGCAGCCATGACGACGATGCGTCCGTGCTCCTTGGCCCCAATCTCGTCCCCCGCCTGGCCGATGCGCTCGCAGCCACCTTCAGTTGACCTCTCGACGTCGAGGTAGCGCACCACTCGCAGTCAGGAACAGCCGACGACCGGCTTGCCAGCTACGTACGACTCGAGGGCCGACACGGCATCACTGAGGGTGGACACCTTCGCCACGGTGAGGCCGCTCGGAATATGTGCCGCGCGTACGTCCGCACAGTTTTCGGCGGGGGCAAGGAAGAACACCGCACCGGCACCCCTGGCACCAGCCATCTTCTGCTCGATTCCGCCGATCGCCCCGACCTTGCCGTCAGGATCGATGGTGCCAGTACCGGCCACGAGCTTGCCGCCATTGAGCTCACCAGGGGTGAGTTTGTCGACGATCCCAAGGCTCAGCATCAGGCCGCCGGACGGGCCACCCACCCCTTCCAAGTTCACCGTGATCGGAAACTCGGCGCGATAACTCTCGCCGATCTCGATTCCGAGGAAGGCCCGGGTGGAATCCTGGGGATTGCTGGTGGTGACGATGTGAACGGACACCGGTTTGGCGTCCCGAATGACGTCAACCACCACTGACTCGCCGGGCTTCACCTTCGACATGGCGGCATCAACATCGTCCACGGTATGAATCTGAGTGTCATTGATCCGCACGATCTGATCACCTGGATCGAGCTGGTTCCAGGCTGGCGTCCCCTCGGTGACGGCGGCCACCACGATGAGCGTCCTGATCGGCTTGTGCAGATACGACATGGACGCAGCGATCGAGTTTGACTGGCTATCGCTGAAGGCAGCCACGTTGGCAGCGTTGACGTCCGCCTGCGATACGTCATCGGGATAAAGGGCCTCACGGGGCACGATACGAACCTCGGGCCTGAGCCAGCCGACAACCACACGTCCGAGGAACACACCGCTGTCGGCACCACCACGCTCGTTCACGGTCGTGATGTCGAGGGTTCCCCCCGTTGGATACGTGGGCGCCTCGTCGATCTGCAGCAGTGGCTTCCCATCGGTCTTGCCGAGCACATCGAAGGTGGGACCGGGTCCAAGTTCGACGAATGGAAGCGGCAGGAGCGCACCCGCAACTGCGAGCAGTGAGGCGAAGAAGGCGGCGAGCCCGATCCACAAACTGCGGCGGCGCTCAAATCTCACCGGTCGAAGCCATCCTCATCACGTTGGGCCCGACTCAGGGACGGCAGCGGCTTTTCCATCGCCTGACGGAATCGCTCTCGATCCTCCATGCCGCGCTCAGCCTCAACTGGCTTGGGTGAGCGCCCACGCCACATCGCCCAGACCAGGCCCAGCGCAACAGCGCCAACCGGAATCAGAAGCCAGACGAGGACGGACATAGGTACACACTACGAGACGTCTAGGTCGTTCGTCCCATCGAGGGCGACGACCATGTCAGATGACGACCGGATAGCCGCTCTGAGCCCAGCCGTTCGTGCCCCCGTCGATGTTGACCACGGAATAACCCTGCTCGGCGAGCCAGGCGCACACCTGTCCTGAGCGACCACCCACAGCGCAGATGTAGTAGGTGGTGCGATCCTTGGGGATTTCGGAAACCCGAACCGGGATCACCGACATCGGGATGTTGACGGCCTGCCCCACATGACCGGCGGCGTACTCATCCGGATTGCGAACATCGATCAGCGTGACGTCGGGATCGTCCGCCAGAAGCGCGGCGAGGCCATGTACATCGATTGCTTCAAACTGCGACATGGGTCAAGTGTGCCATTACCGATCGCGTACGCTGGTACCGCTCGCGGGAGTGGTGGAATTGGCAGACACGCAGGATTTAGGTTCCTGTGCTTCACGGCGTGCGGGTTCAAGTCCCGCCTTCCGCACCAGCAGTGCCACGCGGACGTCAGTCGGCCGCAGTTCCATGGCTGCCGAGATCCGTCCAGTGGTCGACGGCCGGAGGGGTCGCAAAATAACCACCGATCCGTGACCGCCACTGGGTGAAAAGGTCGGATTCGCGGAAGCCGATCGTGTGGTCTTCCAGAGTCTCCCAGCGGATCAGCAGGGCATAGGTGTTGGCCCGCTCCACTCCCTTGGTGAGGGTGAAGCCGAGGAACCCGTGGGCCGTGCTCAGCACTTCGTCGACCGCCTGTTTCACGGCCGCCTCGAAGGCCTCGTGATTCTCGGGTGCTACCTCAATCAACGCCAGTTCGTGGATCATCTCGCTCCTTATTGAGAGTTCGTCATCAGGCTAGTCGTTGAGCAGCGGAACCAGGGCCCGCAGTGCCTTGCCCCGGTGACTGATCGCATCCTTCTCTTCGGCCGTCAGTTCAGCTGAGGTCTGGCTGAACCCGTCCGGGACGAAGATCGGGTCGTAGCCGAATCCGTTGGCACCACGAGGTTCGCGGACAAGGCGCCCGTGCATCTCGCCCTGCACCACCCGCTCGGAACCATCGGGACGGACGAGGGCGATCACACAGGTGAAGTGAGCCATGAGGCGTTCATCTGGAGTGTCGGCCAACTGGTCCAGCAGCAATTGCAGATTGGCCTCGTCATCACCATGTCGGCCAGCCCAGCGAGCCGAGAGGATTCCCGGCATCCCGTTGAGTTCATCGACGCAGATTCCGGAATCATCGGCTACCGCCGCATACCCGGTGGCAGAGCACACCGCCCGCGCCTTGAGCAGCGCATTCGCCTCGAAGGTAGCCCCGGTCTCAGGAACCTCGGGAACATCGGCGAACTCCCCGACACTGCGTACCCGGATGCGGAGGCCGGCCTCGGCAAGGATGCGCTCCATCTCGGCCGCCTTCTTGGCATTGCGAGATGCCAGAACCAGTTCGTCCATATCTTCGCTCAGCCACCTCGCCTCGAGCCGCTCAGCTGAGCGCAGCCTGCTGCAGCCGCGTGAGCTCGGCACATCCAGTCGCAGCCAGCTCAAGAAGTTGGTTCAGCAGCTCCCGCTCGAACGGCTCACCCTCGGCCGTGCCCTGTACTTCGACGAACCGTCCATCACCGGTCATCACGACGTTCATGTCTGTGTCCGCGCGGACGTCATCGTCATAGTGCAGATCCAGCCGTGCCTCCCCATCCACAATGCCGACACTGACGGCAGCAACGGAGTTGACGATCGGTTTGGCCGTGGCCGCCACATGGCCAGCACCTGTGGCCCAGGTGATCGCATCGACGAGCGCTACGTACGCACCGGTGATGGCGGCTGTACGGGTACCTCCATCGGCCTGCAGTACATCGCAGTCGATCATGATGGAGTTCTCACCGAGGGCCGACAGATCAATCGCCGCGCGCAACGAGCGTCCTACCAGACGAGAGATCTCATGGGTGCGCCCACCAACCTTGCCCTTCACCGATTCGCGATCATTGCGCGTGTTGGTCGCCCGAGGCAGCATCGCGTACTCACCGGTGATCCAGCCGAGTCCTGAATCCTTGCGCCACCTGGGCACGCCGGGGGTGAAGGAGGCCGTGCACAGAACTCGCGTGCGACCGAACTCAACAAGGCAGGAGCCCTCCGCCTGATCGATCCAGCCCCGCTGAAAGGTGACGGGACGGAGTTGGTCGGCCGCGCGGCCATCGCTACGTGTCATGGGCCGACCTTAGCGCCCCGGAATGGCCAGTTCGACTACACCTCGAGGGACAGACCTGACTCGGCGATGAGAACTGAGTCACCCCACGCCTCGCGGGCTTCGGCCAGAGTTGCCCTCGGATCGTTCCACGACACCAGATGGGTGAGCATGAGCCGGTCCACATCGGCTTCACGCGCCTGCTGGGCCGCCTGCGCACCGGTCATATGCAGGTGGGGTGGGTTGTCACGGCCAGAGAGAAACGCCGCCTCGAACAGCGCGAGATCGGCTCCGCGCGCCAGGTCAACCAGCGCCGGGGTTGGTGCGGTATCACCGCTGTAGACGAGCGTGCGTCCACCAGCCTCAACCCGGAATCCGTACGCCGTGACGACATGATCGACGCGGGCAGTCGTAATCCGGAAAGGTCCGATTTCCGTGGTGATCCGATGATCGATGAACTCGAACCGACCCTGCATGCTCTGCTTGGGGCCCATGTCGTAGGCCGCAAGCATCCGCTCCTGGGTGCCAGCGGGGCCATAGACAGGCAGGCAAGGATGCGCACCGTCAGGATGCCAGGTGCGCATCACGTAGTACGACGTGAGATCGATGCAGTGGTCAACATGCAGATGGGAGATCAGGATGGCATCGAGGTCATAGGGATCGCCGTACCGATGCAGCGCCCCCACCGATCCATTCCCCATATCGAGCAGGATTCGGTGCCCGTCATGCTCGAGCAGGTAGCAGGATGCCGGTGAGTCCGGGCCCGGATAACTTCCACTGCACCCGACGATGGTGAGCCTCATGCGTCCACCACCTGATGCTCTACCTGCACCACCTCGGGGCCGAGGAAGCGACGGGCCAGTGCGGCGAAAGGCGCAGGGTCGCCGGTGGCAACGAAGCGATGCTGCGGTGCGGCATAGGCTGGGTCTCGCTCAAGCCCATGTGCCACCAGGGTGCGATACACATCCTTGGCGGTCTCATCCGCACTGGACACGAGCGTGACGTCATCCCCCACCACATACGAGATCACACCAGCAAGCAGCGGGTAGTGGGTGCACCCGAGCACAACGGTGTCGACCCCTTGAGTGGTGAGCGGATCCAGGTACTCATGAGCAATCTGCTGGAGTTCAGCACCGCCGGTGATGCCCGCCTCGACAAACTCCACAAAGCGCGGGCAGGACTGCTGAACAACCGTGATCTCCGGAGCGGCAGCAAACGCATCGACATAGGCACCACTGGTGACCGTGGCCTGAGTTCCGATGACTCCCACCCGACCGACACGGGTGACACGAGCGGCCCTGCGAACAGCTGGCTGGATCACCTCGACCACCGGTACGTCATACCGCTCACGCGCATCGCGGAGCACCGCCGCACTGGCCGAGTTGCAGGCGATCACCAGGAGCTTGACGCCCTCATCGACGAGATGATCCATCACATCGAGGGCGAACGACCGCACCTCGGCAATCGGACGCGGACCATATGGCCCACGTGCGGTGTCCCCAACGTATAGGACAGGCTCGTGGGGCAGCTGATCGAGCACTGCCCGGGCAACGGTTAATCCGCCTACTCCTGAATCAAATATCCCGATCGGCGCGTCCGTCACAAGGAGACAGCCTAGGGCCCCGACACGAATTCGTCATATGAATCAGCACCAGCCGCACTGTTGGCTGCTCTGCCATCCTTGAGAAGGAATCTTCCCCACATGCTCCAAGAAAGGCGAGACATGTCTACACCCACGATGAATCGACCCGGTGGGGTCACCGCCGTGATCATCCTGATCTGGATCGCGGCACTGCTCAACATCGCCCTCGGTATCTGGATGCTTCTTGCCTGGATCGGTGACAATCCAGCGATCACCGATGCCCAGGGAAATTCGATCACGATCCCAACCTTCTACCTGATCATCAACGGACTGCTGTCGGTGCTGCTCGGTGTCATGTACGTCTGGCTCGCTCGACTTGCCGGCATCGGCTCCCAGCAGGCACATGTGATCATCCAGGCTCTTGCGGTGATCAACATCGTGTTCGGGTTCTTCCGACTGCCCTATGGCTGGACGGCCATTGTGATCAACGCGATCATCCTGTTCCTGATGAGCACAGCAGGTGCCAAGCAGTGGTTCTCCCAGAACCGCTGACGTCTGCAGCATCCACCTGACCGTGCGTCAGGTTGACACACCTAGGCCCAGAGTTGGCCGTCGAGGGCATCCTCAGCATCATCGAGGGTGCCCTCATATGCGCCCGTGGAGAGGTACTTCCAGCCGCCGTCGCACACGATGAACGCGATGTCCGCGCGGCGACCTTCCTTGTGAGCCTTGGCTGCAGTGCCAAGGGCCGCGTGCAGAATGCCGCCAGTTGAGATGCCGGCAAAGATCCCCTCAACGTCGAGCAGTTCACGCGTACGACGCACCGCATCTCTGGCTGCGACGGAGTAGCGCGAGGTGAGCACCGACTCGTCGTACAGCTCTGGGATGAACCCCTCATCAATGTTGCGCAGTCCGTAGACAACCTCGCCGTAGCGAGGTTCGGCCGCAATGATCTCAATACCAGGTACGTGCTCACGCAGGTAGCGGCCGGTTCCCATCAGAGTTCCGGTGGTGCCAAGCCCCGCCACGAAATGTGTGATGGTGGGAAGATCAGCCAGGATCTCAGGTCCGGTGGTGTCGTAGTGTGCGAGCGAATTGGCCGGGTTTCCGTACTGATAGAGCATCACCCAGTCGGGGTGCTCCTCGGCCATCGCCTTGGCTACCCGGACCGCCTCATTGGATCCACCCGCAGCAGGTGAGAAGTGGATCGACGCCCCGTACATATGGAGAATCTGGCGGCGTTCCACCGAGGTGTTCTCCGGCATCACGCACACGAGCCGATAGCCCTTCAACCGGGCCGCCATGGCAAGTGAGATACCCGTGTTGCCACTGGTGGGCTCCAGGATCGTGCACCCGGGACGTAGGAGCCCATCAGTCTCGGCCTGCTCGATCATCCGAAGTGCGGCGCGGTCCTTGATCGAACCCGTGGGGTTGCGATCCTCCATCTTCGCCCACAGCCGCACGTCCGGTGACGGAGAAAGGCGCGGCAGGCCGATCAGCGGAGTGTGCCCGACCGACTCCAGAAGTGAGTCAAAGCGCATTGACTAGCCGCCCGCCACAGCAGGTAGAACGGTGACCACATCCCCATCGGAGACGGCCGTGTTGATTCCGTCCAGGAACCGCACGTCCTCATCGTTCAGATACACATTGACGAAGCGGCGCAGACCGTTCTCATCAACGATGCGCTCATGGATACCGGTGTAGCGGCTCTCCAGATCGACCAGCACCTCAGCCAGGGTTTCACCTGAGCCCTCGACGGACTTGGCGCCATCGGTATAGCTGCGCAGGATCGTGGGGATACGGACCTCAATGGCCATGGCGGTGAACACTCCTGAAACACATGTGGACATCCCCGTTCGGGGACCAGTACTGCGGACAACTATCTCTAAGTACAGCGTACGGGCTGATATTCCGACTCGCTCCTAGAGGATCGTGATCTCCTCTTCGGTGATCACACCGTCGACAATCCGATATGAGCGCAATTCATACGGTCCGTCCTCGTTACCGGTCTCACGAGTCGAGACGAGTACGTAATGCGCCTCCGGCTCGGAGGCGTAACTCACATCGGTGCGGGACGGGTAGGCCTCGGTAGCAGTATGTGAGTGGTAGATGACGACAGGAACCTCATCGTTGTCGTCCATCTCCCGATACAGCCTGAGCAGATCCATCGAATCGAACTCATAGAAGGTTGGCGATCGCGCCGCGTTGATCATCGGAATGAACCGCTGCGGCTGATCAGTTCCCACCGGTCCGGCGATGACCCCGCAGGCCTCATCGGGATGATCGGCCCGTGCGTGCGACACCATCGCGTCGATCAAATCCTGCCGAATCGTGAGCATGGCTCAATCCTATGGGGCCGATTCGGTATCGAATCACAGCCCACCGGTCCGGTCGGCCTACCACATATCCGGTGGCGGTTCGGAAATCAGCCCGGTCATGGCCTGAACGAGCGACTCCTGAAGATAGGTGAGCCAGTCGTAGATGTGATGAAGGCCGAAAGTGGGATCTTCCGGGTCCAGATCCTCCGGAATTTCGTGGCCATCATCGGTGATCTCCAGACGGGTTCCGAGCACCAGACGAAGATCGTTCAGTGAGCCCAGCCACGCCGGCACCTGACCATCGGACAGGACAAGCTTGTCACCCGAATTCGACAGCGAATCCAAGACAGCCTGCGCATTTGCCTGCTTGGTGGATCTCAGTGAGCGCTGGGTGTATCGACGGAACTCAGCGGCGGCATCGTCATCATCGAGGTATGCGTCGGGAAACAGTCGCATCAGCGCAGGGTCCTGGGGACGCGTGGCGTTGAGATCGATCCCCACCATGGCCGCAAGTGGATCCTCATCACCGGTGGAGGCTTCCACGGCGACCATGCCGAGCAGCTGTCCGACCAGATCGGTCAGGAGCCCCCGCTCGGATGCGTCCAGCCGGCAGCTGATCCGACCGGTCAGAGTACGACGAAACCCGTATGCCACGAACGTCCTTCCTGTCTCAGTGTTCCCACCTCAGTCGTCCTTCTGCATGGTGGCCCAGAGACCGTAGGAGTGCATAGCGGTTACGTCCCGCTCCATCTCCTCACGAGATCCCGCTGATACGACGGCGCGGCCCTCGTGGTGAACATCCCACATCAACTTCTGAGCCTTCTCCTTGGAGTAGCCGAAGTAGGTCATGAACACGTATGTGACATAGGACATCAGGTTCACCGGGTCGTTCCAGACGATCGTCACCCACGGATTTTCCGGAAGACTCTCGACATCGCCGAGTGGCTCATCGAGTTCGATCGGCGCAATTCCCACGACTACATAATCCCATGCTCAGACTCCAGCGCCCATCGCGCGTAGGCTGACCCCATGTTGGACGATTCGCTGGAAATCCCACCGCGGCGGGCCGATCTGCCCGAGCCGGCACTCCTTGCCCGGATTCGCGAGAGTGTCATCGGTGATGATCAGGAGATGTACGGGCCCTATGGTCCGCGACGGGTTACCTACGCCGACTACACCGCCTCTGGGCGGGCCCTGACCTTCATCGAGGATTTCATCCGGGCCGAGGTTCTACCGCGATATGCCAACACCCACACCGAGAGCAGTGGCACGGGCCTGCAGACCACTCGCCTGCGTGAAGACGCGCGCAGAGTCATCCACGACAGCATGGGTTGTGATGACGACGCCGTCATCATCTTCACTGGTTCGGGTTCCACGGGAGCAGTCGACAAGTTGCTCGGGATCCTCAATCTGCGGATGCCAACCGATCTGGATCGGCAGTGGGGCTTCACCCGATCAATCCCACCCGAGAGCCGACCGGTTGTCTTCATCGGACCGTTTGAGCACCACAGCAATGAACTGCCGTGGCGCGAGTCGATCGCGGATGTCGTGACCATTCCAGAGGACCCCGACGGGCACATCGATCAGGCAGCACTGGAAGCCGAACTGATTGCGTATCAGGATCGACCACTGAAGATCGGCTCGTTCTCGGCCGCGTCAAATGTCACCGGAATTGTCAGCGATACACACGGAATCTCGAAACTGCTTCATTCCTATGGCGCTCTCGCAGTGTGGGATTTCGCGGCGGCAGGCCCGTATCTTGAGATGGACATGGCAGGGGACCGTCAGGACCCGCTGACGTACAAGGACGCGATAGTCCTTTCCCCCCACAAGTTCATCGGCGGGCCGGGCACACCTGGTGTCCTTGCAATCCGCCGCGAGCATCTGAACAACTCCGTTCCCGTGGTGGTCGGCGGCGGAACCGTGCGCTACGTGAATCCGGCCGAGCATGTCTACCTCGACGACCCAGTTCATCGCGAGGAGGGCGGCACCCCGGCGATCGTCGAGTCCATTCGGGCCGGCCTCGTCTTTGATCTCAAGCGCAATGTTGGGGTCGAGGTGATCCGGGCACATGAGGAGGACTACCTGCGCCGGGCGATCGCAGCGTGGGCCCTTCATCCCAACATCGACATCCTCGGCAATGTTGATGCAGAACGACTCTCGATCGTGTCGTTCACCATCAAACGGCCGGGCGGACGCTACCTGCACCACAATCTCGTCGTAGCAATGCTCAATGACGTCTTCGGCATCCAGAGCCGCGGAGGCTGCTCATGTGCGGGCCCGTACGGACATCGACTGCTGGGCATCGATCTCGAGCGCAGCCATGAGTTCGAACGCGAGATCAGTCACGGCTGTGAGGGGATCAAGCCCGGCTGGGTCCGGGTCAACTTCAACTACTTCATCTGCGAACACGTCTTCCAGTACGTGGTGCAGGCGGTGGCCATGATCGCCGATCATGGCTGGAAGCTGATTCCGGAGTACCGATTCGATATAGCCAGCGGTCGTTGGCGTCACCGCAACGGAGCCGTTGAGCCTGCTCTGCGCCTGACGGATCTGTCTTACGACAGCGAGGGCCGGTTGACCTATCCGAGCCACGACGACCGCGCACCAGAATCAGCTCTCGCTGAGTACCTGGTGCGAGCAGCTGAACTCTTCGACTCGATGCCACCACCACCGGATTCATCCACCTTGACCGTCAGCGCCGACTTCGAGCACCTGCGATGGTTTGAGCTGCATGAGGTCTGTCTCACCTGAGAACTCGGACTGTTTGGTCAGCGCCGCACTGTGACCTTGAAGTAGACCGCACCCGCGGCATATCCCCGAACCGGGCTCGTCATCATCCGATAGCGCAGAGTCTTGCCAACTGCCGTTGGACTGAATGAGAACAGTGCGACGCCGGAAGCATTCGTGGTTGCGGTGCCGGCCGTAACCCACCTGCCACCCGTGAGGACCTGACGCAGAACCCGCTGACCCTTGATCCGCGGGTTCACTCCCACCATCGCGATCACGCTCTGCCCTGATCGGATGAGGTTCTCCGACAGTCGAATCGTCACGGCGCTGTGCACCTGGACGCGTACCTGAGCTGAGGCCGCGCGCCTGATGTATGTACCGGGGATCAGAACGTTGTACTGACCGGATCTTCGCGCCGCCAAGGGAAGCACATATGCACCGGTTCGACTGGTGCGCGCGCGCCGGATCACCGACCAGCGGTGTCCACCCGAGGCCATGAACCGCACGGTCACCGGGGCACCCGACACCGAGGCGCCGCCCGAGACCGCCCTGAGGTTCAAACGAAGTGGCGCTCCGTACGTAATGTTGAGCGGAGCTCGCAGGGTGATCCGGGTGACTTTCGGCGCAATGGCACGGGCATAGGCTCGTAGCTTCGGCCACAGCGCCATCGACTCCCCGCCCACTGTCCACTGCGCAAGCCCCGCCAAGTGATAGCGGTACACAAGTCTGGAACGAGACAGGGCCGATGACACATCGTCGTACCAGACTTCATGAACGATCCGACAGCTTGTGGGCTTGTGGGCTGCATCCAGGCCACTGAATCCAGTGACGAAGCGGAAGGTGCGCTCCTGACTCACCGGATCCCAGCGGACATTCTTTGACGTCAGCCCATGTGCCGACAGGATGCTGGGCACCATCGATGAAGGGAACTCATGTGAGCTCAGACTTGGTGGGCTGTTTACGGGGCAGGTGCCAGTGATATCCAACGAGTTATCTGCCTTGCGAGCCACCCAGTCTCGACCATAAGCGGCAACTCCGAGTTCCACCTTGCCCGCAGGAACCTGTGTCACGGCAAAGGCCGCAACCCGATCAACCCAGGCGTACGGCGCGATCGGCCCAGGTGCGTCAAAGCTGTAGTCGTAGGTCATGATGCGAAGACGATCAATCGATCCAGCTATCGCGGACCAGTCGTATACCCAGTAGCCGGAGGAGTTCGTCTGCCCGGCGTCATATAGCGGAGGCGTCGTAACTGCCAGTAGCTTGTGGCGCTTGTGCAAGTGCGCCCCGAGCGAGGTGATGAACGCAACCCACGCCGGCCGTGTAGTCGACCATGAGGCGTGACCATCGCGGAAGGCAAAGTTCTCCCAGTCGAGATCAACACCATCAACATGTGGCTGATCAGTCAGGGCTACCAGTTGCGTCACCAGAGCTGCCCGGGTCTTGCTGTTGCGAAGTCTTGTGGCCATGACCCCCGGCCGAGTGCCATCTGTGATAGTCGGAAGCACCTTGATTCCGCGTCCGTTCAACTGTGCGCCAATACTCGATCGGGTCCCTGCATCAGTCTGCGATGTGATCGACACGGTCGACCCGGAGGTCACCGCCGAGAACCAGAATGGTGACACCTCATTGAACAGATCCGCGTTCTTCAGCACTCGCGCAGTGGACTCGGCGGTGGTCCAGTACGGCAGCCAGCCACTCATGATTCGACGGGGTGGTTCGGTGGTGACCGCCTGAGCCGGGAGCACCACCGCAGACAGGCCCACCATGAGAAGAAGCACGATGAACGTCCGCGACCGGTAGATCCGTCGGCCGTTCCCCCGGGTTGACCACATAATTCACAAGCCTACGTTGCTGCTGCCACATAAGGGCACCTGAGCCTGAACAACGGCTCAGCTGCGGTCTCTGGCCACGATGGTCTGCGCGGCTTTATCGTGAATGGCCTGCCTGAGCGGGCGGTCCCAGAGCGGCCACAGCAGATCAATCACCAGCAGCAGTGAGCAGATCAGCCAGCCTGCGCCCTGGATCACCCAGCGCAGCGTCGATTGGCGCCACGTGACAGACCCGGAGCCGATGCTTGGCAGCACCCGCAACCCCATCACCCTTTTGCCCAGGGTCCGACCGTAGAGCGCCACCTGGGGAACCGAGTAGGCGGCGGTGACGACGAGCGTCGCGATGGTGACCCAGAGCGAATTCTGCTGAGCCTCCTGAACAAGCTTGTCGAGCATCGCCTGGGTCATCTGCCCACCATTGGCGTCCAAGACTGCTAGCAGATCCTGATAGACGGGCCATTGAAGCCACATCACCAGGGGCACCAGAACGATGCCCTGAATGATCCCGTCCAGCAGGTATGCGACCACCCGCTGCCCATATGCGGCCAGGCTCACACCAGCGACAAGATCGGAGTCGGAGCCAACAGCGGTGTCACGTGGCATAGCCCCTGGGAATGGACGAGCTGGTGGTGGTGGCGGCGTATCGCCCGGAACTGCCGAGGTTGACTGACCCCATCGTTCGCCATCCCACCAGCGCACGTACCCGCCACTTGAGAACGGGTCCGGATACCAGCCGGGAGGCATTGATGACATGGTCACACTCTAGGTCGTGCCGCGCTCAAGAGCGCGTATGAGTCGGTGCGCCATATGTGTGGCCGGCCTCAACTGCCACGATCAACGTGACGATGACCTGCTCGGTGACGTAACGTCGTCGAAGGGAACATCACTGGATCGCCTGCACGAGTCTTGGGAGTAGGAATGAACCTTGTGTTTGGGTGGCGTGCCCGAGCACTCTCAAGGGTGCTGATGCGAGTCGGCCTCGTAGCCATACTCATCCTGGGCGCTCTAGGAACATCGACCGCACAGGCGACTGGCGGTACCCCACTGCCACCGCTGAACTCCTCACCCACCGCCGGGCTCCCAGCTGCTGCAGTTGCAGCTCAAAAGAGAATGGCCACACTCATCCCCCGCCGCGTTGCCGCATTGAAACCTCTGGTTGCGGCCCGCGGCATCCTCGTTGCAGATGCGCTCTCCGGTGACATAACCGTGGACCAGAACTCCCGGACCCCCCTGCGGGGCGCATCGACGACCAAACTGGCCACAGCCGTCAACGCCCTGCACACCCTCGGGGTGAATACCAGATTCCCCACGCGGATCGTCCAGGGTCGCAACGCACGCGAGGTTGTGATCATCGCTGGCGGTGATCCACTCCTGACAAGTGCGCAATTGCGAAGCCTGGCGCGTACAACAGCACTGGCCCTGAAGAGTGCGATCCCCGCCCCGGTGCCGGCTCCCACTCCAACGGCTTCGCCCACGCCATCGTCATCACCCACTCCCACACCCACACCCACGCCATCGGCTTCACCGATGCCGGTCACCCCAGTCCGGTTCTCGGTGCGGGTCGACGACACGCTCTACCCGGATCCGACTCTGGCCGCCGGATGGCCCGCAAGCTATGAACCGGATGTCGTTTCACCCGTGCGCCCGCTCGTCTACGACCTGCGGCACAGTTCAGACACCAGTGCTGATGCCGCGCGCTTTTTTGCCAGCAGTGTTCAGACGTACCTGCGCTCCTTCGAGAAGAGTCGCAAGGATCTCCTGATCACCACCGTCTACGCCGGCCGACTGCCTGCACCAACGACCACACATGAAATTGCTCGATTCGATGGCAATACGTCCGGGGCTGCACTGGCCTGGATGCTGCTTGTCTCCGACAACGATGTCGCCGAGAAGTTCTTCCGCAACACCGCGATCGCCGCTGGGCTCACCGGATCGTGGACGGACGCCCGCACCCATGAGATGAGCGTGCTCGCCAGCCTCGGGGTCGACACCACCGGATGGATCATCCGCGATGGCAGCGGAGTCAGCAGATCGGACCGGCTCACCACGCGCGGATTGGTAACACTGCTGCGCGCGTCGATCTCCCCAGATCATCCAGACCTGTCACCGCTGAAGGGATATCTTCCGGTAGGTGGCGTCAGCGGCACTCTGAAGGCCTCCAACGGCCGGTACTCCACGAAACCAACCAAGTGTGCGCGGGGCAAGGTATTTGCCAAGACGGGGACCCTGCACGACACCGTAGGGCTTGCTGGATTCGCCAACGGCAAGGATGGTCGACTCAAGGTGTTCGCCGTCATGGTGAACAACTGGAACACCAGGTTCTCCGTGCTCAACGTTCGGCAGGCCGTCGACCAGATTCCAGCGACCGCGACCGGCTGCTTCTAACTCATCGACGTCCAGACAAGACTGTGGGTGTCGACCCCAGGATCGACACCCACAGATTGCTCTACGTCGGCAGCAACCGACGAAACTGCCTAACTCTTGGTGAGACCCTTCATCTGGAAGGCTCCAACAATCTCGCTGATACCAAGGATGATCAGCATGATTCCGGTGATCCAGATGATCGTCGACAGTGACTCCTGCGGGTAGAAGAAGATCACGAGTGAGCCGATGATCATCAAAATTCCGCCGGTGATCAACCAGCCGCGACCATCAACTCCCTTGGCCTTAACGCCGACCGTGAGCTCGATGAGCCCGCGGAACAACCAGGCGAATCCAATGAACAGGGCGAGCAGCTGGGCCGAGTTGGCAAGGCTCTTGAAGCACCAGATGGCCAGAATGATCGACAGAGCACCGGTGATGATGAGCAGGGCTCGATCATGTTCTGCAGAGAACGCACGAACGATATTGAAGATTCCACTGACCAGCAGGTAGAAGCCGAACAGATAGGCAACCACGGCCAGCGTGGCATGAGGCCAGGCCACAAAAGCAACTCCGAGCAGGAGGGTCATGATGCCAAGGAAGAGCACCAATCCCCAGGCACGTCCGAGAGCGGCGAGTACATCGCCCTCATCAACGAACTCTTCGGTGGTGGACATACAGGACTCCTTGATTCGACATAAAAGTCACCGGAAATCCCGATCCGGATACGCAGGTGACTGACCCATCCACGTGAATGGATCATCTCAACCGTAGGGGACGCGGCACTTGGTCCCTGTTTCCAGACGCTCATCTGTTCGGCCGTGTCGTGCTCGCGCGAAATGCTGATACGCGGCTAGCTGGTCCGACTTCTCGCGAGAAATTCACGGGTTCGATCGTGGACGGGGTTGTCGAAGACCTGCTCGGGCAGGCCCTCCTCGAGGACCACGCCCGCATCAAGGAAGCAGATGCGATGGGCAACTTCACGTGCAAATGCCATCTCATGGGTCGCCATGATGATCGTCATTCCGGACTCGGACAGTTCGCGAACGACGTCGAGTACCTCGCCGACCAGTTGGGGGTCAAGGGCCGAGGTGATCTCATCAAACAGCATCAGCTCAGGGTCCATCGCGAGGGCACGGACAATGGCAACGCGCTGCTGCTGTCCCCCGGACAGTCGGTCCGGAAAGCTGCCCGCCTTATCGGCCAACCCGAAGCGGTCCAGCAATTCGCGCGCCTTCGACTCAGCACCACCGCGATCAACGCCGAGCACCTTCCTCGGCGCAAGGGTGACGTTGTCGAGAACGCTCAGGTGTGGAAATAGGTTGAACGACTGGAAGACAATTCCGATTCGCTTGCGCACAGCATCAAGATCAGCATGTGGCGCTGATACCTCCATGTTTCCGTCGAGCATGATTCGCCCGGCGTCGATGGCTTCAAGTCCGTTGATGCACCGCAACAGGGTCGACTTCCCGGAACCGGATGCACCCACCAGAACGACCACCTCATGGGCGTCGATCGTCAGGTTGATCCCGCGCAGCACCGGGTTGGCACCATAGGCCTTGTGGACGGTATCGACGTCAAGCAGTCGGGTACCCATCAGCCATGACCCCGCTGTGTTGCCGCTCGACGGTTCAAGTAGTCAGCGAATCTGGTCATGGGGACTGTCAGAGCGATGAACAGGCACGCCGCCACCACATACGGAGTGAAGTTGAAGGTGAACGATGAATCGATCTGAGC
>CAXBQZ010000056.1:0-18687 GCA_963978055.1 uncultured bacterium
TGTCGGTTGCCCTGATCAAGGCCAACCGAATTGGACTGGGGCTGGGGATCTTCTTCATCGTCCCCCAGATCGGGCAAGCACTCTCAATGGCTGCACGTCACGATGCCCGACTTGGCGCGATCATGATCCTGGCGCCCATCGCGCTCGCAGGGTCGATGCTGCCACCGCGCGGGATCATTGGGGTAGCGATCTTCTCCGTCACGATTGGCGTCGTATCAACGCTGAAGTTCCCGCCGACGACACCGATCACCACTACCGAAATCTTCCTGTGCATGTTCGGATTGCTCGTTGCGATCCTGCTGTCAGCACTGCTCGGCGTTGCCGGGCTCCAGAGGGAGATGCGTCGCGCCGAACGATCCTCACGTGCCCTCACCGAACTCAACTCCGAACTCGAGCAGCGAGTGGCTGAGCGGACGGAAGAACTGCAAGACGCGCTCACCCAGCAACGAAATCTGATCGCTGAACTGGCGGAGAACGCGGTGCGCGATCCGTTGACTGGACTTCACAATCGACGATTCTCCGACCACGAGCTCCCCATCATGATCGCCACTGGGGAACGCTACAAGCATCCAGTCGCCGTCGCTCTTGCCGACGTCGACAACTTCAAGCAGATCAATGATGGCTACAGCTACGAAGTCGGCGATGAAGTGCTGCGCCAGTTCGCCAACATCCTGACCGAGGTCACTCGGGGCTCTGATCGCGTCACCCGTCACGGTGGCGAGGAGTTCCTCATCGTGATGCCTGAAAGCACAGTCGAAGAAGCAGCGATGGCCAGTGAGCGAATTCGGCAGGCAGTCCAGGCTCACCCCTGGCACCAGGTCGCTCCCGATCTAAGCGTCACGGTCAGTATCGGGGTAGCTGACACCTACCACTCTCCGGGGCTGCACAACGTCGTCGATGCTGCCGACCGAGCCGTTCATCAGGCAAAGCGCACCGGCCGCAATCGGGTGATCACCGTGACAACGGATCCTGGCTCCCAGGAGCGGCCCAATATCCTCATGGGCTGCGATGAACTACAGACGGCGCAGCAGCGCGAGGAACATCCCATCAGTCCCATGTAGATGTGGCCACAGGCGCAGGTCCGGACCTGACCCAAGGTCAGGCACCTCCGGGAGCAGTGCTCTGACATCGAGTCTCTCCACGTCAAACCCGCGACATACATCGTCCACGACGAGTTCGGTCTCAGCCAGATGTGGCGAACAGGTGGCATACCCCACCACTCCCCCGGGTCGAACAGCAGTCAGAGCCGCGGTCAGCAGTTCACGCTGCAGAGACCCAAGTGCGGCCACGTCAGCACTTGTTCTGCGCCACCGGGATTCGGGCCTGCGTCTGATAACCCCAAGCCCGGTGCAGGGGGCATCGAGCAGTACCCGATCAAAGATCCCAGCAGGCCAGGCACCTTCACGACCATCGGCGACGATCGTGGCATGTTCACCGGGTGAGCCATCGAGAAGGCGCCCGACCAGGGAGGCCCTGTGCTCGGATCGATCACTGGCAAGAAGCCGGGCACCTGCCTGTGCGCCAATCGCGGCCAGGAGAGCCGCCTTGCCTCCGGGTCCGGCGGCCATATCCAGCCATCGCGTATCCGGTCCATCGAGCGGCACTCGGGTGAGTGCGAGCGCAACGAGTTGACTGCCTTCGTCCTGAACCCCCACATCACCTGCTCGAACCTCAGCCAATTCCGATGGCGCTCCAAAACCCATCCGCACGGCGTAGGGCGAAAAGCTTCCCAGCTCGGCGTTATGCCTTCGTGCGAACTCGGTCACGTCAGCCCGACCCGGACGTACGACGAGGGTTACGCCTGCAGGTTCGTTATTCGCAATGAGCAGATCCTCAAGTTCCTGCCACGACGCACCTTCATCCCCCGCATCGCGTCGCCATGCAGAGAGCGCGTCATATAGAGCGCGAACGATCCACTGTGGATGTGACTCAGCAATGGACAGGTGTGCAACCGGATCGGTGTCGGGATGCGGAGCCACAATCTCAATCCACTCATTGAGGTTGCGTTCACCGATACGTCTCATGATGGCGTTGACGAACTTTGTCCGCGATTCCCCTGCGACAACTCGGGTCAACTGAACCGTCTCCGCTACCGCGGCATGTGGTGGTACGCGCATGAACAGCATCTGAAATGCGCCGAGGCGAAGAAGTGTTTGCACGGCCGGGTCGATCTGCTCAAGCGGCCGGGAGCTCGATGCCGCAATGATCTCATCCAGCAGACCCTGCCAGCGCAGGGTTCCGTATGTCAGATTCGTCGCAAACGCTGCATCGCGACCGTGAAGATCCGCCTCTCGGAGAACAGTAGGCAGGATCAGATTGGAATATGCGTCGTCGAGTTGAACCGCCTGAAGAACCTCGTAGGCAACCATGCGTACGGGATCGGCCGACCTTCGGTCGAGCCGCCACTGCACCGGCCGATTACCGGTCCGCTCATCGGCGCCCACTAGTCCATCCGCTCATCGACAGCAATGCGAACTCCCCGAGCCCAGTCGGCTGCGTTCATGTGCTTCTTACCTGCCGGCTTGACCTCACCGAGTTGGACGGCCTCAGTCGCCGAACCGACCAGGACACCAGACTTGTCAACATGGATCTGACCCGGTGCCAGATCGAGTCCGTCCACGAGGCTGCATGGACCGATTCCCAAGCGTTCACCCCGAAACATGGTCCACGCGCCAGGTTCTGGGGTACACGCACGGATCAGACGATCAACAGCCAGTGCCGGCTGCGCCCATTGAATTCGCGCATCATCGGTGCTGATCTTCGCCGCATGACTCACTCCATCTGCAGGCTGGGGAACGGGGACGAGCACGCCGTCGGACCACGCATCGAGGGTAGCCATCAATAGCGAGGCACCCGTCTCCGATAGCCGGGTGAGAAGTTCACCCGCCGTGTCTTGAGGACGAATTGACTCGGTCACCGCACCGAGGATTGGACCCGTGTCGAGGCCCTCATCGAGCAGGAATGTCGTCGCACCAGTGACATCGTCACCTCGCCAGATGGCGTGCTGAACAGGTGCTGCTCCTCGCCAGGCCGGGAGTAGGGAGAAGTGCAGATTGATCCAGCCCTTCGGTGGAATCGCGAGCACCTCGCGCGGCAGCAGCCCCCCATATGCAACGACGGGACAGCAGTCCGGTTCCAAGGCTCGAAGCTCATCGACGAACTGCGGATCGCCAACGCGAGCCGGGGTCAGAACGGGAATGCCGAGTTCCTCAGCGCGGACTGCCACGGGACTCGGAGTCAGAACTCGTCCACGCCCAACGGGGGCCGGCGGTCGGGTGATCACTGCGGCGACGTCGTGCCGCGATCGGGCACAAGCCTCCAGGGCAGGAATCGCTACCCGAGGAGTCCCGGCGAAGACCAAGCGCATCAGGGGTCAGAGCCAACGCTCGGAAATTGTATGTGGGGAGTACTTCACAACGGGCGCGTTCTCGCCGAACCATTCAGCCTCACGAATGGCCTTCATCGCCTCCTTGCGAGTCTGCGTATCTAGGCGGTCGATGAACATGATTCCGTCCAAATGGTCGGTTTCATGCTGAACGCAGCGAGCCAGCCAATCAGTGCCTTCCAGCACCACCGGCTCCCCCCACATGTTCATTCCCTTGGCTACCACACGACGTGAACGTCGAGTGTTGAAGGCAAGATTCGGTACCGAGAGGCACCCCTCATCCCCTTCCATCAACTCCTCGGACAGATCAAGTGATGGATTGATCAAATGTCCGATCACATCATCCACGTCATAGGTGAAAACCCGCAGGCTCACACCCAACTGCGGAGCTGCAAGCCCGGACCCTGGCGCATCGAGCATCGTGTCGGTGAGGTCTTTAACCAACTTGCGAAGTTCCTTGTCGAAGGTCTCAACCGGCGCTGCAGGCGTGGTCAGAACAGGGTCCCCGAACAATCGGATCGGCTTGACGGCCACGCTTCATACTCCTAGAACTCAACGACTTGTAGAACTTAATGACTAGGAATCCAACATCGACTCGACTGCCAGTCTAGATCCGATGTCTCCACACAGAGGAATGACCCGTCCATCCGAGTTCTGAGAGCTTCAGCCAAGTCCAACGGGATCTATGCGAACGTTGACGGGTTGCCCATCTCGGCGGGCACTGCGAATGGCCGTGGCGGCTTTGAGCGCCACGGCCAGTTCAGCGCCCGCTTCCGCAGGAACAATGATCAGCGTTCGCATCACCTCAGCCTCGACAGTCCGGCCCCGTGTGCGAATCACGGGGACGGGCCCGAGTACCTGGGCCTGTGTCGAAAGAGCGGCAAGGGTGACCAGATCCATCAGATCGGCAGGTGCGCCAGTGAGCTCAGCAACGCGAAAGCCAGGTGGGAGATGTGCTGCAGATCGCTCATGAAGTTCCCGCTCGGAGAATCCGACGGGGTCATTGCGAACCACAGCCTGCACCGGTGCCAGAGTGGGGTCTGCCACAAGCACCACACATCCCCCCTGTGTCGCCGGACGCACGAGCGCGACCGCGGCAAGCCATCGATGTACGGCCTGTTCGGCAGCCCTCAGGTCAGGACGGTCGAGCATCACGCGGCCATCCAGAAGCAGCGCCGCTGCATATCCTCCGTCAGCAGTCGGCTCTGCCCCCGGAGTGGCGACCACGAGCGCAGGTGATCGATCAACACTGGTGAGGACACCTGCTCCCTGGTTGTCTCGGCCCGATGTACGCACGTGCACACCCGGGAAGGCCCGTCCCAACTCCTCAGCCGTCCGTCTCTCCCCGAAAGATGAGGCCCGCAATCGCCGCCCACCACAGCGCAAACAAGTCCAGTCCCCCGCCAGCGTGCCACATCGGGTGCAGGTGGCGATCGCGTGCCCGCTGGTGAGGCCGAGGGGTCCCTGGCATGTGGAGCAGCGTGCTGGCTGCCGGCAGGATTGGCACGACAGATTGGGCACATACCCGCGACGCGGTACCTGCACAAGAACCGGTCCGGACTCCAGCCCGCGTTTGACCGTCTGCCAGGCGATATTCGGAAGACGTGCCGTCATCGCTGCCTCATCACGTGCCTGCTCAGAGTCTGCGCCGATCGTGATAACGCGTGCCGCTGATGTACGAGCTGCACTGCGCGGCTCGACCACACTTCTCGCCCAACCCGAGGAGACCAGAGAAGCTGACTCAACTGACCGCGACATCGAGCCAATCACCATGGCACAGCCAGATTGCTCAGATCGAAGCACAAGAACCTCACGTGCGTGCCAGTACGGAGCATGTGGCTCTGCCAGTGAGTCGTCCGCGTCATCCCAGAGGATGATCAGGCCCAGATCGCGAACTGGAGCGAAGACCGCAGCTCGAGTACCCAGCGCGACGAGTCGATGTCCTCGACGGATCCTGAGGAAGGCCGAATAGCGGGCGGCCGGGCCCAGATCTGCAGTCAGAACCTCATGACGATCGGCGCCCAAGACCTGCGTCAGGGCAACGTCGAGACGCGCCACATCTCGAGCATCGGGTGCAACAATCAGCACTCCACGTCCTGCTGAGGCGGCAGCGGCTGCCGCGATCGCGATCTGGGCAGCAGGATTAGTGGCGGCCGCACAGACCCACACAGCGCGTGGCCCGGGGGCCTGGGCCCGCCAGCGTCCCGGTGACGAGAGTCTGCTGATCAATGCCTGCCCACCGGAATACCTTGTCCACTGTTGTGGGGCGGGCGCAGTCGGAACACTCGGCTGAGGCACTTCACTACCGACGCCCGCCTCAGCCGTGGCGTGACGCGCCGGGACCGCGGCCCTGATGACATCTGGAAGGGTACCGGCGTACACATCGGCGACCTTTCGGGCCAACGTGAGGATCTCCGGCAGCAGAACGGGGTCAGGACTGATCACCTTGCTCAGCCGCTCAAGTCGACCCACATGCTCACTCGACTGACGGCGTTCAACGATCCATCCGTCGTGCAGTGCACCAGCAAACCGCACCCGAACGCGCACCCCCGGCTGGGCTGATGCGGACATTGACTCGGGAACGAGGTAGTCAAAGTAGCGATCCAGATGAGGTAGCGATACGTCGACAAGCACCCGAGCGATCGGATCGACGGCGGAGATCGCTGGCGCCGGTTTGGATTTCACCTTGCGAATGGCCTTGGCGACTAAGGCCAACTGCTCATTCTCAGTGTCCATGACCGTGCTCTACGCGGATGTGGGAGTCGACTCCCTACACTCCGGCTGCGGTACGCAGTGCATCAGCCCGATCGGTACGTTCCCACGTGAAGTCCGGCAGTTCGCGGCCGAAATGACCGTAGGCAGCCGTCTGCGCGTAGATCGGACGTAGCAGGTCGAGATCGCGAATGATGGCAGCGGGGCGAAGGTCGAAGACCTCCAGGACCGCCGACTGGATCTGCGAGTCAGGCATGACTCCGGTTCCGAACGTCTCAACAAAGACGCCCACGGGGTGCGCCTTGCCAATCGCATAGGCGACCTGGACCTCACAACGCCGCGCCAGGCCGGACGCGACCACATTCTTGGCAACCCAGCGCATCGCATAGGCGGCCGAGCGATCAACCTTGGACGGATCCTTGCCAGAGAAGGCACCACCACCGTGGCGCGCCATTCCACCATAGGTATCGACGATGATCTTTCGTCCGGTGAGTCCGGCATCACCCATGGGGCCACCGATCTCAAAACGACCGGTTGGGTTGACCAGCAGTCGGAACCCGTCGGTGTCGATGGTGAGTCCTTCCAACTCTGGTGCCACCACCAACTCGGCAATATCAGGAGTGAGCAGGGTGACCAGATCGATGTCGGAAGCATGCTGCGTTGACACGACAACCGTGTCGAGGCGAACAGCCTTGTCATCATCGTCGTACTCGATGGTGACCTGAGTTTTGCCATCGGGGCGAAGGTACGGAATCGATCCGTCCTTGCGGACTGCAGACAGTCGTCGAGCCAGATTGTGGGCCAGATGAATGGGCAGGGGCATGAGTTCAGGAGTGTCGTCACAGGCGTATCCGAACATCAGGCCCTGATCACCAGCTCCCTGCCGATCAAGTGCGTCCTCAGAGCCGCCCTCCCGCTCCTCAATCGCATCGTCGACACCCTGGGCGATATCGGGACTCTGGGAACCGATCGACACGCTCACTCCACATGAGCCTCCGTCGAATCCCTTCTTACTCGAGTCGTAGCCGATGGCCAGAATTCGATCACGAACCAGACTCGGAATATCCACCCAGCCCGAGGTCGTGACCTCACCGGCAATATGAACCTGGCCGGTCGTAATCAAGGTTTCACACGCCACTCGACTACGCGGGTCCTCGGCAAGCATTGCGTCAAGAATGCTGTCGCTGATCTGATCAGCAATCTTGTCCGGGTGTCCCTCAGTGACGGACTCAGACGTGAACAGACGACGGGCCAACGGATTCGCTCCTTGATAGACGTGAGATCGCGCTCAGTCTAACCTGCCCGCAAACGTCCCCGTGCGTGACGTGGCGCACTGGCTAGATCGAACCCTTCGCGAGTTCCACGACCCGATCCAGAATCGCACCAGCGATCTGCGTCTTGCTTGCGTGGGCGATCTCGACAGCCTCCAGTGCGGGGCCAAGAATCACAACCTCGTTGTCGTCCCGGCTGAACACCTTTCCGCTCGATACGTCATTGACAACAAGCAGATCACAGCCCTTACGAGCGAGTTTGGCTCTGCCATGCTCCAGAACGCTTGCGGTGGCATCACCGGTCTCTGCGGCAAAGCCAATGATCACAGGGCGACTCTGACCGCCACGGCTCTGCACGAGCTCAGCCAAAATATCGGGGGTTCGCTCAAGTTCGATCACTGGAACTGACGAATCGTCCGTCTTCTTGATCTTGTGAGATGTGGACTCACGAGGGCGAAAATCAGCAACAGCTGCCGCCATGATGACGATGTCGACATCGGTGTAGCGCGCCAACATCTCAGCACGAAGCTGTTCGGCAGACTCAACGTCAATCACCGTACTGCCAACCGGAGCCGGCAGATCTACGTTGGCCGCCACGATGGTAACGTCGGCACCCCGAGCCACGGCCGCAGCCGCCAGGGCATAGCCCTGCTTGCCACTGCTGCGGTTCCCGATGAAGCGGACTGGGTCGATTGCCTCGCGCGTCCCTCCGGCCGAGATCAGGAGTGACCGCCCCCGCAGGTCCCGCTGCGTGTTCGACAAGATGGCCATGCAGATATCAGCAAGCTCCTGCGGCTCGGGTAGTCTCCCCGGTCCGGAGTCCGCACCAGTCAGGCGTCCGACGGCCGGATCCAAGACGGTGATGCCGCGCGATCGCAAGACTTCTACATTTGCCTGAGTGGCGGCGTGCTGCCACATCTCGGTGTGCATCGCTGGAGCCATGACGATCGGACACGTTGCTGTCAGCAGAACGTTTCCCAATAGGTCATCTGCCAACCCCTGGGCGGCCCGCGCGAGCAGGTCTGCCGTCGCCGGGGCAATCATCACGAGATCAGCCTGTTGGCCCATGCGCACATGGGGAACCTCGTGAACGTCGTCCCACACCTCCGCGGATACCGGTTTACCTGACAGAGCAGACCAGGTGGGTTCACCAACGAACTTCAGCGCTGCCCGGGTTGGGACCACTGTGACATCGCACCCCTGGGCCCGAAGTCGACGAAGTAGTTCAGCGGCCTTATATGCGGCGATCCCGCCACCAACGCCCAGAACCACCGAAGGTGGGGCGTCAGCGACGGGATCGTCGCGTGAGATCACGAGACGAACGCAGCGTCCGGAGACTCCGGATCGATGGGCTCGCTGGTGAGCATGCCTGCATTGATCTCGCGCAGCGCGATCGACAGCGGCTTCTCCTGAACATGGGTCTCTACAAGCGGTCCAACATATTCCAGCAGGCCCTCGCCCAACTGCGAGTAGTAGGCGTTGATCTGGCGGGCGCGCTTGGACGCGTAGATGACCAGCGAGTACTTCGAATCCGTCGCCTCGAGCAGTTCGTCAATGGGCGGATTGGTGATGCCTTCGGGGGCGGAGACGGTGCCAGACACGTAGGCGCCTTTCGGTCGAGAAGTCCGGTTCAGGCGTTTCCTGCCCGGTGACATGCTTACTGCGCACTAGCAGACGAGCAACGGCCGCCGGCAGGGTCACACATCCAACTGCATGCAGTCTATCAAGGCTTCGGCCGCTTGTTGAACCGAGACGTTCACCACGACCTCATCAAACTCAGATTGCGCGGCCAACTCCTGCCTGGCCGTTTCCAGTCGCCTGACGATGACATCCTCAGACTCGGTCCCCCGCCCTGTGAGCCGGCGGACCAGTTCCTCCCACGATGGAGGAGCAATGAAAACCAGATGCGCCTCGGGCATCGTCCGTTTCACCTGTCGGGCACCCTGGAGTTCAATCTCAAGAATCACTGATTGCCCGCGATCCAGCCGCTCCTGCACGGGTCCTCGTGGCGTTCCGTACAGGTTGCCGGCAAACTCGGCGTGCTCGAGGAATTGACCACGGGAAATCCGATCCTCGAACTCCTCGCGGGTGAGAAATACATACTGCTGTCCGTCGATCTCACCAGGACGTGGCGCACGGGTCGTGGCAGATACGGACAACCACACATCTGGTCGGCGAGCACATACCTGCGCCACCACCGTGCTCTTGCCAACCCCCGAGGGACCGGAGACAACGATCAGACGAGCGCTCAGGCCGAAAACTCCTTAGCCAGTGCCGCCGCCTGATGGGTGCCAAGACCGCGCACCCGTCGATTTGACGCGATGTTCAATCGCTCCATGATCTCGGCGGCTCGAACCTTGCCGACGCCCGGCATCGATTCAAGAAGAGCTGACACCTTCATCTTGCCGATGATGTCGTCACTCTGACCCGAGGTGATCACATCGGCGATGGAAGCACCGGAACGCTTGAGGCGGTTCTTCACCTCGGCGCGAACGCGTCGTGCTTCTGCAGCCTTCTCGAGTGCAGCAGCTCGCTGCTCTGGCGTGAGGGGTGGCAACGCCATTTTTCATCCTCTCGTAGAAAAATGCTCAACGCCGACACTAGCGAGATGCAGGTCACCTCGAAAGCAACTCTGATGAAGAAGTTTCCCTTTAACAAAACTTGAACTACGACACGAGTTCTTGTTGCAGTTCCCGGGCAGCGAGCGCTGGATCAGTTGCAGCCGTGATGGGGCGGCCAATCACCAGCAGGTCGGCACCATCAGCACGTGCCTGCGCCGGCGTAGCCACCCGCGCCTGATCCCCCCGATCAGCCCCTGCAGGACGCACTCCCGGGGTGACCAGAACGATCTCCTCTGGCACCACAGCGCGGATCGCGGCCACCTCCTGTGGTGAGCACACGATGGCTCTGGCTCCGGCGGTAACGGCCAACTCCGCCAATCGTCGAGCCGCATCAAGTGCCGGCCCGAGAATGCCAATAGCTGCAAGCTGGACGTCATCCAACGAGGTAAGAATGGTCACTGCCGTGACCTTGGTGTTGGGAAGTTCGTCGACTGCGGCGCGGACCATGTTCACCCCACCACTGGCGTGAACTGTCAGATACTCCGGCGCTAGGTGGGCGATTGATCTCGCGGCCCCCGCCACAGTGTTGGGGATATCGTGAAGTTTCAGATCGAGGAAGATGTCGCGGCCTTCTGCGGCGTCGCGAACCTCATGGATGGCTCGATAACCATCACGTAGGTAGGTCTCCAAGCCGATCTTCATGGTCGAGACGTAGGGACTCGACGCAGCGGCCCATTTCACGATCGTGCTGAGATCCGGTCCATCGAGGGCAACTGCAATGGGTGCAGGCTGCATCATCCTTCGACCCCACCGCTGATATCCCCATCAGCAATATCGTCCTCGGGATTGACCGGGTGAACGGCAACCACGCCACCGGGAGCGGCGAGCGGCCCTGGAGATCGATGGGCATAGCCGATCGCATCCTCAAATCGCGTGAACCCGCGTTCGGCAAGCGCCACGGCAAGTTCACGAGCAATGCGGACTGGCGCCGAAGGATCGTTGAAGGTGGCAGTGCCCACACTCACCGCACTTGCCCCGGCAAGAACGAACTCGAGGGCATCAAGTCCGGTGCGGATTCCACCCATACCAAGAATGGGAACGTTCGGAAGTTGTGCGTGCACTTGGTAGATGCAACGCACAGCCACCGGACGAATCGCAGGACCGGAAAGTCCGCCGGTAACACCAGCAAGTGCTGGCCTCATGGTGTCCGTATCGATCACCATGCCCAGAAGTGTGTTGATCATGGACAGACCGTCGGCCCCCGCGCCAACAACAGCCTTGGCGATCGCAACAATGTCGGTGACGTCTGGCGAAAGTTTGGCCAGCACGGGGATCCCCGGAGCGGTATTACGACGAACCGATGCAATGACCTCAGCTGCCGCGATTGGATCACAGGCGAAGACCTGCCCGCGCGACTCGACGTTGGGGCAGGAGATATTCACCTCGATGGCAGCGATATCCGGCACGTGGCGCAGTCTCGATGCCAGCCGGGTGTATTCATCGATTGAACCTCCCGCGATGGAGACGACTGCACGGGCTCCGCGATTACGCAACCACTCGAGGTCGTTGTCGAGGAAGGCTTCGATACCGGGGCCCTGCAGGCCGATGGAATTGAGCATTCCACTAGGTGTCTCTGCCATTCGCGGAGTCGGTCGTCCGGAGCGTGGATTCATCATGATGCTCTTGGTAACCACAGCACCAATGGTGGTGATATCGAAGAACTGATCGAGCTCGCGACCAGCAGCCGCACAGCCTGAGGCCGTCAGCACTGGCGAGGGCAACTCCAGCCGACCAAGTGAGGTGGCCATATCGATCGCCGGCCGTGACGGGGCATCAGATTCACGCGGTGCATGGGTAATGACTGCTCGGGTCATCAGTGCCCGCCCTTCACTGGTGCGCCGTAGACATCATCCGGGATGGTGTCAACATCATCCCATCTCACTCGATCCCCACGGAAAATTGGTCCTTCCACACAGGACCGCACCATGCGAGTAACCCCGTCCTGTCCGATGACGGGCAGGACGCACGTCATGCAGACTCCGATCCCACAAGCCATGGATTCCTCGACCGCGCACTGCGAGTAGGCACCATGCTCTGCGGAGATTCGGGCCACCTCCTTGAGCATCGCCATCGGTCCACAGGCGTACACCACCGCTGCGTCGGTCCGACGGATCACTGAGGGGAGCACATCGGTTACCCGACCGCGCTCTCCCACACTGCCATCATCAGTTGTGATGGTGATCGAGGCGGCAACCCGCTTGGCCTCAAGCACTCCAAAGAGTTTGCTCTCGGTGGCAGCACCGAACACCACATCTACTCGGCAACCTCGTGCGCGAAGGGCATCGGCGAGGGTGAACATAGGAGCAGAGCCGTAACCACCGGCAACCAGAACACATGGCACCGGATTCTTCGGGAGCATGAACGGCTTGCCCAGCGGCCCGACAATGTCAACCGTCTGACCGCGATGCAGTCCGGACATCCACTCAGTGCCAGCGCCATGAACGGCAAACACCACTTCGAGGGTGCCACCGTAGACCCCGCGACTTTGAACCGTGTAGATGGAGAACGCACGACGAAGCAGATTCGCCGAAGTAACGCCGCCCACCCCCAGGGCCACGAAGTGACCAGGACGTGCCAACTCGGGAATGCCGGGAGCAGTCAGCGTGAGGACGAAATAATCACCCGCCCGACGAATGGAAAGCACTTCACCCGTGACCTGAATGGGCCCAGATCGACCGTTGTCAGACATCCGCACTTCCTGTTCCCGTATTTGCAGTGCCACTGATACTCCCATCAGCGGCGACCTGATCGGTCAACTGCTGGGCGCGCAGCGCCTCAAGTTCTCCTGCCCATTCCTGAAGGGACCGCACCCCGATCCCTCCAACCTTCAAAGACTCAATCCCCTGCACTGTCGCCGCAAGGCCCTGCACCGTCGTAATGCACGGTACGCCCCTGGTCACGGCTGCTGTGCGGATTTCGTACCCATCAAGGCGGGAACCCACGCCGTACGGAGTATTGACGATGAGGTCGATATCTCCCGAGAGGATCGCATCCACGGTCGTCGGCTCACCGTGGGCGCCGCGGCCGTGGTGAAGCTTGCGTAGGACGGTTGCCTTGAGTCCGTTTCGGCGCAGCACCTCCGCCGTACCTTCGGTGGCGAGGATCTCGAAGCCCAGATCAGCAAGACGCTTGACCGGGAATACCATCGAGCGCTTATCCCGGTTGGCAACGGACACGAATGCACGACCCGTGGTTGGTAGACCCGATGAATACGCCGCAGTCTGCGATTTGGCGAAGGCTGAACCGAAATCTGCGTCAATCCCCATCACCTCACCCGTAGATCGCATCTCGGGGCCGAGTACGGTATCGACGCCACTGAAGCGACCGAACGGAAGCACAGCTTCCTTGACGGCGATTGGTGCACCGATCGGAAGTGTCCCGCCATCACCCCAGGTCGGCAGTACCCCCTCGGCCCTTAGTTGAGCGATCGTTGCACCCATGGACACGCGCGCCGCGGCCTTTGCCAGCTGGACCCCGGTCGCCTTGGCGACGAAAGGCACTGTTCGAGATGCCCGCGGATTCGCCTCGAGGACGTAGAGCACATCCCCAGCGAGGGCGTATTGAACATTGAGCAGCCCCCGCACCCCAACTCCCCGCGCGATACCGAGCGTTGAACGGCGGATCCGTTCGATATCCATGTGGCCAAGAGTGATCGGCGGAAGAGCGCAAGCCGAATCACCGGAGTGGATACCGGCCTCCTCGATGTGCTCCATGACACCACCGAGGTAGAGCTCCTCTCCATCAAACAGTGCGTCCACATCGATCTCGATCGCATCATCAAGGAAGCGGTCGACAAGCACGGGATGCTCGGGTGTGGCCTCTGTCGCGCGATCGATGTAGTCGCGGAGCATCGATTCGTCGTAGACGATCTCCATGCCACGGCCACCGAGGACATAAGACGGCCTTACTAGGACCGGATACCCGATGCGCGACGCGATGCTGAGCGTCTCGTCATAACTTGTCGCAATGCCATGAGCTGGTGACGGCAACTGCGCGTCTTCCAGCACCTGACCAAAAGCGCCTCGATCCTCGGCGAGGTGAATGGCCTCAGGGCTGGTTCCGACAATCGGCACGCCAGCATCCTTCAGACCCTGTGCCAGACCCAGTGGTGTCTGCCCACCCAGCTGCACGATGACACCAGCGATAGGACCTGCCGCCAGCTCTGCCCGATAGACCTCGAGCACATCCTCAAGGGTTAGTGGCTCGAAGTAGAGACGACTCGAGGTGTCGTAGTCGGTAGACACCGTCTCAGGGTTGCAGTTCACCATCACGGTGTCATAGCCGGCCTCTCGCAGCGTAAGACTGGCATGTACACATGAGTAGTCAAACTCGATGCCCTGACCGATTCGGTTTGGCCCCGATCCGAGGATCAGAACTGCCGGTGTGGTGCGCGGCTCGACCTCACTCTCCTGGTCATAACTGGAGTAGTGGTAGGGAGTCCGAGCTGCGAACTCGGCGGCGCAGGTGTCCACGGTCTTGTACACCGGATGAATATCGAGTCCATAGCGGATATCGCGGACGGCGGCCTCGGTCGTTGCCCGCGCGGCAGCAATCTGAGCATCGGAGAATCCGTGGCGTTTGGCGAGTTGGAGCAGTTCACGAGTCAGTTCGGGCTCATTGACCAGCAGCTCCCCGACCTCGTTGATGAGCGCGATCTGATCAAGGAACCATGGATCGATATCGGTGATCTCATGCACCTGCGCCACCGATGCGCCAGCCCACATGACCTGCTGAACCTCTCGGAGTCGGCCGTCATGTGGCACGGCGATGGACGTCAGAAGGGCGTCAACATCGATCGCGCTCTTCTCCCCGGCCCAGGAGAACGGCGCCTCTTTGCGCTCAATCGAGCGAAGGGCCTTCTGCAGCGCCTCGGTGAAGTTTCTGCCGATCGCCATGGCCTCGCCGACGCTCTTCATGGTCGTCGTGAGCGTGGGATCAGCCTGGGGGAACTTCTCGAAAGCGAATCTCGGCACCTTGACCACGATGTAGTCGAGGGCCGGTTCGAAGCTTGCTGGAGTCTCGCGAGTGATGTCGTTCGGAATCTCGTCAAGGGTGTAGCCAACCGCGAGCTTGGCAGCAATCTTCGCGATCGGGAAACCTGTTGCCTTTGAAGCCAGGGCCGATGAGCGTGAGACCCGAGGATTCATCTCGATGACGACCATACGTCCATCATCCGGATTGATTGCGAACTGAATATTGCAACCACCCGTATCGACACCCACGGCACGAATGATGGCGATACCCACATCACGCATGTGCTGGTACTCGCGGTCAGTGAGAGTGAGCGCAGGTGCCACGGTGATCGAGTCACCAGTGTGAACACCCATCGGATCAACATTCTCGATGGAGCAGATGACCACGACGTTGTCCTTCACATCGCGCATCAACTCGAGTTCGTACTCCTTCCAGCCGAGGATCGATTCCTCCAGGAGGATCTCCGAGGTCGGAGAGGCAGCCAGACCTGCACCCGCGATGCGACGCAGATCCTGCTCGTTGTAGGCCATCCCGGAGCCGGCACCACCCATGGTGAAGGACGGACGCACCACCATTGGATAACCAAGGACGTCGGCCCCGGCCACGCACTCATCCATGGAATGACAGATGACGCTACGCGCAGATTCCGCCGAGAGTCCGCTGGCATTGATCTGCGCGACGATCTGCTTGAACTTCTCTCTGTTCTCCCCGCGCTCGATCGCCTCAACGTTGGCTCCGATGAGTTCAACGTTGTAACGCTCGAGCACCCCGTTGGCGTGTAATGCCATAGCTGCGTTAAGAGCGGTCTGGCCGCCCAGGGTGGCAAGGAGAGCATCAGGACGCTCCTTGGCGATGATCTTCTCCACGTACTCGGGCGTGATCGGTTCGACATAGGTGGCGTCAGCAAACTCCGGGTCGGTCATGATCGTGGCCGGATTGCTGTTGACGAGAACCACGCGCAGACCCTCGGCGCGCAGCACTCGACACGCCTGGGTTCCCGAGTAGTCGAACTCACATGCCTGGCCGATCACAATGGGACCCGAGCCGATCACCATGACCGACTTCAGATCTTCACGCTTGGGCACGCGATGCCTCCATCAGGTCGCAGAAACGATCGAACAGATACTGGGAATCATGGGGTCCCGCCGCAGCCTCAGGGTGGTACTGGACGGAGAAGGCTGGCACATCTAGGCACCGCAGACCTTCCACAACCTCGTCGTTCAGGCACACGTGACTCACCTCGACACGACCATAGGGAGTCTCGGAGATCTGGTCGGTGGGTGCATCAACCGCGAATCCATGGTTCTGTGCAGTGATCTCGACCTTGCCCGATGCCCGATCGAGCACCGGGACGTTGATACCGCGATGACCGTAGCGCAGTTTGTACGTGCCGAACCCAAGGGCTCGACCGAGGATCTGATTTCCGAAACAAATGCCAAACAGTGGGCGGCCGGCATCCAGAGCAGCCTTCATGAGCGACACGGCGTAGTCGGCAGTCGCCGGATCACCAGGGCCGTTGCTGAAGAAGACTCCATCGGTGCCAACAGCCAGCATCTGCTCGGCAGTGGTGGTTGAGGGAAGAACATGAACCTCGATTCCCCGCTCCGCCATCAACCTCGGTGTCGCACCCTTGATACCCAGATCGATGGCTGCAACCGTGAACCGTCGCTCTCCAACTGCGGGAATCAGTTCTTCAACCTCGACTGATACCTCATCAGCCAAGCTGGATCCCTCCATCACCGGACTCTGTAAAACGCGCCCGAGCAACTCCTCAACCGGGCGACGTGCGTGATCCCCGCTGAAGATGCCCACGCGCATGGCTCCCCGCTCGCGCAAATGGCGGGTGAGCGCGCGAGTGTCGATATCGCTGATCCCAACGATCCCCTGGGCCTCAAGGTCGGAGGTCAGATCACGCTGTGATCGCCAATTCGACGAGATTCGCGATGGATCACGCACAACGTAACCGGCGACCCAAATCTGACGTGATTCGGCATCATCGTCATTGACACCGTAGTTACCGATATGTGGTGCGGTCTGCACAACAACCTGGCGATGGTACGAGGGGTCGGTGAGGGTTTCCTGATATCCGGACATCCCCGTTGTGAAGACCGCCTCCCCGAAGGTCTCGCCGAGCGCGCCATAGGCCCGTCCGGTGAAGGTTCGACCATCCTCCAGCACGAGCAGAGCAGGTTCAGCTGACAGAAGAGTCATCGAGCACCTCCGGTGAGCTCACCAAGGTCTGCGGACCCGTCGAGTGTGATCCTGCCATTAAAGAACGTGGTCCAGACCGAGACTGGCAAAGTATGTCCGGCATAGGGAGTGTTACGACTGGCACTTCGAAGCCTGGCAGGTTCAACCAGATAGGGAGCCTGCGTGTTCACCAGGGTGATGTTGGCCGGCTCTCCAACCGCAAGCCGCCTGCCCTGATCGGCAAGACCGGCAATCACAGCCGGTCTGATCGACATGCGATCGGCGACGCCAGCCCAATCAAGCAGTCCAGTGTCGACCATGGACTGCGCGACAACTCCAACTGCGGTTTCCAAGCCCACCATTCCCATCGCAGCCTCGGCCCATTCGCAGTCTTTGTCCTCAGACGGATGTGGTGCGTGGTCGGTCGCAACGATGTCGATCGTCCCGTCGGCAAGGGCCTCCCGCAGTGCGTGGACGTCTCGCTCCGAACGCAGCGGTGGGTTGACCTTGTAGACGGGGTTGTACGAGCGAACCAGTTCCTCGGTAAGCAGCAGATGGTGTGGAGTTACCTCTGCGGTGACATCGATTCCGCGAGCCTTCGCCCACCGGATGATCTCAACGGAGCCAGCCGTGGACACATGGCAAACATGCAGGCGTGACCCCACGTGGTCGGCGAGCAGAACATCGCGAGCGATGATGGCCTCCTCAGCGACCGCTGGCCACCCGCGCAGACCCAGGACGCCCGAGAGTGCACTCTCGTTCATCTGCGCATCCTCAGTGAGCCGAGGCTCTTGAGCGTGCTGGGCAATTACACCGCCGAAGGCCTTCACGTACTCCAAGGCGCGTCGCATGATCACTGCATCATGGACGCACTTGCCGTCATCGCTGAAGATCCGCACATTCGCGGCGCTGTCGGCCATAGCCCCGAGTTCGGCCAGAGCCGTACCCTGCAGGCCCATCGTGACCGCACCGATCGGCTGAACGTGCACCAACCCAGCCTCCTGTCCCAATCGCCAGACCTGTTCGACAGTTCCGGCCGTATCAGCCACCGGATTGGTATTCGCCATCGCGCAGACGGCCGTATAACCACCAGCAGCCGCGGCCCTGCTGCCACTGAGCACCGTCTCGGCATCCTCACGACCGGGCTCGCGCAGATGTGTGTGCAGATCGACCAGGCCGGGAAGTGCGATCTGATCATCAGCATTGATCTCCCGCGAACCAGCAGGTGCTGGGAGATTCTCGCCGATGGCCGAGATCACAGCGTCAGTGATGGCGATATCCACCTTCGCTGCGCCCAGTGGGCGGCAGCCCCGAATCACATAGGAAGAAGTCACCGGGCCGAGGCCTCCTGATTCTGATCGAGTCCAGCAGGCTCGCCCAGTTGGGCACCACCTAGAAGTAGATAGAGAACTGCCATTCGCACGTTTACTCCGTTGGTGACCTGCTCCACGATCACCGATCGAGAAGAGTCAGCCACCTCCGCGGAGATTTCCATGCCGCGATTCATCGGACCGGGGTGCATCACGATGGCATG
>CAXBQZ010000057.1:0-18652 GCA_963978055.1 uncultured bacterium
GGAGATGCAGTTCGAGCTCAAGCGCATTCAGGAGCACGTGGGCATCACCTTCATCTACGTCACCCATGATCAGGAAGAGGCACTGTCGATGTCTGATCGCATCGCGGTCATGTCTCACGGTGTAATCGAGCAGCTTGATGAACCACGCGTCATCTACGACAATCCCAAGACCGCTTTCGTTGCCGGCTTTATCGGTGAGATGAACTTCCTGACCGGAGCCGTCACGTCCGCCAACGATGGCGTCTGGACAGTGGACGCAGGGGTTGGGGTTCCCGTCCAGGGCATGGGTGCCGCACCGCTGAATGAAAAGGTCCGCGTCGGGCTGCGGCCCGAGCGGCTCGTCGTCACGCCGAATTCAGACAGTGCGGGCACTAATCAGGTGCTCTCAACCGTTCTCTCCAAGATGTACCTCGGCGATCAGATCCAGTTCGTCGTCACTCTGCCATCAGGGGCAACCATTGTCGCCATTGAGCAGCGGGCGAGTGTGGACCCGGCAACCGACAACATCAAACCCGGTGATCGCGTCACCGTCAGTTGGGATACCCACGCACCACTTCTGCTGGGAATCGTCAACGACACCCAGGAAAGCCCGGCTACACCACTCAATGAGGAGACGTCATGAGCAAGAACGAGCCCAAGGAACTGCGGATCCTTGCCCCACGTGAGGTAAAACCAAAACTCGACTACCTTGCCCGCGAGGTACGCGAGGCGGTCGGGGCCCCGATTTCCCGTCGGCAGGCACTCAGCCTCGGTGGTCTTGCGGTACTCGGTCTCAGCGCCGCAGCCTGTGGCACCGCGAGCACCAGCACCAACGGTGGTGGCGGTGGCAGCGCAGCACCATCGGGAAGCTCGGCCGGTGGCGCACTGGCGGGCAAGCCGATCGAGAACATGCTCGAGATCTTCAACTGGTCTGAGTACGACGACCCCTCGACCTACGATAACTTCAAGAAGCAGTCCGATATCACCGCTGCCGGCACACAGATCCACGAAACGTACTACTCGAGCAATGATGAGCTTCTTGCCAAGCTGAACGCTGGCGGTGCGGGCTACGACATCATCGTCCCGAGCCAGAATGCCGTGGCCGAGCTCGTGCAGGAGAACAAGCTGATGAAGCTCGACTTCTCGCTGATCCCAAATCTGTCCAACATCGACCCGTCATTCCTGAAGGCCAACTTCGATCCCACGGGTGAGTACCACGTCATCAAGGACTTCGGCACCACGGGCTTCTACTTCAACAACAAGATCGTTACCGACAAGCTCGAGACGATGCACGACTTCTACATGGCGCTGCCGAAGTACGCCCCGAAGGGCCGCACCAATATTCTGGACGGTGCCGAAGAGGTTGTGCCGCTGGCTCTCATGGCCCTTGGTCTGGATGCCAACACCGAAAGCGATGCTGACTTCAAGCAGGCAAATGACTTCCTGATGTCCATCCGAAGTGGTGTCACGACGATCAATTCAGGTGACTACATCAACGATGCGAGCGCGGGCAAGATCATCCTGGGTCAGGGTTGGAATGGTGATATGCGACGCATCGTTCAGGCTCGCAAGGCTCAGGGGGATATCACCGCTGTAACGCCAACCGGTAAGAGTGAGATCTGGGCGGATTCGTGGTGTATCCCGGCGAGCGCACCGCACCCCGTGGCAGCACACCACTGGATCAACTGGCTGTGCACCCCGGCCGTTGCGGTCAAGGAGATGGAGTACCACAACTACCCGATCCCGATGCAGTCCGCTCTCGGCCAGCTGTCCTCCGATCTGAAGGACGACGCGCTGTTCAACGTGCCTACATCGCTCACCGATGGCTATGAGTACATCCTCAACGTCAGCCCCACCGTCGTGCAGAAGCGCACCAAGATCTACACCGATTTCAAGGCTGCTGGATGACAGTCGATACCGCCGCACCGGCCACCGAGGCCCCGGTGGCCGGTCGGCGTCGGTCTTTCAAGCCGCGCTACCCGGCCTGGTTGGCGCTGCCGTCATTGGCATACCAGATCATCTTCTTCCTCGGTGCGATGGCGATTCTGGTGGCGTTCTCGTTTGCCACGCAAACAGGTTTCAACGAGATCACCTACGGTCTGAGCTTCGAGCAGTACAAGGCTGTGCTCGACCCGACGTATCTTGGGATCTTCGTTCGCACACTTGCGATGGCAGCCGGAGGCACCCTGCTCACCGTACTTATCGGCTACCCGGTTGCCTACTGGATGGCGCGCTACCTCGGTGACCGCAAACTTCTGGCCCTGCTGTTGATCATCGTGCCGTTCTGGACCTCATTCCTGATTCGGACGTACGCGCTGAAGATCATCCTTGACTCCAATGGTTTCGTGGGTCAGGTGCTGCATCTTGATCTGATGTATTCAGCGTGGGCGGTCGGCATTGGCTTGGTCTACAACTACCTGCCCCTGTTCATCCTTCCGGTGTTCTCCTCACTTGAGCGCATGGACTGGACGCTGATCGAGGCCGCAAATGACCTATCCGCCAAGCCATTCAGCGCGTTCCGCCAGGTGACGCTTCCCCTGACCCTGCCCGGCTTCGTCACAGGTGCCCTGTTGGTGTTCATCCCCATGACCGGTGAGTACGTGGTACCAGCGATCCTGGGCGGTGGAAAGTTTGTCTTCATCGGCAATGTGATCGGAGATGCGTTCAACTCAGCGCAGAATCCACCGTTCGGAAGTGCGCTGGCCATCTCGTTGATGCTTGCACTGTCTGTGTTCGTGGTGCTCTACATCCTTGTGGCAACCAAGGAGGAGCGCTTTGGCTCGTAACCAGAATCGGGCAAAGAACGGCTTCACCGCATGGGCCGTACTGGTGTTCCTGTTCCTCTACCTGCCGATCGTCGTGATGGCGCTGTTCGCGTTCAACCTGCCATCAGCCGACGCACTCGCCAGCAATCCTGGTGTTGATCCATGCAGTCTGCCAGCCACCCAGATCGGCAACGTCTCAGTCTGGAACGGCTTCACCACCTGCTGGTTCCCAGCAGCCCTGCACGATCCGACGTACATTCCGGCCATTATCACCAGCGCCGAGATTGCCTTCGTTGCTGCCGCAGTGTCCGTCGTTCTGGGCCTCATGGCTGCTCTGGCTCTGGCACGAATGAAGCCACGTGGTCGAATTCCCTTCGACGTCCTGGTCTACCTGACGCTCGTGGTTCCTGAGATCGTCATCGCCGTGGCCTCGCTCATCTTCTTCGTTCAGGCGCACAACTCATTCCCGATCTTCCCCCCATTGGGCTTCTGGACGATCGTCCTGGGCCAGATCGTGTTCAACTCATCACTTGCAATGCTCATCATCAGAGCCCGCTTTGTGGGTATGGGTGACACGCTCGAAGAGGCATCCTTCGATCTCGGCGCCGGACCACTGGCCACCTTCCGTCAGGTCACCCTGCCTCGGCTCATGCCGGCGGTGTTCTCAGCGTTCCTGCTGTCGTTCACCTTCTCATTCGATGACTACGTCCTTCCTGCATTCACCAATGGCACCACCAACACCTGGCCGATCGTTCTCTACTCCGCGGTCCGCTTCGGTATAACTCCGGCAGTGAATGCGCTGGCCACCATGATGCTGCTGCTCACCGTTGTTGCCATCGTGATCACCGCACTGGTGATGCGCCGCAGTCGCGGAGGATCCACCGATGGAGTCGCAAAGAACTTCGCTGCTCTCGGCGTGTAGTCACTGGCGGGCCGATAGGCTGAGCACATGATTCAGAGTTTCGACGCATTCGCTGTTGATGTAACCCATGAGCCCATGGCACCCGAGGCCGCACTCACCGATGGGGTCAGCACCGCCATCGCCGAGCTAACTCAGGATGTCGGTCTTGAGGTCGGCATCTGGGAGCACTCCGTTGGCAATTCACATGCGTCCTACGGATCTGAGGTGTTCGTGATCCTCGAGGGTCGAGGACGGATCACCGATACCAACGGTGGAGTGATCGAACTGAAGCCCGGTGTTGTGGGGGTGCTCCATGAGGGGGACGACACCACCTGGGAGATCACCGAGAAGATCCGCAAGGTCTGGATCGTTCGCGGGGCTTAACTGGCACGCAGACGGGGGGCGTTACATGTCTTTGTTCACTGACCGTGCCGGGCGGGCCCTGCTGGTTATCGACGTGCAGAACGACGTTGTCGCCGATGCCCACGACAGAGACACCGTTGTTGGCAACATCCGGGCGCTCACACAGACTGCTCGGGTCCATGGTGTTCCGGTGGTGTGGGTTCAGCACAATGATCCGGGGTTGCAGGTTGGTACGCCGGATTGGGAGTTGGTACCCGAACTTGAACCAGTGCCGGGTGAAGCCCTGATTCACAAGCAGTACCGCAGCTCATTCGAGGCCACCGAACTCGACTCAGTTCTTGCCGGTCTGCACGCCGGTGAGTTGATCGTATGCGGGGCACAGACCAACAACTGCGTTCGTCACACCATCCACGCAGCACTGGAGCGCGGATACGACATCACGCTGATCGAGGATGCGCACACCACCTCGGACTTCACCTGGGACAACGGGGTTGTCACTGCGGCGTCGATCATCGATGAGCAGAACGCATCCCTGCACGAGTACTCGCTACCCGGCCGCAACTGCAGGCTCAGCACCACCGCCGAGGTGTTCAATTCCTAGATCCATGGCCACCTGGGTATGCCTGCTGCGTGCGGTGAACGTGGGTGGGCGCAATAAAGTGCCGATGGCCCAATTACGGGTGGAATTGGCCGATGAGGGGTTCGCTCAGGTGCAGACGTACCTGCAGAGCGGCAACGTGGTTCTATCGAGTGAGCTACCTGATGCAGCTTCCGTGTCCGAGGTGGTGGGCGCGGTGATCGCGCGTGAGTTCGGCGTGAAGACTTCCGTCATCGTGCGATCACCCGAGCAGATGCAGGCAATCAGAGCATGGGATCCCTATCCGGCGATCGCGCTGACGAACCCCGCTGTGGTCCACGTGATCCATCTGGATGGTGAACCAGATCCGATGGGAGTGGATTCCCTTCTCGCGGCGGACTGGGGCGCAGATCAGATCACCATCAACGGCTCAGAGATCGCCATCGCCTACGGCGAATCGATGCACTCAAGCCGACTTCAGCACGCAGCAATCTTGCGCCATCTGAAAGTGGACGGCACCGCGAGGAACTGGCGAACCGTGGTCGCCCTCACTGAGATGTGCGGTGGCGACTAGATGGTGCTGTTGTCGATGACGAACCGGTAGCGGACATCACCGGCGACAACTCGATCCCACGCCTCGTCGATCTGCTGGGCCGAGATTGTCTCGATATCGGAACCGAAGCCGTGTTCGGCGCAGAAGTCGAGCATCTCCTGAGTCTGCCTGATGCCACCGATATTGGATCCGGCCAAGCCACGGTTGCCGACGATCAGGTTGCCGATGTCGAGCGGCATCGGGTGCTCAGGTGCGCCCACGTAGACCATCGTGCCGCCAGCATCCAGCAGGCGAAGGTAGTCACCGAGATTGATGGCCGCACTGATGCTGTTGAGGATCAGATCGAAACTGCCGGCATTCTTCTTGAACACATCGGGATCATTGGTGGCCAATGCGTGATGTGCGCCGATCCGCATGGCATCGGCAGCCTTCGCCTCAGAGCGGGTGAGCACGGTGACCTCGGCACCCTTCGCCGCTGCAATCTTGACGCCCATGTGGCCAAGCCCCCCGAGACCAGCCACCGCCACCCGCGTACCGGGTCCGACCTTCCAGTTGGCGATCGGGGAGTACAGGGTGATACCGGCGCACAGCAGGGGAGCAGCAACGTCAAGCCCGAGCGCATCTGGAATGCGCAGGACGTAGTTCTCATCAACAACGATGTGCGTGCTGTAACCACCCTGAGTCTGAGTGCCATAGCGATCGGTGTCGTTGTAGGTGCCCACCGAGCCCTTGCAGAACATCTCGTTGCCGGCCTTGCAGTGCGCACACTCGCGGCATGAATCCACCAGGCAGCCAACCCCGACCCGGTCACCGACGGAGTACTTGGTGACCTCACTGCCAACGGACTCAACGATGCCGGCGATCTCATGTCCGGTCACCTGTGGGTAGGGAACAGGACCCCACTCACCGCGACCGGTGTGGATATCTGAGTGGCAGATTCCGGCGTACGCGATGGCGATGTTGACGTCGTGTGGTCCCACCTCACGACGTTCGATCATCGTGCGCTCGAACGGACCGTCGACGGTGTGCATGGCATATGAGGCAACTGTTGGCATGGCTTGAGTCTAAGGGTGGCCTTGTCGCCCCGCTCGTTCGCGCTCCTTAATTCGACAACGGAGTACCCTGCCAACATGTCGGCGACCGAATCACAGCGTGGACGACTCACGCGCAGGTCCATCGCAATCAAGGCGGCTGAGCTGATCGGAGCTGATGGTCTTGAGGTGTTCAGCCTTCGTGCCCTTGCCAAGGCGCTCGGGGTCGATCCGGCTGCCATCTACCGTCACTATGAAAATCTCGATGATGTTCTGCGGGAGGTCGCGGATCTCGCCCTGCGCCCGGTCACGCAGAAGTTCAACACCACCGATGATCCACGTGAGGACGTGCGTCGACTGCTCATACGACTCCGTCAGGTACTTCTCACCAGTGGGGTGGCTCGGCTCAATGTGGCCGGCCCCAGTCGACATGAGAATGAGCTGCGCATTACGGAGGTGATGCTCAACAGCTTTCAGCAGCTCGGCCTGTCTGCTAAAGATTCAGTGATGGCGTACCACGTTCTCATTGAGTACACGGTCGGCAGTGCCGCGCTGGACGCCCCTTTGGCACACAGTTCCTCAGAGCGCCTCGACACATACAAGAGGTGGCGCACCGACTACAAGGGTGTTGACGCACATCAATACCCGGCGATCGCAGCACATGCGAGTCGTCTGTATCCGAGCAGCGACCGAGTGTTCATCACCGGCCTCGATGCACTACTCGCTCAACTTCTCGGCGCGGCAGGAACCAGCTAGCTTCGCCAATGCGCGAGTACTGCGTCATTCACCTGCGTCGGCGCCTCGAGATTGAGCAGGTGCCCTACTCCCTCAATCACCTGTAGACGGGCATTCGGCATCAGTTTCACGATCGCCTCGGCATAGGACACCGGAGTCTCCTCGTCAGCAGATCCGACGAGCACAAGTGTCGGTGCTGCAATTGTCGGCAGGATCTGACGCGAGTCATGGGTGGTGATTGTCGCGATGGCATCCAGGAGTCCCGGCAACTCGATACGCTCCATCGCCTCTACCGCCTCGGGAACAACGTGCGCTCCGTCCGGACCAACGAGCGCACCAAGGATGACCGGCGCCGCTGCCCCGGGAGAGCCGAAGTGCTCCAGCCCCGATAGCCGTGCCTGCCGCCACTGCACCGGATCGGTGCCATCCAGGCCGAAGGCGGGGCTGGTGCACATAAGGGTCAGCGTTCGGACGAGTTCGGGGAACCGGGCCGCGGTGTACTGGGCGATCATGCCGCCGAAGGAGAGCCCGACCAAGTCCACGGGTGCATCTGGTGACACCGTCCGAATCAGATCGGCGGCGCGCTCGGCATACGCCGCGAATGAAGGCTCCGCAATGGGAGCCGAAACTCCGTACCCGGGCGCATCCCAGGCAGTGATTCGTCGAGCCGAACTCAATGGCTGGAGTTGTGGCCCCCAGGAAATGCGCGAGCCACCGAGTCCATGCAGGAATACGGCCACGTCGACGGACGATCCAACCTCACGCCAACCAGTTGGCTGTACATCCACGTCGAGGAATTCGGCCACGTCCGAAACGTAAGCGGCTCATCAGGGGAATGTCAACGCTGTTGACCACCCCGAAGCGGCTCCGCGTTTAGCGCTTCGCGCCGTTGGCGGAGGGCGTGGGACCCGTCGCTTCGCTCCTCCCGAATCCCAGAGGCTCCGCAGTCGGCGCTTCGCGCCTGTGGCGGAGGGCGTGGGATTCGAACCCACGGTGACGGGGTCGCCGCCACAACGGTTTTCAAGACCGTCGCACTAGGCCACTATGCGAGCCCTCCGCCGCATATCCTCCCACGACGTGCGACCAACTACACAACCGGTAGTCGTAAACAGCATCGCCTGGGTATCCAGATCGAATGCCCAGGCGATGACTGATAGGTGAGCGCACTACGAAACGTGGTGCACTTCCTGCAGCCTGTAGACGGGAGTTGGAATACCCTCCATCCGCGCCTTCAATTGCAGTGAAAGAAACTGCGAGTAGTGGCGCGACTGGTGCAGGTTGCCACCGTGGAACCACAGCGCCTCCTGCTGAGTGGGCTTCCACATGTTGCGCTGCTCGCCCTCCCATGGACCCGGATCCTTGGGGGTGTTGGAGCCCAGCCCCCACACCTTGCCCACCTTGTCCGCGGTCTCCTTATCAACCAGATCCGCAACCCAACCATTCATCGATCCGTAGCCTGTGGCGTAGACGATGACATCAGCCGGGAGCTCGGTTCCGTTGTCCAGAATAACTGAGCTCTCCGTCAGGCGCTCCACCTGACCGTTGGCAAGCTTGATCTTGCCGTCAATGATCATCTGTGAGGCACCAATATCGATGTAGTAGCCAGAGCCGCGTCGCAGGTACTTCATGAACAGACCCGAGTCATCCGGCCCGAAGTCGAGCTGGAAGCCAGCCTTCTCAAGGTCGGCGTAGAAGTCTGCGTCCACCTCGCGGATCTTGTCGTACACCGGCTTCTGGAAGTCAGCAAGAATCGCGTAGGGAAGTGAAGCGAAGATCAGATCCGCCTTTGCCGTGGTAACCCCAGCCTGAACCGCCCGCTCAGAATAGAGATCACCCAGCCCGATCTCCATCAGTGAGTCCGAGCGAACGATATGGGTCGTAGAGCGCTGCACCATGGTGACGTCGACACCGGCCTCGTAGAGAGCAGCGCAGATATCGTGTGCTGAGTTGTTGGAACCGACAACCACCACCTTCTTGCCGACGTACGCATCGGGTCCAGGATGCTGCGACGAGTGGTGCTGGACGCCGGTGAACACATCACTTCCGGGGAAGTTCGGCACATTGGCCTTGGCTGACATGCCGGTGGCAAATACGAGCTGCTTGGGACGAAGCACCACCTTCTCGCCATTGCGATCGACGATTACCGTCCACTCTTTGGCCACCTCGTCATAGGTCGCGCTCTTCACCTCGGACTTCGTCCAGTAGTTGAGCTCCATGACCTTGGTGTACATCTCCAGCCAGTCACCGATCTTGTCCTTCGGTGCAAACACAGGCCAGTTCGCCGGGAAGTCGATGTACGGCAGATGGTCGTACCACACCGGATCGTGCAGACACAGTGACTTGTAGCGCTTGCGCCATGAGTCACCTGGCCGCTCATTCTTCTCGACGATGATGGTCGGGATGCCCAGTTGACGCAGACGGGCGCCAAGTCCGATTCCGCCCTGACCACCGCCGATCACAACTACATACGGCTGGCTGTCATAGCCCAGGGAGGCAAGTTCATCTTCACGCTCCTGCTTCCACGTCTTGGCTCCCACGTTCTCCCCGTGCTTGGCACCCAGCGGCCGGGTGAAGCCCTTCTTCTCCTCATGACCCTTGAGCTCAACCATCGTGGTCAGCAGAGTCCAGATCTGCCCATCGCGGACTCGGATCAGCCCGTAACCGCGAGCGACGTCCGTCTCGAAGCTGATCCAGCCTTCGAGGACTCCTCCGCCTTCCGTGGCCTCTTCACCCTCGGCAACCCGCCAGCCCGAGGGCTGGACGCGAGATAGACATTCGTTGAGCATGTCGTGGACCTGATCACGACCCTCCATCGTGACGATGTTCCAGGTGAACGACACCAGATCACGCCAGTAGCAGTCCTCGGCGAAGAGATTGGTGGCAGAGTCGATATCACCGGCCGTGAGCGCGGCACCGAATTGGTCCAGGAACGCTTGCAACGTGCTTGTGGCCTCAGTCATCACATTCCAATCTGCGGGAACCGATAGACGAACGGGGGACTAATGCTCGTATCAGCACCGGTGCCCGTCAAGAGACTTGGCAGAACTGGTTCTGCCCGCTGAGTTTCTCACCGTGCTACTCGCGGGCGTACATCACGATTCGGTGTGCATTCCCTGAGAGCCCTCATCTCCCTACGGGGAGCTTGTCTCGAAGTCGAACCGGACGGGTAGTCTGAATTCCGTAGGTTTCAAGAAGTGGGGTGGATGTGACGAGTTCGACCGAGGCACCGCAATCAGCGGAGCCGACGCGCACTGCCCGGCACAAGGCCAAGCCCTCCAAGGCACGATTCTGGTTTCGTCGGATCAGTCTGGCCGTTCTCGCATTGCTGCTGATCACCGGAATCTGGTTTGCCGCCACGTTCATCCCCTACGTCCGCGACTCACAGGGTGAACCCACGTCCGTGCTGCTTGCCACGTGGGGCCGCGATCACGGACTTGGTTCGGTCGTCGCGGCTGCTGAAGATTTCTACTACTCACACTTCGATGTGACTCCGATTGGTGGGAAGCCCACCGAATCGGCGAACTTCGGTGGAGATCCAACTCCCACTCCTTCATCCAACACGAGCACTGGACCCACCCCGTCGACGTCACCCACTCCCACGCGAGCCCACCTGACGCCACCAGCAACCCTGGTAAGCCCAGTCAAAGATGGCGCTCTTCCTGATGAAGGGGTCTGGCAGCCGGTGGCATCGAAGGTTGATGGGCTACACGCCATCTATGCCACGCGCGTCCGTCCGGACGCGATTCATACCAGCGTGCTGGCATCGCTGATGTGGATTGATACCAAGCTCACCAAGACCATGTACGTCCCGGGCTACCTCGAACCCGGCGGCCCGAATCCATATGACGGAGCACTTCCACAGAAGTTCTGGCCCGATGTGCTCGCAAACACGAATGGGGCCTTCCGCATTCAGGATTCCCAGGGTGGCTACATCTACCAGGGCAAGACCATCGTCCCGATGGTCGACGGACAGGCCACCCTCGCGATCGATTCGTCAGGTCATACGACGGTGGGGAAGTGGGGACGCGATATCAATCCCAACGGTGACATTATTGTCGCCCGCCAGAACCTCGCCCTCATCATCGATCACGGACAGTCGAGAGTGCGTTCCGGTGATGGATTCCGCTGGGGTGCCACCACCCATGGTGAGTCCGCTGCCTGGCGATCAGCGATCGGTGAGCGAGCCGATGGAAGCCTGGTCTACATCGGCTCACCGGGTCTAACGGCACAGGCCATGGCAGACACCCTGATCTCCGCAGGTGTGCAGCGCGCGATGGTTCTCGATATGAACAACTGGTGGGTCGCTGGCTTCTACTTCAAGCATGATGCATCGGGTCAGCCGCTGTGCCACAAGCTGGACCCCAATATCCAAGAGGGCTGCGATCGATTCCTCAACCGCTACAAGAGAGACAGCCTTCAGTTCCTCGCGAACTGACCGTCCGTCGAGCTGATCTCAGCCGGCCAGTTCCATCGGTGGCTTCTCACGGTTGGCCCACGCGCCGTATCGCTCAGCCAGCGGTGGGGCTGACAGGCCATGGGCAAAGACGCACATCAGCACCGTCACCCCCATCACTCCCCACACCACCTGGGGCAGGTGATCACCCAGTTCCTCGTAGGCGATGAGGGCAAACACCACCGAGGCCAAACCTCGTGGGCCGAACCAAGCCAAGAACCACTTCGTCGGCTCGCGCAAACCTGAACCTGCCAGCGACAGCCAGATAGGCAGCATGCGAAGTGCAGTGAGCGCGAGCAACCCGAACACGATGCACTGCCAGGTGACGTAGTCACTCAGGTGGCTGACGAACAGCATTCCGAACAGCGCCCACACCGCGAAGCCCATCAGGGTATTCATCTCTTCGGCAAGCTTGATGTCGTGATCAAGCTGTTCACCCGCTGCACCCGCGTAGGCGGTGCCGGCGATGAATGCGGAGATGAAGCCATTGCCGTGGACCAACTCGGCACCGAAGAAGCCGAACAGTGGGATCACCACAACACCGATCTGAGCCATTGTCGGATCGGCCCATCCGCGGTCTTCGGCGCGACGCAGCATCCAGCCGAAGACGAATCCGAGCACGATCCCAAACAGCGCCCCGATCAGGATCTCTGAGGCTGCATGAACCAACGCTGAACTGACGGAGATCGACGTTCCCTCGTTCTGGGCGAGGGTGATCGCAAACAGAACCACCGGTGTGCCCAGGCCGTCATTGAGTCCGCTTTCGCCGTTGAGCAAGCGCCGGACACGAGTGGGCACAACCGGGTTCAGAATCGTCGGCGCACCGAGCCCGGCATCGGTCGGTGCCAGAGCAGAGGCGATGAAAAGGACGAAAGCAACGGAAAGCTCAGGGAACAGCCACCGGGCGGTGAAGAACCCAGCAGCGATGGCGATCGGGAGCGAGATCAGCAGCATGCGTCCCAGCAGTTTCCAATCCCCAAGCAGCTCACGGGGATGGGCATGTGCGGCGTCATGGAACAGGATCAGCGCAAGGGTGGACTCGGCCAAGAGCTTGATCGCCACATTGCCCGCCGGAACGTCAAAGCGGGCCAGACCCAAGAGTGCGCCGACGATCGTGAACACCAGTGGGGGGCTGACGTAGAACTGCTTGGCGCGACCGGAGATGAGCGTGTAGGCCATGACGATGACAGCAAAGATGGCGATGGCACCCTCACCCATGACCGTTCACCCGCCTCCACATCGCACCCGTGAATACGTGTGGCAGTCTTCCACGCTTGCGCGATGCAGGCACGCACCTAGGTCTTAAAGCCCACCGGGGATCGTCGCATAGGCAAACAGCAGGAAGCGCGCACTGCGTCCAATGAATACCGCAGGTAGGAAGATCCGCAGCGGAATCTTCAGGGTTCCGGCCGCAAGTCCTGCCATATCGAAGATTGGATTTGGTGGTGCGGCAAAGATCATCAGGAACAGGAACGACCGAACCGGCGTACTCATCTGTTCCGTCGTCCAGGTGACGGCTTTCGAGTTACCCAGCACCTGACGTCCGGCACGACCTGCGTAGTAACCGCTGAGTTCGCCAAGAACCGATCCAGCAGCCGCCAGCAGTGCAGCCAACCACGGGAGGCCCGCCTTGCCCAGGATGGCGAGCATGATCCCGTTGTACGGAATCGGGATCAGGACGGTGACGTTTGCGACGAACGCCAGAATGAAGGCGCCGGGGTAGATGACATTGACCAGTCCGTGCAGCCACTCCGTCACCGCTGGTCGGGTGAGCAACCAGAATGCGGCGTAGTTGAGAACGAGCATGCCGGCGATACCCAGAGCGGTCAGGACGATCCGTCGTCGCGACCACGACCTGCCCACCGTCTCAGGTTCGGGCAGAACCTCGCTCGTCACGAGGTGGTGGAGTCATCTGACTCCAACTCATCGTCTGGAGCCGGGTCTTCGACGGTCTCTTCATCGGAAACCGGACGGAACGCCGTCCACAGCACCCAGATTCCGAAGGGCACCAGTACCAGGCACATGTACTGAGCCCCAGTAAGACCATGAACCCGCTCATCGTGGGTACGCAGGGTGTCGGTGAGGAAGCGAAGTACCCCGTATGAGATCAGGAACACCCCACTGATCACACCGGGGCGCGCATTGCGACGATCAAGCCAGAACAGAACCGCGATCACCGGAAGCAGCCACAGCACCTCGTAGATCGCGGTGTTGTTGTAGGTCTGACCAACCACCAGCGGACCTTCGACGGTTACCCCACCCAGGTAGTGCATGCCGAGGAAGAAGTTGGTTGGGCCACCGAGATGCTCTCCAACAGCGATACATCCGAACCGCCCGATCATCTGGCCAACTGCCAGGCCAAGGATGGCACCGTCGAGCAGTGCCCATTTCTGGGTTCGCGGCCATTTGCGGGTGACGAAGGGGGCGATCAGAACCGCCGAGATCAAACCCCCGCTGAACTGCAGACCACCCTTCCAGACGGCGAAGACGTCCAGTGGCCCGGTCAGCTCATGGATGTGGGTCGCTGCCCAGAGCAGTCGTGCACCAATCAAGCCCGAAGCCACGAGAATGAACCCGACGCGCTCGGTATCGCGCGAGGGAATGCCAAACCGCTCATTGCGACGGGCCGCGATCGTGATGCCGACCAGGATTCCAATGGCGACGAAGAGCCCGAAGGTGCGGATGTGGATCGGCCCCAGAGTGATCATCGGGAATGAGTAATACGGGATTCCAGTCGCGAGCAGTGACCCGGAAACCAGTGACATCATGACCTCATCGTAGGCGGCAGCGGATCAGTCACGACACATGGGACGAGGACTGGTTCTGAATCAACGGCCGACACCAACGGATCGTTCCCTAGGCAATTGCCCACTCATCAAGCGCTGCCGGCTTGCCGAACAGGTACCCCTGTCCGTGAGTCCAGCCCATTCCGCGTAGGAATGCCGACTGAATCGGGGTCTCAATACCCTCGGCCACACCGATCAGGCCAATCGAGAACGCGAGGCTGGCCAGACCCTGAGCGAGGGCGTACGACTGTGACTCCGGCTCGTTCAGAGACGAGACGAACGATCGATCCAACTTGATACCTGTCACAGGAAGATCGCGCAGCAGTGCGATCGATGAATAGCCGGTGCCAAAGTCATCGACGTAAATACCGACCCCAAGATCGCGAAGTCGGCCAAGATCTGCAGAAAGATCCCGCCTCGTCGACATCACGGCCGTCTCGGTGAGCTCGATGATCAGCCTGCTGGGGTCGACCCCTGAATCTTCAATCGTCGCGATCGTGGTATCGACCCACAGAGGCTGGGCCAGTTCGATTGCAGACACGTTCACTGCGACGTGATCGCTGCTCTGGGGCCAGCCCTGGATATCCGAGCACACACGTGCCAGAACCTTGGCACCGATCACCGTGATGAGCGCTGAGTCCTCGGCCACCGACAGGAATGAGGCGGGACCGAGCAGCCCCTGCTCTGGATGATTCCAACGCACCAGCGCCTCGAAGCCACTTCGGGAGTTGTCGGACAGCTGGTGGATCGGCTGATAGTGCACGACAAACTCATCCTGCTCGAGCGCATCACGGAGGGCTGACTCAGTTTCAAGTCGAGCCATGGCCGCCTCCGCCATGCTCAGGTCGAAGATGCGCCAGCGAGCCTTGCCATCCCGCTTGGCCTCGGACAGGGCCACATCTGCATCTTGGAGAAGGCCGGTGGCGGTTGATCCCGGACGAGACAGTGCGGCCCCGACGGATGTGGTCATCACCACCCGACGTCCAGCGATGAAGAAATCATCGAGCAATGACTGAGTCATCAGATGTGCGTAGTAGGTGAGCAGTGACTCATCGGCGGGCTGCGGTGCCACGATGACGAACTCATCACCACCGAACCGTCCAACCACGGCCTCCCGGCCCAAGTACGTGGTGAACCTGTCCGCAACCGCCTTGAGCAGTTCATCACCGGCAATATGTCCGAGGGTCTCGTTGATCAGTTTGAAGTTGTCGAGATCCGCAAACAGGACACCAACCCGCTGGGCATCCTCACCGGCCGACCCCAATGCACGCTCAATGGCCTGCATCACCGTCGAGCGATTGGACAGCGAGGTCAGCGGATCTCGCGCGGCAAGATCGGCAAGTCGACGACGGGATGTGGTCTGCTCGGTGATATCGACTACCTGCTTGGTGAGCAGCACCAATGATCCGTCTTCATCACGGGCGGCAGCAACAGTGACGTCGCCGTAGAGCAGTGCCCCCCTGGAGTCGGTGAAGCGCTGTACGCGCCGGAATGTGTCGAGTTCGCCACGGGCAACCCGCTGGAGGAGTTCGGCCTCAACTGCCACATCATCGGCATTCGTGACGAGCGACCACGAGTGACCGATCAGTTCATGTTCGGGCCGACCAACGAACTCACACAGTGCCTCGTTCACGTTGACGATGTCGAATGTGGCGCTCATCAGTGCCATGCCCACACCTGCATGCTCCATTGCCGAGCGATAGCGCTTCTCCGACAGAAGGAGCGCGCGGCGGGCAAGTCGCTGTTCATGGATATCGTGCAGGCCAACCATAAAGCCGCCGACTGCATCACCCTCGCGCATCATGGGACGAGCGCGACCCTCGAACCAGCGCTTGCTTCCATCCCGGTGGAGCAGCTCCATCTCCTGGATCACGGTATGACCAGCGAGCAACTCATCGCGATTTGTCTCGACCCAGGACAGATCCTGATCGGGAGCGAGCAAGCTGAGCGCGGGGGCGCCGATGAGCTCCTCGGGCTCCCAGCCCAACCAGTGGGTCACCGATGGTGAGATCCACTGAATCACCAGGCCATTGGTCTGATACACGATGTCGGAGGCATTCTCAGCCAACAGGCGGTATCGCTCTTCACTGGATAGCCCCGGTACAACGTCCGAGGCACGTCGGCCCTGGTCCGCTGCTGCCATCTACCCTGCCCCCTCGACCCGCTGAACCTCTCAATGGTGACAACTTTTGGGCCTGATGGGTAGGTCGAATGAGTGACGGAACCTCCGATCGGGTGGCCGTTGCGCATTTCTTGCGCTTCCACCCGCGGGCCTCGGAAAATCCGAAACTGCTGCTCAGCAGGCTTGCAGCCCAGGATCTGGGCTCAGCATCTAGGCTCAGCAGTATGCGTCTCAACCGTGAGGATCTGTCGGCCGCAGCCCAGCGACGTCTGGCACGGTTACTGGATTCGGTTCCAGATTCGGCCGCGACCCGATTCGCCGGCGGCCCCCGCAGCGTGGACGGACAGGTCCTGGACCCACACCTGGCCCTGCTCATCACAGTTGACGAACGAATTCGCCCACCTGAGGCGGTAACGAGCGTCCAGGAGCAGCGCGCCATCAATCTATCGGCGGCTCGGATCGCTGCCGGGACGCCGATTGCAGTAGGTCCGATCCGGGATCTGACGATTCAGGGGGCTGCTGGTCCGTTGCGCGCCCGGCACTACACCCCACCAACTCTGGGCACCGATCGTCCGCTGGTCGTGTTCTTCCACGGTGGTGGATGGGTGGTCGGCAGTGTCGACAGCCACGACCAACCCTGCCGACTGATCAGCAGATACGCAGATGTGCACGTACTCTCCGTCGACTACCGGCTGGCTCCTGAGCATCCCTTTCCGGCAGCCGTTGACGATGGGCTGGCGGCGTACCGGTGGGCTCGTGACAATGCCGCAACCCTGGGCGTTCGCTCATCGAAGATCGCGGTGGCCGGTGACAGCGCCGGTGGAAATATCGCGGCCGTCATCTGCCAGAGCACTAGGGACCAGGGCATCACACCGCCTGCTGCTCAACTGCTGATCTACCCCGCCACCGATGGCAGTGTCGACCGACCGTCCAAGGATCTGTTCGGGGAGGGCTTTTTCCTCAGCCGACCCCAGATGGATACCTATTGGGACACGTATCGGGTGGACGCACCACACGATGATCCGCGGTTGTCACCCCTGTGCGCCGACAATCTGGCCGAGCTTGCCCCTGCACTGATCGCCGTCGCCGCCATGGACCCGCTACGCGATGAGGGTGAGGCGTACGGTGCGGCCCTTCGCGCTGCCGGGGTACCGGTAACCACACGACGAGCAGCAGGACTGGTGCACGGATTCTTCAGCATGACCGGAATCCACCGAGCATCATTCGACGAGTCCATCGCCATCGCAGGTGCCTTTGGTGCACTGCTCGACCTCATCGACTGAGCGATCCGCCGACCGGAGGTCAGATATCGCCATCACCGATATCGCTGACCGCCGAATAGACCAGCGAGGCGCGATGTTCCTCGTCATGAGCCAGAATCTCCAGAACCAGACCGCGCAGATCAAGCTCACCGAACGTGGCATGGATGGCGCCCGCCTGCCAGTCATCCGGTGCAAGGTCGCGCAACTCCGTGAGCATGGCCACGCGACCGGCCATCAGCTGCCCGGAGGCGTCCTCAAGCGAGCTACCAGCAAAGGTGCGGGCAGTCTGCTCCGCGTCGGGCTCCCACCAGTCATAGGTCGGGGTGGGCAGACCCTCACGATGGGCCTGCACCATCTGTCGAATCCGCACCAGCCACACCTGCTCGTCCACCTGGGAGACATGGCCGAGGATCGTGGCAGGTGACCACTCTCCGGGCACCTGAACAGCTGACTTCGCTGACTCGATCATTCGATCGACACTCATGAGCAGTTCAACGAGCAGAACTGACACCGGGTTCGTCACCCGACGATCGTATTGGGTGGGCGTCGGTAACACCGACCCGGCAATAATGACGTGACCAAGTACAGGGCAAACAGGGAGTTGGATGCAATGGGACGTCGCTGCGTCGTCATCGTCTCCGGTGGTGGAGCCATCAGCCCCTACACGACCCCGGATATCGCTGCCGGTTCGGGAATGGCCGCTGGCAGCACTGATACCGCGCTGCGAGAGCACCTCCTGAAGACCGGACATCTCACGTTCACCTCTCCAGCCACCGTGGGAACTGGCCAGGCTGACCGTGATCCGGGCTTCAGTGGGTTTGATGACGTACCTGTGCTGCTTCCCGCAGAACTCACGGTGAACGCTGTCGGCGCCATCGATACTGCTGGTGAGAACCTGGCCAGGTTTCTGGAGTATCTGAACGCTGAATTCGACGTAGACACCTTCGACATGGTTGGGCACTCGATGGGTGGACTGTTCAGTCGGGCCGCGTACCGAGTTCTTCGCGAGCGACAGTCACCACTTCGCTACCGATCCCTGACCACGATTGGAACACCCTGGCAGGGCGCCTTCTTTGGTGACTACGCAAATGGTGAACTCACCCTGGACGCAGCGGGGGAATCAGC
>CAXBQZ010000058.1:0-18604 GCA_963978055.1 uncultured bacterium
GGCGGCGACGACTTCAGCATCAGCGGAACCGACAACATCCTGTCGACGTGGTGGAACAGCCCGGACACGCTCACCAATGGGACAAATGGTGGTGCGGACTACGCGTACATGGCCGGCACCAGCATGGCTACACCCCACGTTGCGGCAGTTGTCGCACTCATGCAGTCACACCTCACAACCCCCCTGACACCCAGCCAGGTGGCTCAACGCCTTCGAGAAACCGCCACGCCGTTCCCAGCGTCCAGTGGGTGCACAGTTATTCATTGCGGGGCAGGCATTCTGAACGCCGGAGCGGCCATAGCAACGGTGCCCTCTGCGGCGGACTACATCAACGCAACCCCCCTGCCGGCAAGTCAGATTCGACTCACGTGGAGTCGCCCGAACTGGGGCGGATCACCGATCCTCAACTACCTCGTTGATCAGTCCACGGATGGTGGACACACGTGGCAACCCGCAACAACCAGTAACCGTTCTGTTCAAGGCCTCGACCTGATCACAACAGTCTCCGGTTTGACCACCTCGACGGCCTACCGATTCCGGGTCACCGCGGTCAACCAGCTCAGCGCCAATCCCAGTGGGTATCAATGGGCGACGATGACACGGGACGTCGTGGCACAAGCCAGCCCAGTCATCCCTGATCAGGTAGCTCAGCCAACTGTGCGCGGCGGTGTTGAGAACTTCACTGTGAGTTGGGTGCCACCCTCGGGCGTCACGCCAACGGGCTACACGATCTCCTTCCATCGCCGTGGAACGAGTAGCCCGTGGACAACCATCACACCAAACCTGCCGGCATCGGCGCGTAGTTACACGTACTCACCATGGCCAGTTGCGGCTTTCACTCCCGGCACGTACGACGTTCGGGTCGCGGCGATTCGCGGCTCCGCAACGGGCCCTGCCTCACTCAGTAAAGCGGGCAGCGTCACTCTCCTACTGCAGACGGGAACCGCCTCCGCCTCGATCCTGCGTCCGGCCAAGGATGGCTTCCAGGACTCAGTGATACTTCGGGCGACCTCCAATGCACCTCGCTCGGGAACCGTCCGAATCCGAAACTCCGCAGGTGCCGTAGTGATGTCTTGGCCACTGGGCACGTCAACGGGCTGGTCCGCGGTGTGGAGTGGCCGAGACAGTTCTGGGACCCGGGTGCCATTTGGCACCTACAGAGTCGAATTCTGGCGTCCAGTGCGCAGCAGTACTCCTGCACTGATCAGCACACGCACCCTGTCTGTGCTGTCGAGCCAAGCAGCCATCCCGACCGTGCACCTGGTGAGTGACACCGTGTATCCGGCCAAGGACGGCTACTACGACACGATCCCGATCAGGGCATCAGCGGTTGTGCCCGCCACGTTCAGCCTCGACGTCCTGAACAAGGGGGTAGTGGTCTACCACCGCACCTATTCCCGCCGATCGCTGCTGACGGTGCCGTGGAATGGAACTGATGATCGGATCAAGGTCCTGCCTGTGGGTTCCTACACGCTGCGAATAACGGCCCACGGATTGGAAGGTAAGCCCACGATCAAACTGCGCAAGGTCGAGGTGTCAGCCCTGCGTGCATATCCACATCCGTTCTCTCTACAGGTTTCCGCCGGCATGGCGATGCAGGCCTACTCCCCTGGAGTCACGGTGATCGACGCCGGTAACGGCGTGCACATCGATGGGGGTGACGACCCGTCGACAAAGGAGATGGAGGTGAATCTTGCAACGTTCAACGAGAAGTTGCCAGCCTCTGTCCTCACCCCAACCTCGGTGATCATCAGCGCCTGCACCACGCATACGGACAACACGGCGGCGGGGTTGGCATACCTCGGCTACTTCAGTGGAGCACTGGACAATCCCTACCTGAGCAGAGCTTGGTCCTATTCCGTCGGCGATCCCGCTGGCTGCTACCGGACCAAAGCCAGTGCGCCGAGCTTTGCCCTCGGTGATGGCTACGTCCAGTGGTGGGTTGGCAACGGCAACATCCCTGGAAAGACATGGACGGTCAACAGTTTCCGGATCACCGGAGTCTCGTACGTCCTTGGGCCCTAACGGCCCTGGATGAACAGCGCATTCTTTGGGCACGCGGTAACGGCAGACTCAGCCTGACGAAGGTGGCGCTTTCGCTCGAGAACATGGTCCTCGATCACCGGGTAGCCCCAGGAATCGAGTGCGATGAGATCTGGGGCCAGATGTGCGCAGATGCCCACCCCATCGCACACACTCGGATCAATGCGCAGGGTGGGACCGTGGAGTTCCGTCACCTGAAGTCGAGCATCGTGGGCGTGATGTCGGGTCATGATGTCTCCCCTGGCAGGGGCATAACCCCGTATACCTTGGCATTACAGGTTCGGCCGCGCTTATGTCGCGCAACATCCGCAGCGAAAACCTGCAGGGCCGAGGTGACCATCCGGATGGCACCATCTGGATGGCGGCACGCACCACGTCCGGAAATCTCATCCATGAACCGGACCAGACGTTTGCGACCGCTGGTCGTGAGCGCTCCCGCAGTGAGGTCGTCACAGAGTTCGGCTACCGCGGCGAGACCAAACACACAGGGACCACACTGTCGAGCGGACTGACCCGCAAGGTAGTTGACCAGTCGGGTGGCCTCCTCGATCCCGCACGCACTCGCCGGCAGCGGGCCAACGAGGCCCGCACCGATGGAAACGCCGTGGGACTTGAGCACACTCGGATCAACGGCCAGCTGTCGAAATCCAGACCAGGGAACCCATGAACCGCCGTATCCACCAAGGAGAACGGCTTGTGGCTCGCCATCTGCGTAATCGGACCAGTGCCGGGCAATGACCAAACCGAACGTCTGACTCGAATCGACCTCAACAACTGATCGATAACCACGAGAGATGATCGTCAACATCGACGTAGGCGTGTAGTGCGCTGCACCTCTCAGTGCGACCAGCCCGGCCCGAGCCATGGTCTCGGTGTTGTTGACCAGAACCGGACGACCACCATCGGACCATGGCTGGGCGGGATCGCGAACAAAGCGTGGGAGCGTTGGTCCACCCTCGAGAGTGCGAATGATCGAGGTTGCCTCACCTGACAGGAAGCGGTCAGGGGCGAGCACCACTCGCAGTGAGACTGCGTCATATCCGGCTGCCGTTCGCTCAGCAATTGCCGACCGTACCGAGCGAATGGTGGAGTCAGCGCCTTGATGAAGCCAAACAATGCCCTCCCGTGCACCGATAACTTCCATGGCGCTGACGACACCGTCGAGGATCAGATGGGGCCGGGTCTGCCAGAGCACAGCATCTTTGGCTGATCCGGGCTCTCCCTCAGCACCATTGACCACGACGATCCCACCGGGCCCCGCCGCTGCCACTGAGCGCCATTTCGCCGCCGCTGGAAAGTGTCCACCACCGCGACCAGTGAGTCCGACCTTTGCGATCTCGGCGATCAAGCCCTCTGCGCCAACCCTCGATCGACGCCGTCCGTACGTCGCCGTGTGAGCCGACAGGTCCATACGCTGGATCCCTGAGACCTGGTCGGTCGTGGAGCGGGACACGATAGCGGTGGCACGTCCGATCAACTGACCCTCGACATCGAGGAAGGCACCCGTCACTGGAATCGACCATCCGATGAACGCCGGGCCCTGCTGGCGGAGGGCTGGTTACCGGCGGGCTTAAGGATGACCTCATGTACCGGTGCAGCGGCCAACTCGGCCACCTCGTCATTCACACTCTTGGCCACATAGCGGCTAATGGCGAGAAGAAGTACTGCACCACCGGTCACGATGTACATGCCAAAAAGAGTGGGTGCATCGATACCGGCAAGAACGCCATGAAGCCATACGAGAATCAGTGCGATGATTGCAACCTTGTGGATCGGCCACCACACGCGATGGTATACCCGGCCCGCAAGGGCAGCGGTGAGCCCAGCAGCAAATCCGGCATACATTCCAATCACGCCAAGGGTTACCGCCACGGGACGGTACGAGGAGCCCATGGGAACGAATGAGCCCCACCAGCCGACACCGGCGTACTTGTCCGTTGCCAACACGACGATGTGCAGAACAACAAACACGAGCGTGAAGACAGACAGGCTCACGTGAATTCGAATTCGGGTTGCACTGCTCGGCTTTGCCCACTGTGCTCGCCGTGGATGTGATAGCAGAAGACCAAGAATTACCAGGGCGAGCAGGAGCAGATATGAGGTGATGCCGGCCGCTCGCCCAATAATCCATGGTGCCATTCGGTCCGTGGCAACTGACGAGACCGCCAGACCAATCAACGCAGAGGTGACGACCGCACTCAGCGTGACGGCTGCAACCAGACCCACGCCCCAGGCGACGTCTCGACCAGTGGAACTGTTGGTGACCTCAGTTGGGCTGGACATTGGCCACCTGCCAAGCAACGTGGTCGCGCATCGCACGACTGGTGGTCACTCGTCCGTCGACGTCCACCCACAGACTCGCCAGACCCGCATCGTCGGACAGCTTCCTGATCTGATGTCGACCGGCTATGAACAGAGACTTGCTCCACACCTCAGCCAGAGCCGGGTCCTCGTGCACTACAGAGACTGCGCGAAGGAACGACTGCGCTGGTCGACGGGTGCGCGGATCTATCAGATGGTGCACCTGCTCGCCGTCCACGACCCACGACCTGATTCGAACTGATGAGGTGGCCACCGCCAGATCAACCAGTCGCAGAACTGCCACCGGATCAGAGGCTCCAAACGGGTCCTCCACAGAGATCATCCAGCCGTCACCATTGGGGCCGGCCCCAAGGGCCATCACATCGCCACCGGCTTCCAGCAGTGCGGAATCACCTGCCCCCGTGAGGATCTGCGCTGCCCACCGGACCGCACATCCCTTGCCGATCCCGCCCAGATCGATGGGTTCCTCACCCACCCGAACAGCGCCACGGGCCTGATCAAAGCCTGGCTTCCAAGGCCGAACTCGCCCGGCCTTGCGCGTTCCGGACGATGAGACTCTGATCTGCTCACTCTCGAATGGCAGACTCGAGCTGTAGCCAAGTTCGGTGAGGATCTCGACGGTACGTGGATCAAAGAGACCATCGGTCAGCACGTAGGCATCATAGGCAGCGCGGATTGCATCAAAACACTCCGTGGGCACCGTGGCCCACTCTTTACCGACCGCATTGGCGCGCATGAGCGCACTGGACGAATCGAACCGCGTACATGATGCTGCCACCCTGTCGAACAGTGCTCGCGCCTGTTCGATACGGCTCTCAACTCCCTGATGGGGGGCATGAACCCAGAAGCGGATCTCTGAGGCCATCGACCGGAATGAGGTCCGGTACTCCGACCCATTGTCCGCTGACGTGACCTGAGTCATGGTGACCTACGGAGCGCCCGAGGCACCCGTGGAGCCCTGTGAGGACGGGGGCGCCTGGTAGTTCGATGATGAACTGTTTGAGGATGAACTGTTCGACGAACTGCTGGACGACGAGTTGCTCGAGTAGTTGCTGGAAGAGGAGCTGCTCGATGAACTGCTCGACGAATGCTTCTTGGTAGAAGGTGTCACACCCTTGGCAAGGGCATCAGCCTGCTTCTTCAATGACTGAACGGTCTTGCGGAGTGAGGCGACCTGAGCCTCATTGGCCTTGACCGCCTGACGCAGGGCAACCACGGCCGGGTCCACGGCGGTGGACTTCGCAGTTGTCTTGGCGCTTGAACTGGGCTGGTGACCGGCTGCCCAGACCGTTGTCCCGGTAAACAGGGCCGCAGCAGTCGGTGCGATGAGTGCAGCGGTGGTCCAACGCGCACGGGTGCCACGACTAGTCATCACTGCCACCATCAGAGTTGCTTGATGATCCACTTGCACCCGTGGATCCGTGGGATTTCGGCTTCGAGGAACTGCCCGATGCCGAAGAGGACTTCTGGGCGGCCTGCTGGGCGGCCTGCTGGGCGGCCTGCTGGGCGGCCTGCTGGGCAGCACGTTCGGCAGCGCGCTTGGCAGCGCGCTTCTGCGCAGCAGCCTGAGCCTTGGCGACCTGTTGGGCGTGGGCAGCCGCAGTCAGGGCCTGCTGGGCCAGCCGGGCTTCCCGATCGAGAATGATCGTCTCAGACTGGAGAGCCTGAAGTCGGCGCTCCAAATCAGCCACAACTGCCGAGGTCGCTTGCGTGTGCACAGCAGTCACAGGTGATGACGACGGCAGGCCGAGGCCAGTGGCCACTCCTGCAGTGGCAACAACACCCGTTGCCGCCAGTCCGGTCGCCACCAGGCGACTTGAGCGCTTCATCATCTTCTCCTTCAGTGGTCTACATAAATCATCGACCACCGCAGGTAATGGGTCGAACCAGAAAGGGCCTATTCCACCTTTGAATTGGTTAAGAATCGGTGAAACCAGTGTGGCCGCCGCCACACAGACGCGTCCGGACTGAGATTTTTCAGGACAAAACGGGCAGTTCGATGTGGATCAGAGCTGGTTCGTGTTCCACGTATCGCACTTGTTGGGGTCTCCCGTGGTGTAGCCCTGAGTCAGCCACCGCTGGCGCTGGGCCGAGGTTCCGTGGGTGAACTTCTCGGGGTTGATCCGCTGACCCGCCGTTTGCATGATCCGGTCGTCACCGATAACCGCCGCAGCGTTGAGCCCGTCATCGATATCAGCCTGAGTGATCGACTTGACGAAGCCGGTCGCAACGGCATTTCGAGCCCACACGCCGGCGAAGCAGTCTGCCTGGAGCTCAAGCCGAACCGAGCCGCTCAGTGGACCGCTGCGATCACGGCCAACCAGCTTGTCGTAGCCCACGATGTGCTGAACGTGGTGCCCATACTCATGTGCGATGACGTACGTCTCCGCGAACGGGCCGCCATTTGCACCGAAGTCACGACGCAGCTGATCAAAGAAGCCAAGATCGATGTAGACCTTCTCATCACCTGGGCAGTAGAACGGGCCCACCGCTGACGTGGCCGGGCCACAGGCCGTCTTGACTGAGCCGCGGAAGAAGACGGTCGGGGCCTTGCGGTAGGGGGTCTTGCTCCCCGCCAATGCCTTGGCCCAATATGCCTGAGTGCTGTTCACCGCAGCGACAATCCGACAATCCGGCTTGGTGTTCGCATCGGCCCCCGTGACACAGGTGGAGGCCAGATTCTGCACGCCCGTGGTGGGCTGCTGCGCCTGACCCTGCGACTGGGGTTGGGCGGAATGAGAGCAACTGTTGAGGACGAAGAACAGCACGGCCACTGCGATCAGGCCACCGATACCTCCACCGAAGAGCTTGCTGATCATGCCAGCCCCAATGGCCGCTCCCAGCCCGGGTCCGGTACCGCCACCCATGCCGGTACCGCCAAAGGTGCCACCACCACTGCCACCCTGACTTCGGATGTCATTGATCTGCGAGGTATCCAGCTGCGCGTTCTCGTCGAACTCCACGACTCAAGTCCTTAGGTAACGGTGTCTGAACACCAGGAATCAGAGGCATCACTACCTTACGACCACATCTGGCCTGCGTCCCGACACCCGCAGACACATTTTCACGATCGTGACCTTCCCTTGATGAATACTCCGCGGCTCAGACGCCGGGATCACAGAAGCCTGAATGTGATGGTTGCGCCAGCGGAATCGCGTTGATCCAGCAGACTCCAGGGCACCCGCAACACCCGCCCGGGAGCCGCTGCCCACGGCAGGGTCACCCTGCCAATGACGCGCCCGGCCTGAACTGCCTCGATCCTTGCCACGGGCCGGAACTCATCACTCCACATCAGTAGACGACGTCTGGCTGGTGCTTGGTCACCGACCCGAACCACGGTGGGGGCCACCCAACGAAGTGGCGCCTCCACATCGAGGCGAATTCCTTCGGCCTTCGGCCTGCTGCCGGCCAGGTACGCGCGAACAGGGTCAGCAACATGTCGGCCGTCCAGGGCACAGACATCCGCCGTATCGACCGGGTGCACCAGATTGCCGATCGCAAAGACTCCTGGTCGCGAGGTGCGCAGCATGGTGTCCACCTCCGGCCCCAGGGATCCGGGATTCAAGGTGAGAGCACCGAGACGGGCAAGTTCGTGATCAGGAATCCAGTCACCGGTGAACACGACGACATCACATGGAATCGTGCGGATGGAGCCTGTGACCACATGCTCTGTCTCCACTGCCTCCACTCGATCCCGACCGATGACCCTGCGCACCTTCGTCAGCGTCGACACCGGGGTGGCCAGCAGCCGCTTCGCGCTCTGGTGGAATGCACCATAGGACTCCGGCCGGTCTCGATCTGTCACCATCGCAACCGTCTCACAACCGGCTTCGCGCAACGTCAGGACTGCGGACCAACTCACAAGCTCTGATCCCACCACGACAGCACGGGTGCCCGGTGATCGATGATGGACGTGAACGAGATTCTGCAGTGATCCCGTGGTGAGTACCCCAGTGGGCCGATCCCCTGCGACCAGACGAGCTGATCGTGGCCGTTCGCGGGCACCGGTTGCAAGAATCACAGCCCCTGCATTGATCTCATATCTTCCCGCCGGGGATGTTACGACGACGGACCGCTCATCGATCCATCCGGTCATCATGGTCTCAGTCCTGATATCGGCACCGGACCGTTCCGCGCGGCCACTGAGAACCCGCGCATACTGCGGCCCGGACATCACTTTCTTCAGGTCTCGAAGTCCGTAGCCGGTGTGGTCGCTGTGGCGCGGGATTCCCCCGGCAACCTGCTCCCGCTCGATCACGATCACCCGGTTGTCCCTGGCCAGTTCGGTAGCCGCCGTGAGTCCGGACGGTCCCGCCCCGACGATGAGGACGTCAGTCGATTCGGCGTTCACCCCCGCCCACCCCCAGACCGGCTGTCGGCGCCGAGAAGAGTCTGGACCTCAGCCTGGCAGTAGAACCCCTGGCAGCGTCCCATCAGTGCCCGAGTCCGTCGACGCAGTCCATCGACATCCGTTGGGGGAACTGGACTTGCGAGAGCATCGCGAATCTCGCCACGGCTCACTCGTTCACAGAAGCAGACGATCCGTCCGTACTCCGGGTCAGCGGCAATCCTGTCCGTGTCCTGGAAGGGTCGCGTGAAGGCCTGCCCGATCTGCGGCATCCTCGGCGGGGCCGGGAGGTCTACTTGGTCGGTCAACAGCTCCCCGGCGTCACGGATCAACATGACAACCTGCTCGGCCAGTGACATCGATGCGGTAAGTCCGGTTGATCTGATCCCGCCCAGCAGCACATAGCGAGAGACGGGATCACAGTCGATGACGTAGTCATCATGTTCCGTCGACGCCCGAAGGCCGGCATAGGTGGTGGTGATCTCCTCCTCGAGGAGTTGGGGCATGATCTGCTCCCCTTTGGCCATCAGAAACGACAGCCCCTCAACACTCGTTGACGTATCCCCTCGATCGCCGATGTTCTCGGCTGTCGGGCCAAGCATGACGTTGCCGTAGATGGTTGGACTGACGAGCACTCCCTTGCCGCGCGATGAGGGAACGGGCAGCACAATCGACTGGACGAGGGGCCGGGCGAGTTTGTCGAAGACGATGAGTTCACCCTTGCGGGGAACCACGGTGAAACGGTCGTGCCCCAGCAGCCGATCGATCACATCGGCCCCAAGACCTGCCACATTGACGATCCACCGCGCCGCCAGCTCTCCACGCGTTGTGACAACCCGCGTCAGATGGGTGTCCACGTCAAGGCCGGTGACCTTCTGATCCAGGAACAGGTACAGGCCACGGGAAACAGCCTCGGTCACATAGGCAAGGGCACAGGTCCAAGAGCAGATGATCGACTCGTCCGGTATGACAAGGCCACCGAGTGCACCCGGGCCGAGTGCAGGTTCGCGCCGATAGACCTCGTCCGCGCCGATGAGCAGTGCCGAGTCGTATCCGTTATCTGCCGCCTTCTTCGCGAGTTTGGGCAGGCTCTTCAACTCCTCATCGGTCCATGCGACCAGGAGTGCACCGGTGCGCTCAACCGGTATGCCGACCACCTCTGCATAGTCAGCCAATAGCTCATACCCACGACGCACGAGACGTGACTCACGTGAGCCCGGAGTGGCATCGAATCCCGTGTGCAGAATCGCCGTATTCGCCTTACTCGTGACATCACCAACATCGGTTCGTGCCTCCACAAGGGCAACGGAGATGTCGAATGCCGTCAGGGCGCGAGCCACCGCACAGCCGACGATGCCACCGCCGATGATCAGCACATCGAATACCTCTGGCGCATCGGACTGCACACCCGTCCAGGTCACCCTGGTCATCGCTCCTCCTGCTGCGGTCGGATCGAGGTGCGTACCGCCGCTCGCCACCTGTCGACGTACTCGTTGGCCCGCTCTGGTGACCAGCGGGGCTCATAGTAGGCAGCGGGTGTCCATGCCGCCACCACGGACTCGATCGACCGGTTCTGGTCGATCCCGATGACTGCTGCGGCAGCAACCCCCAGTGCGGTGGCATCCGGTGACGGATAGACCTCAACCGGCACTTGTGCAAGATCACTCTGCATCTGCATGAAAGCAGCTGAGTTGGCCAGGCCTCCGTCAACGCGGAGAACCCTCGGGCGCTCCCCGACGTCGTCACCGGCGATGGAAACGACATCTACAACTTGCGCGGCTATGCCGCGTAGCACCGCTCGGACCAGATCATCGCGGGTGGTGGACAACGTGAGCCCAATGAACGATGCCTTGGCATCGCTGCGCCACCACGGCGCACCGAGTCCAGCCAGTGCTGGAACGAACAACAGGTCCTCTGAACCGTCCGGATCGGCCGTGGCCAGCATGGCGTGCAGATCCGCCACCACTCCGAGGTCGGTGAGCCAGCGCATCGCAGACCCGGCAGTGAACACCTGGCCATCCAGACAGTACGAGGTCTCTCCTCGCAGCCGAGCAGCAATGGAGGTGGTGAGCCCATGTCGTGACCGCGGGGCCGTCGAGCCAGCGGCCGTGAGGAGGAAGGCCCCAGTTCCATACGTGCACTTGGTCTGTCCGACAGTTCGACAGTCCTGAGCCAAGAGGGCTGCCTGCTGATCAACCATCAGTGCATGAAGTGGAACGGGTGCGCCAAACGCCGTCGTCATCCCGATGTATTCGTCACATGCTGCAATCCGGGGAAGCAGCTCATCCTGTAGTCCGAAAACACTGAGCAGTTCGAGATCCCAGTTGCCGGAGTCGATGTCCATGAGCAGGGATCGACTCGCGGTGCTGGCATCAGTGACGAATTCACCTGTCAAGGCATGGATCAACCAGGTATCCGTGGTTGTCACCACGCCTTGGTCGGTCAGATTCCGGCGGATCCACGCCTGCTTGGGAGCGCTGAAGTACGGATCTAGGACAAGACCAGTACGTCGGGCGATCCACTCAGCATGCTCGGACAGTTCGGCGCAGATATCGGCCGCACGTCCGTCTTGCCAGACAATCGCGGTTGAAAGCGGCTGTCCGGTAGCGCGGTCCCAGGCCAGGACGGTCTCTCCCTGATTGGCGAGGGCTACCGCGTCCACCGGACCAGATGCGGCCATCGCCGAGCTCCCCGCCTGAATCACTGAGTGGAGCAGTTCCTGTGGATCCTGCTCCACTCGCCCGTCTGACAGGTAGGCAGGGCGAACCGGCACCGATGCCTGGCTGACAACAATGCCGTCCTCGACTACCAGAGCCTTGGTGGACGAGGTTCCTTGATCAATCGCAAGGATGCGCATGCCACCTCTCCATCTGACTCACTCGATGCCATCGACTCCGGACATCGATGACATCCGGGTTAACTCATGACCCGAGTTGCTGATCTTTCTGTCGCTGTAGTCGAGCCTTCGCAACGAAGGCGTACTGATTCACATAGACAAGATCACCGAGCTGAACAAGTGCATCTCGCACTGTGGTCACCATTTCGTCTGCTGTCATAACAGCAGAATCAATTGCCAGTTTCGGTGAGATCTTTGCCGTCACCTTAATTCGGCCCAGTGGAAGTTTCTCGTATCGAGTCGCGACGGCATGCACCGGAACACTGGGATTGTCCTCGAGGAGTGGTACCAGGATCCGGGAGTGCAGCCTGTACAGCTTGCCCTGATCAGGCGCGCGGGTGCCCTCGGGGTAGATGCCAACCTTGTTGCCATCGTTCAGCGTCGACTGGGCCATCCTCATCGCCCAGTCCGTAGCGGGCTCATCTCCTCGTCGCAACGGGATCTGTCCCATCATCCGGAAGAACGGAGCAATGCGGTGAGAGAACCACTCCGCCTTGGTGAAGGCCGTGACTCTCCAGCCGGTCTGCATCACCACCACGATGGGATCAAAGGTTGATGTGTGATTTCCAACCAGGATCGCCGGTCCCGATGCAACGTTGTCGATTCCAGTGAGATTGATGGAAAGTCGCGCCCGCAGGAGATTGAGTGCCCGCACTGTCCACCCATAGGTCGCTGCCCGGCCAGGTCTGCCAACGGGCACATCTCCGTAGAGATCCTGCCCTTCCTTGAGCAGATCCTCATAGACCTGAGCCGTGGACGTCACCTGCTCATCCTCGCATAGTCACAACGATGACCCTAGGCCGTGCCCATCTGGTTGACCAGACGTCCGTGGGTCTATTCAGCCTCGGCCCGGGCTGCCGACCAGTTCTGGGCGAGTACATCGTCGATGAACATCGACAACGTGTCTGCAAACACCCTCGGATGGTCGGCGAAAGCAGCCTGATGAGTCATTGGTCGAAGTACGCTACGTGCCACCTCGGGTGAGAGTCCGCCTGATACCAGTGCGGCAACCTGACGTAGCGCGGCTGCGCCCCGACCGTACTGCTCGATCCACGGGCGTGATTGTTCGATCAGCCGAGAATTGTGCACATCACCACCGAGCAAATGAGCGACGGTGTCATCAATCAGCGCCGCGAACTCGTTCAGCAACTGACAGCCGGTCGCGAGTTCACCCTTGCCGAACTCAAGCCAGGCCGCGTTGATCACTGAGCCCAGGGTGGGTGCATCGTCAACTGCCAGACATGAGGATTGGGCGTTCTCGGCGAACCGCGCATAGGCCGCGGCATCCGGTCCAGCCAGCTCTGAGATCACATTGCGCCAACTCGAATCAGCGTCATATCCCTCAGGATCCCGCAGGTAATCCCCGATGGTGGCAAAGGAGATCTTCGAGGTCTCAGCCCGATCGCTGGCATTGGCGGCGATACCCGCGCTGAGGCGGTAGAGATGTCGGTCGCGTCCCTGGTACGGGCCGATGTGAAGCTCGCCTACCATCGCTACGTCATTGACCGGGTAGTTGTCCCAGTACAGGGGTGGCCGCCGTGTCGAACGAGTGAACACAGCTGCGTCCAGCAGATCCAAGCGATGTGAGCAGATCTCGCGACCGGTCCAAAACAGATCGATTCGAGGGTGAAGTGACCGTCCCAGATCGATCAGGTAAGGCTCGTCACCCATCCCGTGATAGACGAGCGGACACACAGCGAGCTCGATATCGGGATCGACGGTCCAGAGCGCCTGAGCAAGGTGACTGGCGAGCGCTCCATGAGCCTGGGCGATAGACGAATAGGCCTGACGGTCCTCATCGAACTGAAGTTCGGACGGAATATCGTCCAGTAGCAGTCCCATGCGCGTAACCCCGCAAGAGTAGAACCCGAGCATTCGATCTACGAGGAGTTGCCGATCAACTGGATCGCTGTACCGGATGCTGAGGCCCGGCGATACGCAGCACATGATGTCGATCCCGTTCGCCCGCGCCTTAGCCGTGATTTCAGTGATTCGGCTCCGATCTGTCTCACCGAGTTGGCTTCGCCAATCCCATCTCTGCGATGCCTCATCCTTGGGGGCAAGGACGAACAGGTTGAAGTCGTGATCGGCCAGGAAGTCCACCATGTCTAGGCGCTCCGCATGACTCCATGGGGGGCCGTAGAAGCCTTCGAGAATTCCGCGCTGGGCAAACCTCGCGAATTGGGTTCCTGGCTCTGGCCATTGGCCATAGAGAAGCCCGCGACGGATGGCGTTCAGTCCGGCCCGAGCTCCTCGCTCATGGGCCACCGTCAGTTCGATCAGCAGCGGTGACCAACCACTCACCTGAACGCGAAAGCGCTCATCCAAGTTACGTGCCGAGAGACCCGCATCATTTGGTACCGGTAGCGCCGCTGGATCGACAATCAATGAGACGTGGATATTGGCTTGATCTGGATCCTCAGTGATGGAGAATCCCCACCGAGAGACAACATCCCGAAGGACGGGACTCCAGATATCCCCGGCCAGAAACCACGATTTGCTCACAGCGCCTTCACCTGGCCTCGGTAGCGTTCCAACAGGACCCGATTGATCTCGTCCCCACCCGAAGTGTTTGAACTGGCAAAGACTTCAGGCTCAACTCCCCGGTCGATGATGCACGCGACCACTTCGGCAGCCAAGGCCTGAAGCAGGGCCGCACCCACGACCGTACTCGTCGCTCCCACGCGTCGGTCGATCCCCGCGATGTGAAGGGCTGCATCTCCCACAGCCCCATGATTGTCGAGGACCACATCGGCCAGATCGTGAAGTCGTGGACCGTCGGTCGCGCGGGCCTGTGATGATCGAGCGTGCGTCAGACTTGTGACGGCAACCACGAGGACACCCAGATCCTTGGCTATGGCGGCCAGTTCGATGCTGACAGTGTTACCCCCAGAATTGGACGCCACAATGAGCACATCATTCGGGTGCATGGGGTGAGATGCGAGCAACTCGCGGGCAAGCCCGGGCCGGCGCTCGATCTGCGAACTTTCAGATGCCGAGACATGCAACATGAGGTCGTCTACAAGGATGGGATCGACCCGTGCAAGACCACCAGCCCGGTAAAACAGTTCCTCCGCGAGCATGTGCGAATGACCTGAACCAAAAGCGTGGATCATCCCGCCAGCAATGAGTCGTTCAGCGATGAGTTCGGCAGCAGTAGCGACAGCATCCTGTTCGGATGTGGCGGCCTCACCAAGGGTCGCCTCTGCGGCACGGAAGTAGGCGGCTGCCGTCGAACCCGGCACTCGAGCGGATGAATCAGCGGAGGTGGCTGACGCCAAGAGGGCCTGTCGGTAGATGCCAAGATCGCCCGTCTGCGCGAGGGCAATTGCACCGTCCAAGGGCGTCTGATCCGTTGCAAACACGTGGATCATGGGGTCAGCCTCGTTCATTGTGGAGCTGACCAGGGCAGTGAAGAAGTTCGACTCGGTGAGCAGCCGTCCCATCAGCGCAACCCCGCCGACTCGGCATCCCGGGAGTGTGTCAACACATGCCTTGACACACTGGGCAAGTTCTGCGGCGGCTTCAACCAGAACCGAGTGAGCCAGTTGATCACCAGCCTCGGCCGCCTCGAGTACGTCAACGGCGAACTCGGCGATGAACGACACTGATCGCTCAGAGTTGTGGATGTGATCAGCAAGGCCATCCGGCTGGCAGTTGAAGTGTGCGACCGCAGCCCCCAGAAGTGCGGTCTGTGGCCCACGTCCGTCGAATGCCTTGATTGCCTCGGCAAGGGCCGTGCGTCCGATCCAGAAGGCACCGCCCTCATCACCAATCAGGAAGCCTGCCCCACTGGTGCGGTGGATCAGCCCCGCATCCGCATCAACGGCGAGACACGCCACACCAGTGCCGACCACCAGCACGATTCCACTCTCACCGCCGAAGGCACCGCTGTGTGCGGTGACTGTGTCGTCGAAGATCCAGACCTGGTCGGCCTTCAAGTCGCGGGCCAGATCGGCGGACAGAGAAGCGACAGCGCCCGGCTCGGCAGGAACGGCCGTGAGCCCCGCAACGAGTCTGGCCCCTGGACCTACCTGCGCTGCTTGTCCAGCCTCAGCAATTGAAGATCGGATTCGGCCTGCTACGGAGTCGCCGTGACCAACACCGGGAACAACAACAGTCTGGTTTGTCCCCGCGATCCGCAGGCGCAACTGTGACTGTCCGCCGTCAACGCCGACACACTGGGCCAAGCTGCTGCTGGACATCTGTCCCGTGCCTTTCACCAAGAGCCGAACTCATCGAAACTAACTCTTGGCGACCGTACCGGAACTATCCGATGACTTGGGAGACCGCTGGGCGATAAAACCTGCGATCAGAGTTGCGACACCGGCCGTCATGGGGATCCACGCGGCCAGATCGTGACTGATCTCCACCAGACCGTTCCAGACGAGCACGCCACCGCCAAGGGCAGTGACCAGTGCAATACCCCAGTCGATGGACGCCTTGACGATCGCGTAGCCGATTGCCGCACCGATGGCAAAACCAACCAGCCGCAGAAATGTGTTTCCATCGAACCACTGATTTGCCAGGGTCATTCCGAACAACCCAACGAGAACGGCGCCCATGGCCATTCCGAGGATCGGTAGACCCTTGAGCGCCACCATGGCCACAGCAACGCCGATGATCGCACCGACCAGGAATCTTGCCAGGGGCTCCACATTGGGCAGCAGCACCAGGGTGATAAGCCAGCCCAGAGCGAAGCCACTGATCCCGACGGCCAGCCAGATCAACCGCTTGCCGGTGAACGCCAGCACAATTCCGAGCCCTACCAGAAGCCAACCACCAAGTACAGCGCTCATGTCGCCATCTTCTCCTCGTCTGGATCGACAAACCCTGCTAGCCGACCATCTTTACAGGGCGATCTCTCAGATGCACGCATCCGCGGACATACAGCGACTAATCTCTCAATCATGAGCAGCACTCCTGAACTCAACGTAGTCGACGTAAGCGGGGACGGGTACTCACGCGGCCTTGCACACGGCGAGGAATTGAGAGAACGAGTCCACACATCAATCGGCAATGTCGTTGACGCCCTCGGCGGGCCGACGGAGATCGAGCGCTTCATCAGCGAGACGGACTTCCTGACCACAATCGACCGGCTCACCCCAGATCTCGGCCAGGAGATTCGCGGAATCGCCGTGGGTGCTGATCTTCCCCTTCATCAGGTGCTGGCACACAACCTTATGGACGAGCACTGGTGGTGGTCGACGACAACCCAACGCCGGGAGGCATGCACCCTCTGGGCCATGACTGACCCAGCGCCGGTGATCGGCCAGACAATGGACCTGCCCTCATACATGGATGGCAGTCAGTTCATTCTCCGAAGCACCTTCGTTGATGGATCACGTTCGGCCGTCCTCAGTTCGGCCGGGCTTATCGGCCTGTGCGGAAGCAATTCACATGGGCTGGGCATCTGCGTCAATGCCCTCTCGATGCTGCACCACTCACCCACTGGACTGCCGGTCGCCTTCGTGATGCGCGGCGCCCTGTCTCAGTCCAACACGACGGCCGCCCGGGAGTTCATCACCTCGGTGCCACATGCCTCAGGTCAGCATTACGCCGTGGTGGGATCAGATGCGTCTGGACAGATCACGGCAACCGGCATCGAGTGCTCTGCCGGTGGTGCCGTCAACTCCAGCGGAACTGCGAGCCAGTTCGGCCACACCAATCATCCGATCGTGACCACCGATATCGACCCCGAGGTCACCACGGCGATGTCTTCCACGCACGCACGATTCGATGTGATCACCGGAGCTGGAATCACCTCGGCCGATGACCTCGCATCCACCCTGCACGACCGAACCGGACCTATCTGCGTTGAGCGAGAAGACACCGGCACCTGGATGACATTCGGCGCGATCGTGACCGATCTGAGCACTGGGGTGATGCGCTACTGCCTTGGCCCGCCGACCCAGTCACAATGGCAGACGGTGACAATCGACTAGTTGGCTGACTACCCCTCACCCGGAGCTTGCCCGGGTGGGTATCCGTCCGGCATCAAGCCGCCCGGCTGTCCTGCATTTCCGGGAATCCCTCCACCCGGGACTCCGTTCTCACCCGGGGCCATTCCCGGCGGATACCCATCGGGCATTAAGCCGCCCGAGTTACCACCTGGCTGTCCTGGGTCTCCTGGGCCACCGAAGTTTCCATCAGGACGGCCACCCGGAAAGTGGCCACCGGGACCGCTGTCGGAGGTGAGCGAGTTGACTCCGCCGATGGTTGCCGCCATTATTCCGACGACGATGACCGGAGCGAGCCATCTCGGCAGCTGAACCAGCAGCCAGGCACCTAGGGCGGCAATCACTCCCAAAGCTGGCATGTAGAAACGAATCGTGTGGATACTGCCGCCCTGATCATCACCTGCCATCCGCACGGTCCAGTCGTAAGCGAAGTACAAGGCCCACAGCCCCAGCCAGCCCGATGCCAGCACTGCCCCGATCACCACATCGCGACCAGCGCGCACTCGCGCGACAGTGTCGAAGGCTCCCCTCCTTGCGAACTGCACCACCATCCAGCCGAGCGCTGCAACCGCGAGCAGAATCATCGGCATGCTCTTCACGAGGCGTACGGGCATGTGGGTCAGGTTGGGAACGATCGCATCGAGACTGAAGGTGATTTCACCTGATGAGTAGCCGGTCGACAGCGGATGTCCGTAGTAGCGGTAGTTCCACCACATCATCACCAGACTGAACAAGGCGACAGAGCCCAGCCACCACAGCACGGTCGACCATGGCAGCCGCACCTTCTTGACGAAGAGCAGCGCGGCGGCTACCGCAACGATGAGAAAGACAATGTTGGTGTAGCGGACGGCAACTGCTGCCTCGATGGCAATGAACCCGAGAAGACCCACAATCATCCGACTCCTGGTCGATCGATCCCCAGCCAGGAAGGCGAAGAGCAGGGCTCCAACCCCCGCGGCGATCAGCGATGCGTCGGTAAAGGTGGGCATCGTCGCGCGCCAGGCGAATGCGGCAGCCGCGCTGGAGGCACAGAAC
>CAXBQZ010000059.1:0-18365 GCA_963978055.1 uncultured bacterium
CGGCTCTGTCCCGGATCTCATTCGTGCCTCGTCTGGATCCTCGGCCGTCGGTCAGGGCCTCTTGGCACTTCTCTCCCGAGATCAGATCGATCAGGCCACCTGGGATGAGGTGGAGGAGACTCTGCTGGCGGCTGATCTGGGGGTTGCGCCCACGCAGCAACTCATGGATGCGCTCAAGACCAGAGTGCGAGTTGATGGAGTGTCAGATCCATCCGCTGCTCGGGCGATGCTGCGGGAGGAGTTGATCGGTCTACTCGATCCATCGATGGATCGCACGCTCGCAACCAATGTTGACGGTCGTCCCTCGGTAATTCTCGTGGTCGGTGTGAACGGGACGGGTAAGACCACCACCACCGGCAAGCTCGCCCGCTCTCTGGTCGGAGATGACAAGACCGTCGTGTTGGGGGCCGCGGATACTTTTCGTGCGGCAGCCTCTCAGCAGCTGCAGACCTGGGGTGATCGAGTGGGTGCCACGGTGGTCACCGGTCCGGAGGGTTCCGATCCGGCCGCCGTCGCGTTTGACGCAGTCAAGGTGGGGATCGGTCAGGGAGTTGACGTGGTCGTCATCGACACGGCTGGTCGACTCCACACCAAGGCCGGGCTCATGGACGAGCTGGGCAAGGTCAAGCGCGTCGTTGAGAAGCAGTCACCCGTTGACGAGGTGCTTCTGGTACTTGATGCCACTACCGGGCAGAACGGCGTACGTCAGGCCGAGGTGTTCTCCGACGTTGTTGACGTGACCGGGATCGTTCTGACCAAGCTCGACGGAACCGCGAAGGGTGGCATTATTGCCGCTGTTCAGAAGGATCTCGGGGTTCCGGTGAAGCTGGTCGGACTTGGTGAGGGGCCCGATGATCTGGCCCCCTTCGATGTTGAAGTCTTCGTCGACGCACTCCTGGACTAGGTCCTTCTGGCTCAGGTCCTCGACACATTCCTGTAACACGTCGCGGAAAAACGTTATCTCGCTGAAACCATTCACGTATCGGGCTGCAACATGAGTTCGATGTGATTCCCTCATCGCAGCGACGCGTCGGATATCCGATGCGTCGCTTTATTTGTGGTGCGAAGGGAATGCGGACCATGGAGCTTTCTGCAGGTGACACCGCCTGGGTGTTGGCCAGCACCGCGTTGGTGCTGCTCATGACCCCGGGTCTGGCCTTCTTCTACGGGGGTATGACCAAGGCGAAGAGCACGTTGAACATGATGATGATGTCGTTCTCGGCGATCGCCATTGTGAGCGTTCTGTGGGTGATCTATGGATTCTCACTTGCCTTTGGAAACTCAGGAAGCAGCCTCTATGGCGAACTGAGTCTGTCTGGCCTCAGCAGTGCGGTTGGCCAGCTCACGAACAACGGCGGGATCTACGGGATTCCGCTGCTGGCCTTCGCTGGGTTCCAGTTGATGTTTGCTGTGATCACCCCCGCACTCATCAGTGGTGCAATCGCTGATAGAGCGAAGTTCATGACCTGGTGCATCTTCGTGGCGCTGTGGGTGACCCTTGTCTACTTCCCAGTCGCTCACTGGGTTTTCGATTTCGGTGACAAGGACTCAGCTGGAAATGTCACTGGTGCCGGTTGGCTCGCGTCCATGGGTGTTCTCGACTTTGCCGGCGGCACCGCGGTGCACATCAACGCGGGTGCTGCCGGACTTGCCTTGGCAATCGTGCTTGGACGTCGTGCTGGGTTCAGGAAGTCACCCTCGCGTCCGCACAATGTTCCGCTCGTGTTGATCGGCGCCGGTCTTTTGTGGTTCGGCTGGTTCGGTTTCAACGCCGGGTCATCGCTGGGAGCCAATGACACAGCGGCGCTGGCCCTTATGAACACTCAGGTGGCCACAGCTGCCGCACTTGCTGGTTGGCTGCTGGTGGAGCGCATCCGCGATGGACATGCAACGAGCATCGGTGCGGCATCGGGTGCAGTCGCCGGATTGGTTGCGATCACGCCCGCCTGTGCATTCCTGGCGCCATGGGCAGCGGTGGTTCTCGGCCTGCTGGCCGGGGTGATCTGCTCACTCGCGGTCGGCCTGAAGTTCCGGTTCAACATCGACGACTCGCTGGACGTTGTGGGGGTCCACTTCGTCGGCGGAATCGTCGGAACTCTCTTTATCGGCCTGTTCAGCACGACCGTGGTCAATGCGGCAGGTGCCGATGGACTGTTCTACGGCGGAGGGTTCGGTCTACTCGGCAAGCAGGCTCTCGGTGTGATCGCAGTGGCGTCGTACTCCTTCATCGTTACATTGATTCTCGGATTCGCTCTCGAGCGCACCCTCGGCTTCCGCATCACCCGCGATGCTGAGCTCGAGGGCATCGACCTTACCGAGCATGCCGAGACTGCCTACGAGTTCGACGGACTCGCCGGAGCAGGGTTCGGTGGTGGGGCCATCGCGGTCAAGACCAAGATTCATTCGGCTCAGCAGACGCAGGAGGCAACGGTATGAAACTCATCACCGCGATCATCAAGCCATTCAAGCTCGAGGACGTGAAGTCAGCACTCGAAGCGTATGGCGTGCACGGGATGACCGTCTCCGAAGCAAGTGGCTATGGGCGTCAGCGCGGACACACAGAGGTCTATCGAGGGGCCGAGTACACAGTCGATCTGGTACCCAAGGTGCGACTCGAAGTACTCGTTGACGCCGATGATGCCGACTCGGTGCTCGAGGTGATCGTCAAGAGTGCCCAGACCGGACGCATTGGTGATGGCAAGGTCTGGATGACACCGGTCGAGACGGTGGTTCGCGTACGGACGGGTGAACGCGGAAGCAATGCTCTCTGATCATCATCGCGCTGCTGGCGAGCCACAGACGACCGAGGCGCTGACTCAGAGTTTTCTCGCTCAGCGAGCAGAATTGCTGGGGCGAGATCTCGTCGGACCGGATCGGCGACGACTTCTCGGTGAGTTGACCGACCGCTGGATTCACGCTCTGTTCGTTCGGGCCGGAGGTCAGACGGTCGGAACGTGCGTCGTAGCCGTTGGTGGATACGGACGCGGTGAGCTCGCACCTGGAAGCGATCTTGACCTGGTGCTCCTTCACTCGCCGGCCGCTTCGCCGGCACGCGTCAATGAAGTGGCAGATGCGCTGTGGTATCCGATCTGGGATTCGGGAATCAAACTCGATCACTCAGTTCGGTCCACGGTTCAGATGCGACGGCTGGCCGCAGATGACCTTCGGGTGGTTTTGGGTTTCCTTGATGCCAGAACAGTCTCGGGTGATGTGTCACTGACGAAGTCGGTGCGTGAATCGGTACTTGCCGATTGGCGTGGATTGGCCCCGCGTCGGCTGCCTGAACTCCACGAGTCCGTGGTTGAGCGGATGGATCGTGCAGGTGAGTTGGCCTACCTGCTCGAACCGAATCTCAAGGACAGTCACGGCGGGCTGCGCGATGTTGTGGCTCTTCGTGCTGTTGCAGCATCGTGGATCACGGATGCTCCCATGACCGGGCTGGTCGCACCTCGCGATCTGCTTCTGGATGTGCGTGATGTGCTGCACTCGGTCTCCGGTAGAGCCAGCGATGTGCTGGTCGCCCAGGATCGAGACGTGGTAGCCCGTGCGTGTGGCTATGCTGGTCCAGATGCCGCCGATGATCTGTCCAGGGCCATCTGCGCGGCCGGTCGCGCTATCGCCTATGCCTGGGATATCACCTGGCATCGAGTTGAGCGTCTGAACCGCCGCGCGCCCAGAATCGGCCGCAGGATCGGTAGACCCAGATTCGAACGGGTGCCGATCGCAGAGGGTGCTGTCGTTCAGGACGGTGAAGTGGTTCTTGCCGTCGATGTACGGCCGGAGGCGGATCCGGTTCTGATCCTTCGAGTGGCAGCTGCCGCTGCTCAGGCGGGCCTTCGGCTATCACCTCATACAGTTGAGCGGCTCGCCCCAGGTGCGGCGTCAATGCCGACACCATGGCCGGCACAGGCACGTGATGGTCTCATTTCCCTTCTGGGTGGTGGGACAGCCGCACTGCCGGTGTGGGAGGCCCTGGATCAGCATGATGTGTGGAGTTCGCTGATTCCGCACTGGGCCGCGGTTCGGAGTGCACCCCAGCACAATCCGGTGCACAGGTTCACTGTGGATCGGCACCTTGTTGAAACCGCGATCCAGGCTTTGCCGTTCACCCGTCGTGTTGACCGACCCGATCTACTTCTGGTGGGTGCACTTCTGCACGACATCGGGAAAGGTCGAGAAGGGGATCACACCGAGATAGGTGTGGGAATCGTTGGAGATATCGCTGCGCAGCTGGGTTTTGAACCCCAGGACTGTGATGTTCTTGTGCAGATGGTGAAACATCATCTACTCCTGCCCGAGACGGCCACCCGTCGTGATCTCGATGACCCGGCGACCGTGCAGGCGGTGGCGGACGCCCTTGCTGATGAGCGCCTGCTGGACCTCCTGCACGCTCTCGCGGAAGCAGATGCCCTGGCAACTGGCCCAGCGGCCTGGAGTGGCTGGAAGAAGTCGCTGATCGATGCCCTCGTTGACAGGACGCGTCAGGAGTTGAGGGCAAGAACAGGTGAGGGGTCACGGGACTCAGTGGACACTGCGAGTCCACTGCGGGGGGTCGCCGAGTCCGATCTCAACACGGACGCCATCATCGTGCAGGCAGATCATGCGGAGCAGGTCTCGACGATCACCGTGGTGGCCCCTGACCGGACCGGTGTGCTGTCGACGGTGGCCGGAGTGCTGTCCCTCCACCGACTCGCTGTTCGCGGCGCGCAGGTCGAGACGGTCTCAACCGGGCGGAATGGGGCTCGGGCCGTACAGGTGTGGACGGTACTGCCGATGTTCGGTGAACTCCCGCCCACCAGCCGTCTGCGCGAGGATATCTCTCGGGCACTCGCCGGCACTCTGGACGTAGGGGAGCGGTTGGCGGTTCGGGAGACATCAGGTCGAGTACAGAGGGACTTTCCAGAGCCGATCGTGCAGATCATTCCTGCGGCCAGTTCTCGGGCCACAGTTCTCGAGGTTCGTGCACACGATGCTCCGGGCCTCCTTCATCACGTCAGTGGGGCCATAGCAGCTGCAGGCTTCGGAATCACCGCAGCCCGGGTGACCACGCTCGGGTCTGAGGCTGTGGATGTGTTCTACGTTGTCGACTCGGCCGGAGCCTCGTTGGTCGAGGACGACTGCCAACTGCTCGTCAACGTGGTCACGGCCACACTCACGACGGGGTAGAACGGACACGTTAGGCTAGGTGTGACTCATCTGAGTCGAGAACCGCACTGCTAAGGATGATCGTGTTCACCTCGCTGTCTGACCGGCTTGCCGCCACGTTCAAGAACCTGCGCGGCAAGGGTCGCCTGTCCGAGGCGGATGTCGACGCAACGGTGCGTGAGATCAGGACCGCGCTCCTGGATGCCGATGTGGCCCTTCCGGTGGTTCGGCAGTTCACCGATCGGGTGCGTGAGCGTGCTCTTTCGTCTGAAGTGAACCAGGCTCTCAACCCTGCGCAGCAGGTCGTCAAGATCGTGCATGAGGAACTGGTTGGGATTCTGGGTGGAGCAACGCGTCGCCTTCAGTACGCGAAGAACCCGCCGACGGTAATCCTGCTGGCTGGCCTGCAGGGTGCAGGTAAGACCACACTTGCCGGAAAGCTCGCCCTGCACCTGAAGGATGCTGGGCATGCGCCACTCCTGGTCGCCGCTGATCTTCAACGACCCAATGCTGTCGACCAGCTCAGTGTGGTGGCAGAGCGGGCCGGGGTTGCGATCCATGCCCCGGAGCCTGGCAATGGCGTCGGTGATCCCATCGTGGTCGCCCGCAGTGGAATCGAGCTGGCCAAGTCCAAGCTGTACGACATCGTCATCGTCGACACCGCCGGACGTCTGGCGATCGATGAGGAACTGATGGGCCAGCTGCGTCAGGTGCGCGATGCCATCACCCCCGATGAGACCCTCCTGGTTGTCGACGCCATGATCGGCCAGGACTCGGTGCGAACCGCCGTGGCATTCGATGAGGCCATCGGTATTGATGCGGTTGTGCTCTCCAAGCTCGATGGTGACGCCCGTGGTGGTGCGGCGCTGTCAATCGTCACCGTCACCGGCAAACCAATCGTCTTTGCCTCCGTCGGTGAGAAGCTCACCGATCTGGAGACCTTCCATCCGGATCGAATGGCTTCCCGGATTCTCGACATGGGTGATGTCCTCACCCTGATCGAGCAGGCTGAGCGGGCTTTTGACGCCGAGCAAACGGCGCGCATGGCATCCAAGGTTGCTGCCGGTGATGACTTCACGCTCGAAGACTTCCTTGAGCAGATGATGGGCCTGAAGAAGATGGGGTCCCTCACCAAGATTCTCGGAATGCTCCCGGGTATGGGGGAAATGAAGGCCCAGCTCGAAGATTTCGACGAGAGGGAGCTCGACCGGGTCGCAGCGATCATTCGCTCCATGACACCGGCCGAGCGGGCCGACCACAAGATCCTCAACGGGTCCAGGCGCGCTCGCATCGCCCGAGGCGCGGGCGTCGAGGTCTCCGCGGTTAATCAGCTGGTCGATCGCTTCGTTGAGGCGCAGAAGGTCATGAAGCAGATGCGTGCCGGGGGCGGGATGCCCGGGATGCCGGGTATGCCTGGGTTCGGAGGAGCCGGCAAGCGGGCCAAGGCCAAGCAGAAGGCACAGGTGCAGAAGGGCAAGGGTGCCAAGCGCAGCGGTAATCCCGCCAAGCGCTCGGGAGCTGTGCCAACGGAGTCACGCACCCTGCCGACCGGTGGACTCACCGGCTTCGATCCTGACGAGTTGGCCGCTGCGCTCGGGGAGCTGCCGCCGGAGTTCAAAGGACTCCTGGACGGCAAGTAACGCACTGATCTGCTGGCGCCGATTTCGTGCTCTGGGCGACTATCTGGCAGGATAGGCGAGTTGTCTCACAGCCTTGGGCGGCCCTCTAACCGGCCCGATGCATGAGGTCATCGGATGCAGTTTCGTCGCACCCCACGTGATGAGCCCGCACCCACCCACTTATCTCGAGGAGAAGTCCACCCCGTGGCTGTCAAGATCAAGCTCAAGCGCATGGGCAAGATGCGCAATCCGCAGTACCGCATTGTCGTGGCCGACGCCCGCACCAAGCGCGACGGTCGTGCAATCGAGGAGATCGGCATCTACCAGCCGAAGGAGGAGCCGAGCCTGATCCGCGTCGACTCTGATCGCGCCCAGTACTGGCTCGGCGTGGGTGCACAGCCCACCGAGGCAGTGACGGCCATCCTCAAGGTCACCGGTGACTGGCAGAAGTTCAAGGGTCTTCCTGGCCAGGAGGGTACCCTGCGCGTTGCCCCGGCCAAGGCCGACAAGAAGGCCGTCTTTGAGGCTGCTGCGCTTGAGGCTGCGAATGAGCCGGTGAAGGAAGCCACCACGCCCAAGAAGAAGGCCGAGCCCAAGGCAGAGGCCGCTGTCGAAGAGGCTGCTCCGGAGGTCGTCGAAGAGGCTACTCCGGAGGTCGTCGAAGAGGCTGCTGTCGAAGAGGCTGCAGTTGAAGAGGCTGCCGTTGAGGCTGTAGCTGAAGAGGCTGCCGTTGAGGCTGCCGCTGACGAGGTAACCGAGGCCTGACGTGCTGGAAGATGCTCTCGAACACCTGGTCAAGGGGATCGTTGATCATCCGGAGGATGTCGAAGTGCGGCAGCGGTCCGGTCGTCGTGGGCCCAGCCTGGAGGTTCGGGTGAACCCCGAGGACATGGGTCGCGTCATCGGCAAGAACGGACGTACAGCCACCTCGCTGCGGACCGTCGTGGGAGCTCTGGCCGACGGCAAGGGTGTGCGCATCGACTTCCTCGACGTCGGCGAACGCTAGTCTCGAGCCGGCGTGCACGTCGTCATCGGTCGGATCGGACGTCCACACGGAATCCGTGGGGAGGTGACGGTCGAAGTTCGCACCGATTCACCCGACGTTCGCTTCGCTCCTGGCTCAGTCCTGCTCACCGAACCACAGACCAAGGGGCCGCTGACGGTAGCTGGTGTTCGCTGGCATCAGGGGCGGATGCTGCTGGCATTGGACGCGGTCACCGATCGCAATACTGCTGAGGCTCTGCGCGGGGTGATCCTGTCTGCTGCAGTGGACGATGCCGACAGCCCGGAGGATCCGGACGAGTTCTACGATCACCAGCTGCGGGGCTTGCGGGTCGAACTGCTGGATGGTGTCTTCGTGGGTGAGATCGACGACGTTGTTCACCTTCCGGCACAGGATCTGCTCTCGATTGTGACCGCCGAGCATCGGGAGATTCTCGTCCCCTTCGTCGCTGAGTTCGTCCCCACGATCGATGTGACATCTGGAGTGGTCGTGATCTCGCCACCGCCCGGACTGCTGGATCTGGACGATTCACCATCTGGTGACGAGTCCGAGGAGCGCTGATCGTCATGAGGCTCGATGTCGTCACGATCTTTCCCGAGTACCTCGAACCGCTGAATGTCTCTCTCGTGGGCAAGGCCGTCACCTCTGGCCTGCTCGACCTTCACGTTCATGATCTACGTGACTTCACCCATGATCGGCACCGCACGGTTGACGACACCCCGTACGGTGGCGGTCCCGGCATGGTCATGAAGCCAGAGCCGTGGGGTGAGGCCCTTGACTCAATTCTCGACCAGGGGGATGTCACGCCTCGGCTCGTGGTTCCAACCCCGAGTGGACGAAGGTTCGACCAGTCGGTGGCACAGGAGTACGCACATGACGAGTGGCTCATCTTCGCGTGCGGCCGGTATGAGGGCATCGATTCGCGGGTTGTCGAACACTATGTCGAGCGCACGATTATCGATGAGGTGAGCATTGGTGATTATGTGCTCGCCGGTGGTGAGGTGGCGGTTCTGGTCATGATCGAGGCAACCGCGCGTCTGCTTCCGGGTGTCTTGGGCAACCCGGACAGTGTGGTGGATGATTCATTCGCCCCGGGCGCCATGCAAGACCTGCTCGAGGGTCCTATCTATACCAAGCCTGCACAATGGCGGGGATTGGACGTCCCGGAGGTTCTGCTGTCTGGTGATCATGGACGAATTGCCCACTGGCGACGCGAGCAGGCGCATAAGCGCACGGAAGAATTCCGACCCGATCTGTTGTCTGACTCCTGACCGCAGAAGGCTCGATTTCCGGGTCCCCGATGCCCTGTGGCACACTAGGTCGAGCGCGAGATCCTGCCACAGGGGGATTCGCACCTTCCGGCCGCTGGCCGGCGAAGACCGATCATCTGCAATCTAAGCCGTGGGTGACCTGTGGCCCTCACCAGGAGTAATGATGAATACGCTCGACCTCGTCGATGCCGCATCGCTCAAGAGCGATATCCCGGACTTTCGTCCCGGTGACACCCTCAAGGTGCACGTGAAGGTTGTTGAAGGTAACCGTTCACGTATCCAGATCTTCCAGGGGATTGTGATCCGCCGCCAGGGTGGTGGAGTTCGTGAGACGTTCACCGTGCGCAAGGTCAGCTTCGGCGTCGGCGTGGAGCGTACCTTCCCGGTGCACACCCCCATCGTCGAGAAGATCGAACTGGTCACCCGCGGTGATGTTCGCCGTGCGAAGCTCTACTACCTGCGCGACCTGCGCGGTAAGAAGGCGAAGATCCGCGAAAAGCGCGACAACGTCGCCAAGTAGCCGCATCTGGAGTCGGCACCCTCTTTTGGGGGTGCCGATTCGTGTTTTTGGGGGTCCACCTCAACTGTCAAAATCCGCAGGCTCGGGATAACCTCATAAGACCATGACGGATTCTCTGGGGGCGGAGCATATGTCGACACCTGCGCAGGTGCGCACATCGGGGAGCCATGCACGCCCTGAGCCAGAGCGCCCAGCCAAGAACAAGTCGTTCCTTCGTGAATTCCCTGTGCTCCTTCTCGTCGCTTTTGTACTGGCATTCCTGGTCAAGACCTTCCTCGTGCAGGCCTTCTTCATCCCATCTGGGTCTATGGAGAACACGCTGACGATTGGTGACAGGGTTCTGGTGAACAAAGTCGTGTACCACACTCGTCCGGTTGAACGCGGTGACATCGTCGTCTTCGACGGACTTGACTCATTTGCCCCCGAATTCACGATCCCCGATCCGGGAAATCCCATTACGCAGGCCTTCTCGTGGTTCGGCCAGCTGATCGGCTTCGCGGCCCCCAATGAACGTGATTTTGTCAAGCGAGTGGTCGGGGTCGGCGGCGATCACGTCCAATGCTGTGATGGACAGGGTCGAGTGATGGTCAACGGCGTGCCACTGGATGAGACCTCGTACCTCTTCCCGGGCAACTCGCCGAGCGATGTGCCCTTCGATATCACGGTCCCGGATGGGAAACTGTTCGTACTGGGAGACCATCGTGCTGCGAGTTCAGACTCTCGTGCACACCTCGGGGATCCCGGTGGAGGTTTCGTCCCCGTGGATCGAGTGATAGGTCGTGCTTTTGTGATCTTGTGGCCCTTACAGCATGCGCAGGTATTGCCGATCCCGTCGACATACGGGCAGTCGGGGCTTGCGCGGTCAGGCACGTGAGCCAGAGCAATCCTGCTGAGCGCGTTGCCGATCGTCGCAAGGATCACTCCGAGCCATCTCTGGGACGTGAACTGTTCATCATCGTTGTTGTCGCGCTCCTGCTTTCCTTCTTCGTCCGCACCTTTATTGCTCAGGCGTTCTTCGTTCCGTCGGGTTCGATGGAGAACACTCTGCAGATTCAGGATCGAATCCTGGTATCCAAGTTCAGCAACCACTTCGGTGGTGTGCAGCGGGGAGAGATCGTCGTCTTCAGCGATCCGTCCCACTGGCTTCCGGATCCCGAACCGCCGGCTGGAGTTGCCGGGCTTCTCCGAAATGCGCTGATGTGGATTGGTCTGCTTCCATCGGATACCGGTAAGGATCTGGTCAAGCGCGTGATCGGGATCGGTGGCGACAACGTCAAGTGCTGCAGCCCGCAGGGTCAGATCGTCCTGAATGGGGTGCCCCTGGTGGAGCCCTATCTCAAACCCCCGGGCAATACCGATCAGGTTCAGTTCAACATCACCGTGCCTGCGGGTCGAATATTTGTGATGGGTGACAACCGCGGTGATTCTTCTGATTCTCGATATCACCTCGACGAGGACAGCGGCACCGTTCCCCTTGGCAATGTCGTGGGTCGGGTGGCATACGTGATCTGGCCGATTTCCAACTGGAGCGGAGAACCGATCCCAGACGTGTTCAGCAATCCGGCGTTGAACAATCAGCCGGCACCCTCGGCCGCTCCCTCTACTGAGGCACAGCCCAACCCCAGCACCTCTTAGGTGGATCTGCATTGGTGACCCAATGGCCCGACTTTGATGTCGAGCGGACCAGCGTCAGAGTGGTCTTGATTGATGCGGTCGGATGCATTCTTCTGTTTCACACCATCGATCCGTACATGCCCGAGTTGGGTCAGTGGTGGGAATTACCAGGTGGTGGAATGGACCCTGGTGAGAGCTACTTTCAGACCGCCGTCCGCGAGGTATTCGAGGAGACGGGGATCCAGCTGACCCAGCAACAGCTCACCGCGCCGACATGGTTTCGCGATGCGACGTACGTCCGTCGTCATATCCGCACTCTGCAGCATGAGGTTGTTGTATCTGCTCGTATCGATGACGTAGCACCTGACCTCGTGCGCAGCGGTCAGACTGAACAGGAACTCGAGGAGTACATCGGCCATCGGTGGTGGCCGGTTGCCGAGATCCGAGCTGCGGCGGATCAGCGGTTTTTTCCGAGTCGGCTCCCTGATGAGCTGGAGCCGTTCCTTGCCGGCACCGTGATCCAGGAGCCGTTCGACCACTGGAACTGACCTTTGAATGCTGATCCGGCCCGCGAGCGTTCAGGGATTAGAGTCAGCACATGAGCGAGCCGGGACGAATCGTGCGGACATGTGCGCGGGTGCTCGCCGTCTCCCGCGAGGGTCGGGTACTGCTGCTTCGTGGTCACGATCCGGCTCGCCCGGAGTACGCGATCTGGCATGCCCCCGGTGGTGGAGTGGAGTCTGGCGAGACCGCTGAACAGGCGGCAGCCCGAGAGTTTTCTGAGGAGATCGGTGTTGCGATCGCCGTTGGTGCGCATGTCTGGAATCGGTTGAGTCGATTCACGTACAACCACATCCCGTATGAGCAGTACGAGAAGTACTTCGTCACCGAGGTTGATGCCGAATTCGAGCCGTCGTTTGTGAACATGCTCGACTATGAGCGAGCGTGGGTCACCGGATACGGCTGGTTCTCGGCGGATCAATTGCGTCAGGTGCAGGAGCGTGATCTGCTCGCACCCCCGGACCTGCCTGATCGCCTCGACGAACTCCTTGTCCGGGGTGTACCTGCCGAGCCGGTCGATGTCGGTGGAGAGGTGCTTCCATGAGCACAGCTCCGTCTCTGCGCTACGAACGGGAGCTGATTCGTCGGCTCGGCGTACGGTGGTTGGCCTGCGTCGACGAGGTGGGTCGCGGGGCGCTGGCGGGTCCGGTGACCGTGGGGGTGGTCCTGATCGATCTGCAGACACGCAGTGCCCCCGCAGGAGTCCGCGATTCCAAACTGCTCACTCCCGCCGCTCGCGAACGGTTGGCCCCAAAGTTGAGATCGTGGGCTCCTGGATGGGCGGTGGCACATGCCGAAGCCAGTGAGATTGACCGAATCGGGTTGATGCGAGCCATGAGGCTTGCCGGGCAGCGCGCATTCGCACAGCTCCCTCACCATCCGGAGCACGTACTGCTTGACGGCAGCTACGACTGGGTCTCCCGTCCGGCTCCAGCCCTGTTTGACGAGGATGGGGATATCAGCGACCCGGATTTGTGGGTTGAGCCAGTTCCGGTAACCACCAAGGTCAAGGCGGATATGTCGTGCTCGGGTGTGGCCGCGGCCTCTGTGCTCGCAAAGACCACCCGTGATGCGCTGATGATCAAACTGGCTGATGTTCATCCTGGCTATGGATGGACCGAGAACAAGGGCTACTCGGCTCCCGAACATCTGGAGGCGCTGCGACGGAGTGGGCCCTGTGATGAGCATCGACGCACCTGGGCCATTCCCGATCCGTCCACAGACACTCCCGTTGGGCGCGCTAGTCACAGCGGATAGGCGAGCACTCCGCAGGGCAGGCGCCAGGCGTGAGACTGCCGCCTGTGACTATTCGACACTCAGCACCCGCCACGCAGCACTCCAGATCTGAACGTCCCAAGGACACTCTTGGTCGGGTCGGGGAGGCCATGGCCCTTCGTCATCTGCGTGATGACGGATTCACAATTCTGGATCGAAATTGGCGCTGTGCCATGGGTGAGATCGACATCGTGGCTCGCGATGGTGACACCTTGGTCATCTGTGAGGTGAAGACTCGAAGTTCACTGCGGTATGGCACACCCCTTGAGGCGATCACCGAAACGAAGTTGCATCGCCTGGAACGACTGGCGGCTTCGTGGATGCGTGAGCGGGGTGTTCGGGCCAATCGGGTGCGCATCGATGCCATCTGCGTTCACCGGCCCCCGCGCGGGCAGATCAGCATCGAGCACATCCGCGACCTCACATGAGTGGAATATCCCGAACCCGTGCGGTGGTCCTTCTCGGCGTGGACGGATGTGTGGTCGACGTCGAGGCACATGTCTCCAATGGCGTATCCGGGTTCTCAGTGGTCGGCATGGCTGACAAGCTGGTAGGGGAGGCGCGGGATCGATGTCGCTCAGCCTTTCTCACCAGCGGGCTCCAGTGGCCGGGGCCCAAGACCACCATCGGATTGTCACCTGCTGAGCTTCCGAAGCGAGGTCCGATTCTGGATCTGGCTATTGCCGCGGCACTGTTGGCCGCAAGTGGGCAGATCCCGCGCGAGATAGTCGCTGAGTGGGTGATCATCGGCGAGTTGAGTCTGGACGGGCGTCTGCGACCCGCACGCGGCGTGCTGGTGGCCGCGTTGGCTGCCCGCGCGTCGGGGGCCAGGCGACTGATTGTGCCGACCGCCAACCTGCTGGAAGCCCAACTCGTGAGTGATCTTGATGTCGTGGGTGTTCGCACCCTCGCGGGTCTTGTCGCATGTGCTCGGGGTGATGCACCCCCCGAGGTCGAACTCTCCGATGATGACCTGATGGCAGCGGACCCTGTTGCTGACCCCCGATCGCTGATCCCCGATCTTGGCGATGTCCGAGGTCAGGCTGAGGCGCGCGTGGCCCTGGAGATTGCTGCCGCCGGTGGACACCATCTGGCCATGGTGGGGGAGCCTGGTATCGGAAAGACTCTGCTTGCTGCCCGGATGCCCGGGCTCTTGCCCCCACTCGATGAAAACAGTTCCGTCGAAGTCACCTCAATCCACTCCGTCGCTGGTCGGTTCATACCACCGGGTGAACTCATCACAACTCCACCATTTGAGTCTCCACATCACACTGCCACCTACGCGGCGATGGTTGGTGGGGGGTCGAATTTCCCCCGGATAGGAATGGTGTCACTGGCCCATCGAGGTGTCCTTTTCCTCGATGAGGCACCCGAGTTCCGCCCCGCAACTCTGGAGGTCCTGCGTCAGCCGCTGGAGTCCGGAGTCATCGTCATTAATCGGGCTGGATTCCACGTTCGACTCCCGGCGCGATTTCAACTGCTGCTTGCCATGAATCCATGTCCATGTGGATATTCCGAGGCTGGAACGCGGCCATGCACCTGCACCTCCCAACAGCGTCGCACCTACCTGGCGAAGGTGAGCGGTCCACTTATGGATCGCATTGACGTACGGGTGGCTCTGAATCGTCCGACTCTGGCCGACCTGCAGTTTGGCGGTGCCTGTGCCGAATCCACCGCTGTCGTTGCAGCGCGGGTATTTGCTGCGCGCGAGCGAGCTGCTGAGCGCCTTGTCCAGACCCCGTGGCTGATCAACAACGATGTTCCGGGGCCGGACCTGCGTCGACTCTTTCCGTTACCGCAGTCCGCTGCGGACGCCTTGAACAACGCGCTGATGCGGGGGCAACTGTCACCTCGTGGTGCCGATCGGGTCGCCCGGGTCTCGTGGACTGTGGCAGATCTGGCCGGGCATGATCGGCCGACCCGATCCGATGTTCTGGCGGCCCTGGCCCATCGAGATGGCTCTAGCAGCTGGGCGGCCTGACATGCAGCGAGCACCCAGAGATCCCGCTGACATTCTCCTAGAGGTAGTTCACGCCGGTGAACATGCCCAGCGCGCCCTGATCTCGGCGATCGCTGAGCCGGGGGAGCCGACGATCTCACGGTTGATCCGCGAGCTGGGAGCGATGGCAACCATCGAGCGGATCACCAAACCTGATCTGGATCCGGCCCTACATGCCAGGTTCTTCGAACGACTCATCAGGACTGACCCCCTGGGCGATCTGGATGTGGCCGCCAGGCTTGGCGGCCGGGTGATCATTCCGTCGGATATCGATTGGCCCAGCCAGCTGAACGACCTTGGTCCTGCCGCTCCGTGGCTGCTGTGGGTGCGCGGACTGCCCGATCTACGGCTGTCCATGCTGCGGTCAATTGCCGTGGTCGGGGCTCGCGCTGCCACGGCATATGGTGATCGCGTAGCCAGTGAGTTTGCTGCAGAACTGGCAGCTTCCGGCTGGTGCATTGTGTCGGGGGGAGCATTCGGCGTGGACACCTCGGCCCATCGAGGTGCACTGGCTGGAGGGGGACGCACTGCGGCGGTACTCGCATGTGGAGTCGACCTGTCGTATCCACCGCGAAATGAGAGCCTGTTCGATCACATCTGTGAACAGGGCTTCCTGATCTCGGAGGTGGCACCAGGAGCTGTTCCCCACCGTGGGCGGTTTCTTGTTCGCAACCGAGTGATCGCCGCCCTCACTCGAGGCACCGTGGTGGTGGAGGCAGCACTGCGATCGGGATCTCTGGCCACGGCGCGAGCCGCTGAAGAACTCAGTCGCATGGTGCTCGCGGTACCCGGACCAATCACCTCATCGCTGTCCGCTGGTGCGAATCAGCTTCTTCGCCATGGTGCACACGCTGTCACGAGCGCGGCAGAGGTTATCGAGGCCGTTGGTGAGATCGGAGGTGATCTTGCCCCCGTACCGCGCGGAGCTGTCACTCTGTTTGATCACCTCGATGGCAACAGCCGGGCAGTCGTTGATGCACTGCCTGGGCGAGGTGCCATGAGTGCTGCTGAGTTAGCGCGCAATGTAGGCATCGCACCAGCCGATGTGGTCGGCGCTCTGGCCTTACTCGAATTGGAAGGTCTGGTCAGGCGACGTTCTGATGGCTGGTGCCTCGTTCGTCGGGCCCTTCCTCTCGGCGCGCCGAATTGACTCCGCACTTTGCTGCCAACAACGTAGATATGTGAACAGACGTACGGCACTGGAGGCGCAGGGCGGTGTGATGGCTCTCGCGGACGATATGGTTCAGGCCCTGACTGCGTTCGATGTTCATCTTCGAACCGAGTTGGGCCGCAGCGAGAACACTGTGCGAGCCTATGTCGGGGATGTGACTCGTCTGCTCACCTTTGCCCGGGCGCAGGGGGCAACCACCTTGGGCGATATCGAGCTTGCGGATTTGCGCGGCTGGCTTGCCGAGGAGGATGCGTCTGGGCACAGCCGCCCGACGATTGCCCGGCGGGCAGCAAGTGCGCGCGTATTCACGGCGTGGGCGAACCGCCGTGGATACATCTCGACCGACCCCGGTGAACGGCTCGCCACGCCCGTGGCTCGCCGCGGCCTGCCGAATGTGCTCAAACAGGATGAGGCCACAGCGTTGATGTCCGTTGCCGGGGTGGCGGCGGACGACAGCGACCCCGTGCACGTACGCAATCGCTGCATCGTCGAATTGCTCTACGCATCGGGGATGCGCGTGGGTGAGCTCGTTGGGTTGGATCTGGACGACGTGGATGACTCTCGACGCACTCTGCGAGTACTCGGCAAGGGCAATAAGGAGCGTGTGGTGCCCTACGGTATCCCTGCCCAGCGCGCACTTGATGAATATCTCGCCCATGGGCGGCCAGCCCTGCTGGTGCAGGACTCCGGACCTGCGCTCATCTTGGGCGCCCGTGGCAAGCGGATCGACCCGCGAACTGTTCGGGAGGTGGTTCATCAGTTGTTGACTCACGTTCCAGGGGCGGCTGACATGGGGCCACATGGTCTGCGGCACTCGGCAGCCACACACCTGTTGGAGGGAGGCGCTGACCTTCGAACAGTCCAAGAGATCCTCGGGCACGCTACGCTCGCTACAACACAGATTTACACCCATGTCAGTGTCGAACGGTTAAGGTCTACTTATGAGCAGGCGCACCCACGGGCATGAGCCCGGGGATCCCCAGGCCGTGGAGCCGGATATCGAGGTCGATGATCTTGACGTCGATGCGGAGGATGATGCCGAACTCATTGATGTGGGTGCTGCAACCGAGGTCGATTTTGACGCCATTGATCTCACTCCCACTGAGGAGGAGAAGGCACAGGCCAAGGCTGACGGTGATGCCGCGCTTCGTGAATTGTGGGAGCAATTCAAGGCAACCGGCGACCAGCATCTGCGTGAGCGCCTGATCCTGCACTATTCACCGTTGGTGAAGTATGTTGCCGGCCGCGTGGGCGTCGGACTACCCTCCAACATCGAGCAGGGAGACCTGGTCTCATACGGCATCTTCGGACTGATCGACGCGATCGAGAAGTTCGACCTTGATCGGGCGATCAAATTCGAGACGTATGCCATCAATCGAATTCGCGGCGCCATCATCGATGAACTTCGCTCAATCGACTGGATCCCGCGCTCGGTTCGCTCCAAGGCTAGGGATGTTGAGCGGGCTTATCAGGCGCTCGAAGCAAAGTTGCAGCGCACACCAACTGAGCCCGAGGTCGCTGAGCAGATGGGGGTCACCCTCGATGAGCTGCACGCGATCTTCAATCAGGTCTCCTTTGTCAACGTGGTTGCCCTCGATGAGTTGATGAGCTCTGGTAGTGATCGCGGGGATAAAGGAACGCTTGGAGATACCCTCGAGGACAAGAACACCCCCGATCCCATGAGCGCGTTCGAGAGCGAAGAAACCAAGGTGATTCTCGCTCAGGCAATTCAGGGGCTGCCAGAGCGAGAGAAGATCGTGGTGACCTTGTACTACTACGAGGGCCTCACTCTTGCTGAGATCGGTCAGGTGCTGGGTGTGACCGAATCACGCATCTGCCAGATGCACACAAAGGCTGTTCTCCAACTCCGAGCCCGACTGGCTGCCGTCGACTACTGATCCGGGGCGCGACGTGAAGCGGGACAAGACGTGCATGTCCAAGGCCCAGTAGCAGCAGCGGATTCAGGTACTCGAGCCCCCGGCGCAACCCCCAGTGCAGACAGCGACCGTCACAGTGGGTCTGACCGCGGTCTATGCTGCCGAGAACCTCACCTGTGTGCACCTGCTCGCCCGCGACAACTGATGCGCTGACGGGCTCATAGGTGGTCCGAAGCCAGATCGGAAGAGCACACGTCTGAACTCCAGTCACGTTTCGGAATCTCGTATGCCGTCTTCTGCTTGAAAAAAA
>CAXBQZ010000060.1:0-18351 GCA_963978055.1 uncultured bacterium
ACGAGTCGAGGGTGGTTCCCAGTTCCTCGCGCCACTGACGCGAGGGCAGGTGAAGGAGCACGAGACCAAAGGCTGCCAGAACACTGTTACGGAACGCGGGGTCCAAGCCATTCCACGACACTGAGCGCCACATCTGGAACCACTCACCACCAATGGTGATGAAGCCGCCCATGAACAACAGCAGGATCATGAGCAGTCCGGCGGTGGCGAGTCGTCGCGCTCTGTCGTACGACTGCCCGCCGAGGGACTTGATGAAGACGACCGTTGCGGCCAGCAGGACGAGCGCGGTCAGGGATTCCCAGATGATGACCAGGATGTAGGCGATATCGGCCACCGTCGGGTTTGTAATGGCGCGCCACATGACATCTGGGTCCAGCCCCTGACCTGCGGGCTGGCCGAAGTTGGTGGTGTCCATCGCGAGGACGTGGCGGACGAAGTCCTGGTTGGTACCGAAGTCGGTGATGTTGCCGATTGCCACCAACAACATGTACAGCATGTTGATGCCGACGACAACGAGAGCGGCTACCGGGAGAGTGCCGAGGTTGATCCACCACGTGCTGAGCGTGGAGGCCTTGGGGGTGGCTGAGTTGGTGTTCACGTCTTACATTGTGGCGATCTGCCGCTGCTCATGCGCGGGTTTTGGGTAAGGGCATGAATTGAGCAAAAAAACTGACGCGGCCCAATTCTTGAGGCCCCGTCAGTCGTCGGTGGGCGATACAGGAATCGAACCTGTGACCTCTTCCGTGTCAAGGAAGCGCGCTAGCCCCTGCGCCAATCGCCCGTGGGGTCGTGCCCCCGGTTGTGAACCGAGGTGGAGACGGGATTTGAACCCGTGTACGCGGCTTTGCAGGCCGCTGCCTCGCCTCTCGGCCACTCCACCGAGTGAGACCTCTGGCGAGGTCTTCCGAGCGGACGACGGGATTCGAACCCGCGACCCTCACCTTGGCAAGGTGATGCTCTACCAACTGAGCCACGTCCGCGTTACCCGACGAATCGGGCACGAGTAGTTACCTTAGCCCATCCCGTTGGGACTCTCAAAAGCGGGCATGGTCGTCAGCAGCTCCCGCGTGGCCAACTCAAATACCCCTGCTCTCCTCCTGCGGTCGCACACCTCAGAATTCGACGTCAACACTTCCGGCAGGTGGGTGATGCACGGGTCTGGGCGGTACCGTCTGGGGTGTGACGACGCGGATGAGCAGGTGATCAGCGGTGAGTGAGCCCTGTGCACAGTTCGGCAACCTGCTTGCCACTGACCTGATCGACGTCAGCAGCGATCCCGCCGTCCTGGACTCCGAAGGCTGGTGGGCTACCGTCGTCCCGTACGAGGGGGAGGCGATCTTTGCGCGATTCGCCCATGTGCGCCCGGGGCAGGCCAAGAAGGGGCGCTGGGTAGGGCCAGAACATGATGCCTGGAGCACGTCGATGTCGCGCCAGGTTTATATCGACGCAGTGTCGGCCACTCGCGAGTACATCGCTAAAGGTGAGGTGTACCAGGCGAACATTTGCCGCGTGATGTCTGCGCCCCTTGCCGATCCGAGCATGCAGGACATCACCGGCCTCGCCGCCCTGCTCGCTCGTGGGAATCCGTCTCCGTACGGAGGCTTTGTTCAACTCCCCGCTGGGTGCCATCCCGGGGTGCCGGCCGATGGCGTGCATATCGCGACAGCCTCACCTGAGCTGTTCCTCCAGCGCGAAGCGGACGTGATTGAGTCCGGACCAATCAAGGGAACCGGTAAGACCGCCGCAGATCTGGCACCGAAGGATTCGGCCGAGAACGTCATGATCGTCGATTTGGTTCGAAATGATCTGAGCGTGGTCTGTCGGACCGGGTCGGTAACCGTGCCCCGGCTGTTGACCCTCGAGGAGCATCCCGGTTTGGTTCATCTGGTCTCCTACGTGCGCGGTGAACTTCGCGATGGGGTGACGTGGCCGGAATTGCTTGATGCGTCTTTCCCACCCGGATCGGTGACCGGGGCACCGAAGTCCAGTGCACTTCGCATCATTGCCGAGTTGGAGCCTGCCTCGCGTGGCCCGTACTGCGGGGCCATCGGATGGGTGAATGCAGACAACCGGACGGCGGAATTGGCCGTCACGATCCGTACGTTCTGGATTTCAGAAGGATCGGTTCATTTCGGAACAGGCGCCGGAATCACGTGGGGAAGTGATCCTGTCCATGAGTGGGAAGAGACAGAGCTCAAGCGTGCGAAGTTGCTCACGGTTGCCGGTGGGATCTGGGAGGGTGGATCAACGTGACAATCTTCTGGCTTGACGGTTCATTGCGCAGTGCTGACGAGGCGGTGGTGTCTGTCCTTGATCACGGTCTTACGGTCGGGGATGGAGTCTTTGAAACCCTGCTGGTTCGCGACGGAGCACCGTTTGCCCTCACTCGGCACCTGGCTCGTCTGTTCAGGTCTGCGGCGGGCATGGGACTTGAGTCGCCGGCTGAGCCCGTCATCCGACGCGCCGTGGAAGAGGTCGTTGCTGCCAGTGGTGTTGATGGCGGTCGAGCCCGCCTGCGCATTACTGTCACCTCGGGTGCCGGCCCACTTGGGTCTGAGCGGGGTGTTGAGGGTCAGACGTTGATCGTCACGCTCACACCAACCAAGGAATGGGGCCCGTCCACCACTCTGGCCACGGTGCCGTGGACCCGGAACGAGCGGTCTGCCGTGGCTGGGGTGAAGACCACCTCTTATGCAGAGAATGCGGTGGCTCTGGCATACGCACACCGGGCTGGGGCATCAGAGGCAGTCCTTGCGAATACGCAAGGGGAACTGTGTGAGGGCACGGGGAGCAATATCTTCGTCGTGATCGATGGTGTGGTTCATACACCAGCCCTCGAGACCGGCTGCCTTGCCGGTATCACCCGCGAGCTGGTGCTCGAGTGGGGGCCGACAGTGGCAGATCATCGAGAGAGCCATCTTCCCTACGATGTGCTCATGACGGCCGATGAGGTGTTCATCACGTCCTCCACCCGCGACGTCCATCCGGTTACCAAGATCGACGATCGCGAGTTGCCTGCAGGGCCCACAACGGCTCTCGTGGCTGCGGAGTTCGATCGTCGCATGGCGGAGGGAGTGGATCCATGAGTGTGACCTTCCGTCGACTCACCGATGATGAGGTAAGGACATATCTACCCCATGCGAAGCGCGGCTATGTGCACGACATCACCACAGCTGGTGCCCTGACTCATGAGCGTGCAACGGCCCTCGCGGACAAGGATTTCGACTGGCTGGTTGTCAATGCAGAAACCGAGTACTTCGGCGCCTTTGATCTGATCGATGATGAAATCGTCAACGTCGGCGTGTTTGGGGTCGGCATGGGCGGTGTTGACGTCCCGCATGACGAGCCGACTCTGCATCTTTACGACCTTGAAGTCTTCGAACCATACCGACGACGGGGGTACGGACTGGCCATCCTTGGAGAGGTCCGCGAATTGGCAATAGATCGCGGTGCCGAGTCGGTTCGGCTGACGGTCTGGGCTGGAAATGACGGAGCCCGCGAGCTCTACCGAGTCGCGGGCTTCGAGCCAGAGTATGAACGGTTGAGATACCGACTGAGTGATTCTCGCTAGCGTGTTCAGCTGTTGAAGAGTTGGCTGAGGAAGTCATCAACGTTGACGTGATCGGACTCTTCGCCGCGTGCCACAAGGCGATAGGACGCCTCGAGGAAACTTCGGATCTCCTGGGAATCAGCTTCAAGAAGTGCATTGCCACCCGGGCTGCACAGTGAGATACAGATCGTCTCTCCCGCATCATCATGTGCAGGCCAAATCACCACGTCACCCTCACCAACCGACTCAGTCAAACCTTCGTCAAGAAGCTGGCGGGCGAAGACCCAGTTGATGTCACCATCAGTCGTTCGGAACAGCGCGGACACCGCGAAAGGTTCCGTCACTGAGTAGGTCAACGTTGCAGCAACTGGAATGAGTCGCTCGTCTCCGAGAACCAAAACCAGATCGAGATCGGCGCTTATGGCAGCCATGTCATCACTCCTTACCGGGGGTGACCACGTTGTGCCCGAATTGGGCTCCGATAAACCTCGGTCATCTGTGATCGTGGCCACCACAACACTCGACGCTGGTGCATCGGGAAAAGTTCCGCGAGAGCGCCCGGGATGGAGCATCGAGTTCCCTTTGGTAGAGTCAGGCTCGCAACGGGCGATTGGCGCAGTGGTAGCGCGCTTCGTTCACACCGAAGAGGTCACTGGTTCGAACCCAGTATCGCCCACCGTCTGCTGTTGCCCGCGTCTTCAGCCCCTGCTGGTTAGGGTGTCATTGTGGCTACCTTTCGTCCCTACACACCTGCTGACGCAGACAGGCTTGCGGCTTGTGCGGTGGCGTGTGGTCAGATGGGCCCAATCTCGGCGCAGGATCGGCGGTATCAGGAATTCGTCGTGGACCATGGCTCACTGGTCGTGGCTGATGATGGAATGAACCTTGTCGGATTCGCAGGCGTGATCGAGCGTTCGGGCGCGTCATATCTCACGGACCTGTTCGTGCGTCCCGAGAATCAGAACAAGGGCCTCGGTCGGCGTCTACTGGCACAGGTGTGGGTGAACTCTGGTCCACGCATGACCTCGGCATCACAGGATCCGCGGGCACTGGCCCTCTACGCTCAGGCGGGGCTGACCCCTCGGTGGGCAAATCTCTACCTTGAACTACCCGGGATCTCGTCTTCGTCAATTTCGGACACGAGCTGGGATGCAGTTGAGTTTCGAGCGGCCAAACCAGGTGACTGCGGTTGGTGGCTCGGCACGGATGCAACGAGCGTGGCGACGTTGCGAGGCCCGGACGGGACCGTCCGGGCCTGCGCGGTGCTGCTCGATAACGGCGAATCGACGCTCCAGTTGCTCAGAGCGGTGACTCCTGACCCGGATTCACTGGCCGAACTTGTCGTCGCGCTGCAGACCAGAGCCGGTGCTGGTCGACGGCTATCCCTCAACATCCCGGATCGGCACCCGGTGGCAAAGGTACTGGGCGCGGCACATGTCGTGGATCAGGACATATGGTGCACCACTGACGATGCCGCCTGGGTCGTAGATCCCGAACACGTGCTGCCCTCGCCGGCACTTGGCTGACCACGGTTCGGCGTAATCGACGCGACGCCGCGCATTCACATGCCGGATACTTGGGGCAGATAGCATTCACCTGACCGAGTTCGACGCCTCGTACCCGCCGAACCTTGATGTGTCCTTCGTCGCGGCGCATCACCCAAACAAGGAGTAGCAGTGCCCATCGTTCACGTTCTTGATTCAGCTGGAAACCGCGAAGAGCGTGAGGTGAGCCCCGGCACCACCGCAGCCGAGCTGTTCACTGACCGGTCAATCGTCGTGGCTCGGATCGGTGGTGAGCTTCGTGATCTGCACTCGGTTCTGTCCGACGGGGATGTAGTTGAGGGTGTCGCCATCGACAGTCCTGATGGACGCGCGGTACTTCGACACTCCACCGCCCACGTCTTGGCTCAGGCAGTGCAGCAGCTCTACCCGGAGGCCAAGCTTGGCATCGGCCCACCGATCCGCGATGGGTTCTACTACGACTTTGACGTGGCCACCCCCTTTACTCCGGAGGATCTGGCCGCCCTGGAAAAGAAGATGCAGGACATCGTCAAGGCCGGTCAGCGGTTCTCCCGACGAGTGGTGACGGAAGCCGATGCCCGAGTAGAGCTCGCAGGCGAGCCATACAAGCTTGAGTTGATCGGACTGAAGTCGGGGGAGTCCGATGATGATATGGCTGACGTGATGGAGGTGGGTGGTACCGACCTCACCATCTACGACAATCTGGACGCGAAGTCCGGAGATCTGGTCTGGCGAGACCTGTGCCGGGGACCACATGTGCCAAGCACCAGAATGATCCCTGCCTTCAAGCTGATGCGATCTGCGGCTGCCTACTGGCGTGGAAGTGAGAAGAACCCGATGCTTCAGCGGATCTATGGCACCGCCTGGGAGACGCGGGATGCGCTCAAGGAGTATCTGGCCTTCCTCGAAGAGGCTGAGCGCCGTGACCATCGACGGCTGGGTACGGAGCTCGACCTGTTCAGCTTTCCCGAGGAGATCGGCTCGGGCCTTGCCGTATTCCATCCCAAGGGCGGAATCATCAGAAGGGAGATGGAGCACTACTCACGTCGACGTCACGACGAAGCCGGCTATGAGTTCGTTAACACACCACATCTGACCAAGGGTCAGCTGTATGAGATTTCAGGTCACCTGGACTGGTACTCCGAGGGCATGTATCCACCCATGGAGCTCGATGCTGAGTATGGAGCCGATGGCGAACTGCGCAAAGCTCCGCAGAAGTACTACATGAAGCCCATGAACTGTCCCATGCACAACCTGATTTTCCGCGCGAGAGGGCGTTCCTACCGCGAGCTGCCACTGCGTCTGTTCGAGTTCGGAACTGTATATCGATACGAGAAGTCCGGTGTCATCCAGGGCCTCACCCGCGCGCGCGGCTTCACTCAGGATGATGCCCACATCTACTGCACCGTCGAGCAGATGCCAGATGAGCTGGATTCGCTGCTTACCTTCGTTCTCGATCTGCTGCGCGACTATGGGCTCGATGATTTCTATCTCGAGCTGTCGACCCGTGATCCGATCAAGTACGTCGGAACGGACGAAGACTGGGAGCGGGCAACCGAGACCCTTCGCCAGGCAGCTGAACGTCAGGATTTGGAACTGGTTCTTGACCCTGGTGGTGCCGCGTTCTACGGCCCGAAGATCTCAGTTCAAGCGCGCGATGCGATCGGTCGTACCTGGCAGATGTCGACTATCCAGGTCGACTTCAACCTGCCGCAGCGATTCGAGTTGGAGTACACGGCAGCTGATGGGTCACGCCAGCGTCCCGTGATGATCCACCGGGCGCTGTTTGGATCCATCGAGCGTTTCTTCGCTGTCCTTCTCGAGCACTACGCGGGGGCCTTCCCGGCGTGGTTGGCACCTGTACAGGTCGTCGGAATTCCCATCACCGATGGTCACGTCGACTATCTCGACGGGATCGCGCAGCGCCTTCGTGATGCAGGTGTGCGGATCGAGGTTGACTCATCAGATGACCGGATGCAGAAGAAGATCCGCAATGCGCAGAAGCAGAAGGTTCCGTACATGCTGATCGTGGGGGACGAGGACATGGCCGCCGGTGCTGTCTCGTTCCGCTACCGCGATGGCACTCAGAAGAACGGGGTCGCCATCGACGACGCGATCAGCGAGATTCTGGATGCAATCAGCAGTCGGGCTCAGGTCTGACATGCCGGCTGCGGACGCATGGGAGCGACTGTGGGGTCCTCATCGCATGGCCTATCTCCAAGGAGAGAACAAGCCGAGCCACACAGATGCCGGCGATGACTGTCCGTTCTGTCGATCCCCGCTGATGGGCGAGGAGGACAGTTTGGTCATTGCCAGGGGGGTGCATGTTTACGTTGTACTCAACCTGTATCCGTACAACACGGGCCATCTGATGATCTGTCCCTATCGTCACGTTGCCGACTACACCGACCTTGAGTCAGCCGAGCTCGAGGAGCTCGCTGCCTATACGCAGCGCGCGATGGCCACGCTTCGAGAGGTATCAGGTGCCCAGGGTTTCAACATCGGTATCAACCAAGGTTCTATCGCTGGGGCTGGAATTGCCGGACATCTGCATCAGCACATCGTTCCGCGGTGGGGTGGCGACACCAATTTCATGCCGGTGGTCAGTGGGACCAAGACAATGCCGCAGTTGCTTATCGAAACACGTAAATTGCTGGCCGCGGGCTGGTAGTCGCGCGGTAGTTCCGTTATGTCCGCTGCTGGCTCTGAATGCGCTGGGCAATTGTGGGTGGCACGGAGGCGAATTCGCAGAAGACTCGGGTGAACGTGGCGGTTCCGTGGGTGAGCGCCCGCAACTCGATGGCGTACCGGCCGAGTTCGGTCTGAGGAATGAGCGCAGTGAGCGTGGTGTGACCACCAGCTTCCGGCATGGTTCCAGTGACCCGCCCACGTCGGCCGAGCACGTCGTTTGTCAGGGCGCCGACGAATTCATTTGCGGTAAGTATCGTCACGGTGTCGACTGGCTCCAGCAATGTGATTCCAACTGTCTGTGCCGCATCTCTTAAGGCCAGTTCAGCAGCCATCTGGAATGCGAGATCGGAGGAGTCGACCTCGTGCGCCTTCCCCCCGGTGAGGGTGACGCGCACATCGACGACCGGGTAGCCGGCGGCGAGACCGGCTGCCAGAGCCCGGCGGAGTCCCCTATCGACGCTGGGGATATAGGCATGCGGGATCGATCCGCCAACCACCGCGTCAACGAACTCGTACCCTGAACCCGGGGGCAGTGGATCGACCGTGATCTCACAACTGGCGAACTGCCCGTGACCACCGGTCTGCTTTGCCACCCGACCATGTCCGGATGCGGGGGCGGCGAAGGTCTCACGCAGAGCCACTCGAACTGGTGCGGCCTGAACCTCAAGTGAGTATCTGGATGCCAGGCGGCTAATGACCAATTGAAGGTGCGTATCGCCCATACATCGCAGGATCCATTCTTGGGTCTGCTCGTTCAGTTCAAGCCGCAGAGTTGGGTCCTCTGCGACCAGGCTAGTGAGCGCGGTACCCAGTTTGCCGTGCTCGGATGGGGTCATGAGGGCCACGGCTAAAGCCGGCTCAGGTAGCAGCCACGGTTCCAGCAGCATCGGGGATGTGGGGTCTGACAAGGTGTCTGCGGTCTGCGCCCCGGTGAGTTTGGCCACCGCCACGATGTCGCCTGCCTGTGCGGAACTCACCGGCGTCAGTGACCTTCCGTTGATTCGGTGCAGGACGCCGATGCGTTCACCTGCATCACGTGATGGGTGGTCTGCGTTCACATGGCCCGCCACATGCACCGAATCACCGTGGCCAAGTGAACCGCTGAAGATCCGTACCACGGAGATTCGGCCTGCATAGGGGTCCGACGTGCTCTTGATGATTTCGGCGCACAGCGGTCCGTTCGGGTCACCGGAGAGAACGTCAAGGGGTTCTCCGTCGAGGGTCGTGACGTACGGCAGTGGATGTTCAGATGGTGCGGGGAAGGCGCGACAGAGCAGATCCAGGATCTCCTGTGCGCCGAACAGTGAAGGAGTGGTGGCCGATCCAACGACAGGGTGGAAATGCCCCCGTGCAATTGCCAACTCGAGGTCACCAATGAGTTGGTCTATCCCGAGATCGCCATCGTCCAGATAGCGATCCATCAGGGATTCGTCCTCACTCTGGGCGATGATGCTCTCGATCAGAGTGTTTCGTGCCTCTTGGATCAGCGGCCCATGCTCGAGGTCCGATGGGCGGATCACGCGGGCCTGGCCGGAGTAGTCGTGGATCTGCTGGGTAAGCAGATCCATCAGACCCGCAACCGCATAGTTGTCGGCGAGTAGCGGTAGATGGATGGGTGCAATGTCCTCATCGAAAACTCGTCGGCAGATGGCCACGAGGTCGTCAAAGTCACCTTTGCGCCTGTCGAGGTGGGTGACAACGATCGCCCGTGGCAGTTCCACGCTCGCACATTCCTGCCACAGCTGTGCTGTTGCGGCATCAACACCATCGGTGACGGAGATGACGAAGAGCGCGGCATCCGCCGCCCTAAGTCCGGCGCGCACTTCTCCGACGAACTCGTCAGCACCCGGTGTGTCGAGCAGATTGATCGTCACACCATTGACGGTTGCTGATGCCACCGACATGGACACCGACATCTTCTGCTGGATCTCGAACTCCTCGAAATCAGAGGTCGTTGATCCCTCCTCAACCGAGCCCATCCGATCCAGAGCCCCTGCACACGCGAGCAACTGCTCGACGAGTGTGGTCTTGCCGGAGCCGCGCGGGCCCACAAGGACGACATTGCGAACCGGGTGTCCGAGGCTCACGCTGTCCGTTGTTGGCACTGGTGTCCTCTCCGATAGTTCCGGGGCTGCGTGTATCAGCCTAGCGTCGCCTGTGATTCGACTCGCAGCATCTTGACGAGCGGGGAAGTCCCACATGGTCGCCGGTGTCTATATTCTGGATGAATCATGTTGAACAACAGCTCGGCACGAGCGTTTGCCGCCAACTTCGTTGACCCGGTGGCGAAGGTGGCTCTTAGGGCCGGTATCTCACCCGATGTCGTAACGCTCATCGGTACGGCTGCCACATGTGCTGCGGCACTCATGTGTTTTCCTGCTCAGCGTTGGTTTCTTGGTGCGCTCCTGATTGCGGTGTTCGTGTCCTTTGATCTGCTTGACGGCACGATGGCGCGAATGTCTGGGCGATCTGGGCCGTGGGGTGCTTTCCTGGACTCAACACTGGATCGAGTTGCTGACGGGGCCATCTTCGGGGGCATGCTGTTGGGCTTCGCTCGACAGGGAGATCTGCGAACTGCTGGGGTTGCCCTCGCGTGCCTGATCGGCGGGTCTGTTGTTTCCTACGCTAAGGCGCGGGCGGAAAGTATCGGCGTTGAATGCAATGTCGGGATTGCCGAGAGGGCGGAGAGAGTCATGCTGGCGCTGGGCGCCGCAGCACTCTATGGACTGGGAGTGCCGTTCATACTTCCCGTGGCTCTATGGATTCTGGCCATTCTGTCGTGGGTCACGGTGGCTCAACGGATTGTCCACGTGCGTTCCGCACTTCAGGGACGATCCTCACAGTCGACGGATGAGTCGTAATGGGTGCTGTCGAGGATCGAGTCGCATCCATCGCGTACTCCGTGGGTTGGTCGGCGGTGCGACGTATGCCCGAGCGCACTGCGTATTCGATATTCGAGCGGATTGCAGACACCATGTGGGCTCGGCAGGGCAAAGACGTCAAGAGATTGCAGAGCAACCTGCGACGCGTGGTTGGGCCGGATGTCAGCGAGGACGATCTTAAACTCCTCAGCCGCAGCGGAATGCGGACCTACTTTCGCTATTGGTGTGAACTTTTCCGGATGCCCGGATGGTCGCAAGAGCGCATCCTCGATGAGATGGTCGGTGTTGACGATCACTATCTTGCCGAGGCTCTGGCCGAAGGCAAAGGTGTGATCGTTGTAGTACCGCACATGGGGAATTGGGATCATGCGGGCTATTGGGTCAAACTGAAATTTGGGTGGGTGACTACTGTTGTTGAACGCCTCAAGCCCGAAGATCTGTTTGAGAAGTTCCTGGCAGTCCGGCTTGCTCGGGGTGCGGACGTGATCCCCCTCACCGGTGGTGAGCCTCCCTACCCATATCTGGTGCAACGGCTGAAGGAGGGCAGACTCGTGGCTCTGGCGTCCGATCGGGACTTGAGCAACAGCGGGGTTCGCGTCCAGTTCTTTGGTGCGACTGCCAAAATGCCAGCAGGGCCCGCGGCCCTACATTTGGATACTGGCGCCCCCATCCTGCCGGCCTGCCTCTACCTGAAAGACGGTCGCAACCACACGCAGTTTTTCCCACGGCTCGAGATTGCTCCTACGGATTCGCGCATGCGAGGGATCGTTCAGATCACGCAGCAGATTGCTCAGGCATTTGAGGGAGTCATCGCTGACCATCCGGAAGACTGGCATATGTTGCAGCGGGTGTGGCTGGACGATCTCGATCCAGATAAGGGACCCCAGCGAGATGGTCTGACTGTCACATGAGAATCGGCATCGTGTGCCCCTATGACTGGGGAACTCCTGGTGGGGTCCAGGTTCATGTGCGAGATCTGGCGGTGGCCCTTCAGCGACTGGGACACTCGGTGAGTGTTCTCGCGCCGGCAGAGGACGACACGGAGCTTCCCGACTATGTGGTGTCGGCCGGAGGATCGATCGCTCTGGCCTACAACGGGTCGAAGGCGAAAGTGAGTTTTGGTCCTCGGGCCGCGCGACGGGTTCGCAGATGGCTGCGCGAAGGTGACTTCGACGTGTTGCACATCCACGAACCGATGTCTCCGAGCGTGTCCATTCTGTCCTGCTGGGCGGCACGTGGCCCCCTTGTGGCGACGTGGCACTCGTCGATGGAGCGCTCCCGTGCTCTTTCTGCGATGTACCCGATCGCGCAAACTGCTCTGGAAAAGGTGTCCGCTCGCATTGCGGTGAGTGAAGCGGCGCGCCAGACGCTGGTCGAGCACATGGGAGGGGATGCGGTGCTGATCCCGAATGGGGTCGATACGAGCGCATTCGGAACGCTGCCACCATTACCGGGGTGGCCCGGTGAAGGTGGGTCACTCTTTTTCATCGGACGTATCGATGAGCCACGCAAGGGTCTGCAGATTCTGTTGGAGGCGCTCCCAGCCGTTATAGAGCGGCATCCAGGCGTCCGGCTTCTGGTTGCTGGACCGGGTGATATCGAGGACTTCACCTCATCACTTGACGCGTCGGTCCGGGAACATGTCACGTTCATGGGCCTCGTGACCGAGGAGGAGAAGATCAGGGCCTTCGTCTCCGCAGACATATACGTCGCACCGAATACGGGTGGGGAGAGCTTTGGCATCGTGCTTCTCGAAGCGATGGCCAGCGGGACCGCCGTGGTAGCCAGCGATATCGAGGCGTTTGCACGAGTGCTCGAAGATGGGGAGGCCGGCTACCTATTCCGCAATGAGGATCCAGCAGATCTTGCCTTCGTCATCAATCAGCTCCTTGATGACCCACGTCGCCGAGAAAAGCTGTCTGTTGCTGGTCGGGATCGGGCCCGTGAGTTCGACTGGCAGACGGTGGCCGCGCGAATCCTTGATGTCTACGCCTCAGTTACGGTCACAGGGGAGCGGGTCACCGAGGATCTACGTGGTCAGGTCATTGGGAGACTGAGTCGACGTCCGAATGATCGCGATGAGGCGGATGTATGACCGACTGGCTGACCTGGATACTGCTGGGAGTGGTGGCGGTTGGTGCCATCGTCGTGTACCTGTCCTCAACGGCGGGGCGATTGGACCGATTACACCATCGAATCGAAACGGCCGTCGCCGCACTTGATGCACAGTTGCTTCGCCGCACTGCCGCAGCCCAGGATCTGGCTTCGAGCGGGTTCCTAGATCCGGCGTCGGCTCTGCTCCTGTCATCTGCCGCACAGGGGACTTTGACGGCAGGACCTTTGGACCATGATGCGCGGACTGTTGCTGAATCCGAGCTGACAAGTGCGCTGGCGGCCGTGCTGGACGACCCAGAGGTGATTGATGACATCCGTGGTGAGGCTGCACCGGATGAGGAACTTGCCGATCAGCTCCTCGAGGAACTTGCCCTGGCCTGTCGACGGACTGAGTTTGCGCGCCGATTCCACAACGATGTAGTTCGCTCCTGCACGCAGGTGCGAGTGAAGCGGGTTTGTCGTTGGTTCAGGCTGGCAGGCCACACTCCAATGCCATCGACGATCGACTTTGATGATGCACCTCCGGTCGCGCTCGACCAGGCGTAATCGGTGCTGAAGATCCGATGTGGCCCCGATCATGGTCGTTGGTGACGGGGTCGGTCTGCAGTTGTCTGCGGATTCGCTAAACTGCGGGTAACAACATCCTGAACTACGTCACTTGAGGTCTTCATGTCGTCCGAGGTTTCCATGTCGTCACCGACCGATCCGGCAATCCCAGCAACTGGTACTTCGCGCGTTAAGCGCGGAATGGCAGAGATGCTCAAGGGTGGTGTGATCATGGACGTGGTCACCCCCGAGCAGGCAAAGATCGCTGAGGACGCCGGCGCCGTGGCCGTCATGGCGCTCGAGCGGGTTCCCGCCGATATCCGCGCCCAAGGCGGTGTCTCCCGGATGAGCGACCCTGACATGATCGACGGAATCATCGCGACGGTATCCATCCCCGTAATGGCCAAAGCTCGTATCGGCCATTTTGCGGAGGCGCAGGTGCTGCAGAGCCTGGGAGTCGACTACATCGATGAGTCCGAGGTGCTGACACCCGCTGACTACGAGAACCACATCGACAAGTGGGCATTCACTGTTCCCTTCGTCTGCGGTGCGACGAATCTGGGTGAGGCGCTGCGTCGTATCAACGAGGGTGCGGCCATGATCCGATCCAAGGGTGAAGCTGGAACGGGGGATGTGTCCAATGCCACCACTCACATGCGTCGCATCGGCGGAGAGATCCGTCGCCTCACATCGCTGTCCAAAGATGAGCTCTACGTGGCAGCCAAGGAACTTCAGGCTCCATACGATCTGGTCGTCGAGGTTGCGAGCAGCGGCAAGCTGCCCGTCGTAATGTTCACCGCAGGTGGCATCGCCACCCCCGCCGACGCCGCGATGATGATGCAACTGGGTGCCGAGGGAGTCTTCGTCGGCTCCGGCATTTTCAAGAGTGGCGATCCAGTCAAGCGCGCGAACGCCATCGTTCAGGCCACACTGCACTACGACAACCCTGATGTGGTGGCAAAGGTGAGCCGAGGACTGGGCGAGGCGATGGTTGGCATCAACGTCGCGGATATCCCTGTCCACCATCGACTCGAAGATCGCGGCTGGTGATCATGGCCCCGATCATCGGGGTTCTGGCGTTGCAGGGTGACGTACGCGAGCATCAGCACGCACTCGCAGCATGTGGTGTGGAGACCACCAAGGTCCGCTCCGTCGAGGAACTGGATCAGGTAGACGCGCTGGTGATCCCAGGTGGTGAATCAACCACGATGAGCAATCTGGCGCTGCGCTGGGGACTCATGGGTCCGCTGCGGGACAGAGTGGCAGCAGGAATGCCCGCGTACGGCTCCTGTGCCGGAATGATCATGCTCGCCGACCGCATTGAGGGTGGCCGACCTGACCAGGAAACCATTGGTGGCCTAGATGTCACGGTTCGTCGGAACGCCTTCGGCCGTCAGGTAGATTCATTTGAGAGCGCCTTGCATATTCCTGTCTTGGGCGCTGATCCAGTGCACGCGGTGTTCATCCGGGCTCCATGGGTGGAGCAGGCAGGTCCGGAGGTCACGATCCTGGGTCACGTGGAGGGTGGTCCCGCGGACGGTAGGATTGTGGCTGTACAGCAGGGACACATCCTGGCGACGTCGTTCCATCCGGAGCTGACGGGCGACACCCGTGTTCATCGGTATTTCGTCGAGATGGTGAGAGAGAAGGCATGAGCGGCCACTCCAAGTGGGCGACAACAAAGCACAAGAAGGCCGTTGTTGACGCCAAACGCAGCAAGTTGTTCGCCAAACTCATCAAGAACATCGAGGTTGCCGCCCGAACCGGCGGTGGTGATCCTGATGCCAATCCGACGCTGTACGACGCGATCTACAAGGCGAAGAAGAGTTCGGTTCCCAACGACAACATCGACCGCGCGGTCAAGCGCGGGTCAGGTGCCGAAGGTGGCGGCGCTGATTACCAGACCATCATGTACGAGGGCTACGGGCCCAACGGGGTCGCTGTTCTGATCGAATGTCTCACAGACAACCGCAACCGCGCAGCAGGTGAGGTAAGGGTTGCCATGACCCGCAATGGTGGATCGATGGCAGACCCGGGTTCAGTGTCCTACCTGTTCAGTCGTCGCGGCGTTGTGATCGTTCCGAAGAACGGACTGAGCGAGGATGACGTGCTTATGGCCGTTCTTGATGCCGGTGCTGAGGAGGTCAATGATCTAGGCGAGGCATTTGAGGTCTTGAGTGCAGCAACAGATGTGGTTGCCGTCCGTACAGCGCTTCAGTCCGCTGGGATCGACTACGAGTCGGCAGAAACGGGTTTTGTGCCGAGTATGCAGGTAGAGGTGGACGAGGACACCGCTCGCAAGATCTTCAAGTTGATCGATGCGCTCGAGGACAGTGATGACGTGCAGAACGTCTATGCGAATGCAGATATCTCTGACGAGATCCTTGCAGCCCTGGACGCCTAAACTCGTCTGACGTACTCCACGTGTTGCCGAAGTGGGGACCTGGGGACATGCCTGCGGCGTGGCGCCTGCGTCCGTCCCGATGATTCTCATAAGATCCGAACACATGTTCGGACAATGTGAGGGATGTGACAGGTGCGCGTGCTTGGGGTCGATCCGGGCCTGACTCGCTGTGGGTTCGGTGTTGTCGACGGAGATCCGGGCCGCACGCTCACGTTGGTCACCGCAGGTGTAATCCGCACACCTGCGGATATGGAACTCAGCCGTCGCTTGAACTCACTCGAGCGTGCTCTTGAGCAGATCCTCGATGAGACCAAGCCGGACGCAGTGGCTGTCGAGCGGGTCTTCAGCCAGCACAATGTCCGCACAGTCATGGGAACTGCTCAGGCCGGAGCTGTTGCGATTGCCTCTGCGGCTCGTCGGGATTTGCCCGTCGCACTCCATACCCCCAGTGAGGTCAAGGCTGCGGTTACTGGACATGGCAGAGCGGACAAGGGTCAGGTAGGTGTGATGGTCCAGCGGCTGTTGCGGCTTCAGCAGATGCCTACACCTGCCGATGCCGCTGACGCACTGGCTCTGGCAATCTGCCACCTCTGGCGAGATGAGACCAGCAGCCGGATCGTGGCCGCACAGGCGCAACTGCAGGTGGGTATCAGGTGATTGCCTTCGTGCGAGGGCAGGTTACCTCGATCAATTCAACGTCAACGGTTATCGATGTTGGCGGAGTGGGGCTCGATCTTCAGTGCTCGCCCGGAACGCTGGCCACCCTGCGCGTGGGTACGGTGGCTACCGTCTCATCGCGATTGGTTGTGCGCGAGGACTCGCTGACGCTTTACGGGTTTACCGACGATGATGAGCGGGACGTGTTCGACGTTCTGCAAACGGTAAGCGGTGTAGGTCCGCGCCTCGGACTGGCAATTCTTGCGGTAATGACGCCAGATCAGATTCGGCACGCGGTCGCCACCGAAGATCTGGTGGCACTCACCAAGGTGCCTGGGATCGGACGTAAGGGTGCTCAACGCATGGTTCTCGAGCTCAAAGACAGATTGGGTCCCACGCTCGGCCAGTTCACTCCGGCTCATCAGCCTGCCGTGTCGTCGGGATCATGGCAACCATCGGTCCACGCAGCACTGGTTGGTTTGGGCTGGAGCCCCAAGGATGCCGAGGCGGCTATCGCATCGGTGGCAAGTGACACCACCGATGAACTCGACGTTGGCAGCGCACTTCGGCTAGCCCTGCAGAGATTGGATCGCGGATGACGATCGAATCCTGGTCAGATGAAGGTGCCGGTCCTCGTATTGTTGATACACATGCCGATGGCGAGGACACCGTCGTTGAAGGTGCCCTTCGACCTCGCACCCTCGATGCCTTCATCGGTCAGCAGCGGGTCAAAGATCAGCTAGGCCTGGTCCTGGAAGCAGCGGCGAACCGAGGCCGGGCTGCCGACCACGTGCTGTTGGCCGGACCACCTGGTCTTGGCAAGACCACGTTGTCGATGATCATTGCAGCCGAACTCGGAGTACCCCTGCGGGTGACAAGTGGGCCGGCACTACAGCACGCGGGCGATCTGGCAGCGGTTCTTTCGAGTCTGGTGCCGGGGGAGGTCCTCTTCCTCGACGAGATTCATCGAATGTCCAGAGCCGCGGAGGAGATGCTCTATCTGGCAATGGAGGATTTCCGCGTCGACATCATCGTCGGCAAGGGCCCAGGAGCAACAGCAATTCCGCTTGAGCTTCCACCGTTCACTCTGGTCGGGGCCACAACGCGCGCTGGACTGCTACCTGGACCACTGCGTGATCGGTTCGGATTCACCGCCCACATGGACTTTTACGAGGCCGACGATATTCAAGCCATCATCGAGCGCAGCGCACACCTGCTCGATGTGCAAATCTCGTCCGACTCCGCCGCTGAGATTGCCCGGCGAAGCCGGGGAACCCCTCGGGTGGCCAACCGACTTCTTCGCCGCGTGCGCGACTATGCCCAGGTCAAGGGAAATGGGTGCGTGGATATCGACCTCGCTCAGGCGGCGCTGTCCCTTTACGAGGTTGATGAGATTGGGCTTGACCGGCTTGACCGAGCGGTCCTTGACGCTCTGCTGACACGCTTTGGTGGTGGTCCTGTTGGGCTTTCCACGCTGGCCGTGTCGGTCGGTGAGGAATCTGAAACGGTGGAGACGGTCTGTGAGCCGTTCCTCGTACGTCGCGGATTCTTGGCCAGGACCCCGCGGGGACGAGTAGCCACCGCGCTTGCCTGGCAGCATCTGGGTCGCACACCACCAGCTGGTGCCTTGGGTCAGCTGGCGATCGATGATGGGATAGAAGATTCGTCCTAGGAATCAGTCGTTCGCAGACCATCACGCGTAGACTCTGTGAAACTCCTCCTCAATGACAGGGTGACGACGTGAATATCGGCCAGTTCCTCCCATTCCTCGTGCTTATCGGCGCGTTCTACTTCCTGCTCATCCGTCCCCAGCGCAATCGTCAGCGTGAGATGAAGTCGCTGATGTCACGGCTGGCGCCCGGGCAGCAGATCATGACAACGGCCGGCATGTTTGCCAAGGTGATCTCAGTCGATGGCGACCATGTCACGCTCGAACTGGCTCCGGGCGTCAACGTTCGCTACATGGCGGCTGCCGTCGCCAAG
>CAXBQZ010000061.1:0-17860 GCA_963978055.1 uncultured bacterium
ATCGGTGCGCCGCGCCGCTGTGAATACCGCCATTGCAACGTGGAATGGAAGTGCCAAGGACGCCGCAGCGGCCGACGCATTCCACGCAGCCATCGTCGCCGCAAAGACTGCGTTCGATCAGGATGCAACAGTGATCGCTGCCAAGGCAGACAAGGCTGCGGCAATCACCGCCGCCAAGGCCGCCCGGACCACCGCCGTCGATGCCGCTCGCGCAGCATTCCTGGCCACCACGGGCCACGAGGCACCTCGCCACGTACGACCTGTTCTGCCCAAGGCCTAAGGCACAGCACTTCGGAAGTGGCCGTCATCTCCTCGGAGGTGGCGGCCACTTCGGCATGTGCTGACGCCCTCGCCCCTTCGTTATTCGGACTTAGCGGGTCTAACTCGGAATAGCGGGTACGTTGTTCCGAGTTATGGACCCTCAGTGAGCAGGGAGCGGTTGATGCAGACGCTGGCGCCATCACGTGCGCACCTGATCCGCACACTCGCAGCCTTTGCACTGTTCACCACTGTCGATTACGGCTACTGGGCAGTGCTCCTGCTCTACATGTTCGGGCGTGGCGGAGCCGGTCTGGCCAGTGCCACCCTCATCGCCCAGATGGTTCCGGCCGCAATCCTGGCCCCGGCACTCGGCTCCCTGGGTGACCGCTTCCCTCGCGGCCGGGTACTGAGTCTGACCTACGGGCTCGAGGCGGTACTCATGTTGGCGCTCGCGTGGTCGATCGCAACCACCGCCGCCGTGCCGCTCGTTGTCGGCTTGGCCATGGTGCTCAACCTCGCCGCGTCCACGTGCGAGCCCCTGCACTTCTCGATTCTGCCTCAGGTGTCCGAATCACCGGCTCAACTGGTGCGAGCCAATTCCCTGTCGAATCAACTCGACAGCATCGGAATCTTCATCGGACCGGTGATCGCTGGATCCTTGAGTGCGGGTGGACATTTCGAGTTGGTCGTTGCCATTTTCGCTGCTGCTCTAGTGCTTGCGAGCGCCTGCACTATGCGCCTACCCGATAGCGGCGGTGGCACCCATGAGCAGGAGGGTGGCCTCCGTCAGGCAATCAGCGGAATCTCCGCCATCACCAAAGACCGTCCACTGCTCGTGCTGGTGCTTCTCCTGCTGCTCGTTTGCGTCACCAGCGGCTCCCTGGAGATCCTGGCCACAAGCTTTGCCACTGACGTCTTGAACGGAGATGAAGCAACTGCAGGCCTGCTGATGGGCGCATCAGGAATTGGTGCATTCATCGGTGCCGGAATCTTCGGATTGCGTTCCCACCAGCGCCTGACCCCAGCCATTGCCATCGGCCTGACGATCGCAGGGATTCCGCTCATTGTCATGGCCGCCGCAGGACATGTGATCACGGCCGTGGTGCTGCTCGCGATCACTGGAAGCGGTATTTCCCTTGCCCGCACGGCAATCTCATCGCTCACCCAGCGCACCACATCCACCAATCTCCTTACTCGAGTCTTTGCCATCGAGTTCTCGGCACTGCTGATCGGTTGGGCAATCGGCACGGCGTTGGGCCCATTCCTCATCGATGGCGTCGGAGCCTCGCGCGCGTATCTGCCCATCGGAGTTGCGTCCCTGATCCTCACCTGGCTGGGTTGGCGGTACGTCCGCCCACTGGATGCCCGCTCGGTCATCGACAGCACGATCGTGGACGCACTCAGCGAAGTTGGGTTTCTCGCAGCGATGGGTTCGCAGAATCTCGAACTCCTCGCCAGGGGCTGCCGTTGGCGTGACGTAGCCACCGGAACCGTCCTGTGTTCGGAAGGGAGTTATGTCGACGATCTGTTCGTCGTGGCATCCGGGGAACTGCGCGCTACCACGCCCGAGGGACCAAGCCTGACCCTGGCGACGGGATCATGGTTTGAAGAGGACGCGCTGCTGCACACCGTGCCACGATCAGCCACCCTCACAGCGGTGACGAACGCTCGGGTGCTGGTGGTACCGCGGTCGGCCTTCCTGGCCGCCGTGCGCGGTCGATCCGGAGGTGGGGCATTTGCTGGCCTGCTGTCCGAGGATGAACTCGAGGCCCGTGTGATCGCCTCGCTGACTCGCTCCCCTGCAACCGCGGAGTCCCTTGAACACCGCTTGGGCCTGGAATCCGGAAGTCTTGGCATCCTGCTGGCCACCCTGTGCGATGCGGGTGAACTGCGACTGATCGACGGCGTGTATCAGCCCGCCTTCGGCATCCGGCGGCATTCCTCCCTCGATGCCCTCGATCGACTTACGGCCGACGACGAAACCCCTGACTGAACGAATGATGGGCCCCCTACCGAAGTAGGGAGCCCATCATGATGGTGCGTGTTGTGAGCGACGAGGACTAGAAGTCCATACCGCCCATATCCGCTCCGCCACCAGCCGGTGCTGCTGCCTTCTCAGGCTTGTCAGCAATGACGGCCTCGGTGGTGAGGAAGAGTGCCGCGATAGACGACGCGTTCTGCAGTGCAGAGCGGGTGACCTTGGCCGGGTCGATGATGCCAGCGGCAATCAGGTCGACGTACTCGCCATTGGCGGCGTTGAGTCCCCAACCGGTCTGGAGGTTGCGGACCTTCTCGGCCACAACTCCACCCTCAAGTCCGGCGTTGATCGCGATCTGCTTGAGCGGAGCTTCGACAGCGACGCGAACGATGTTCGCACCGGTTGCCTCGTCACCCTCGAGTGAGAGCTTGGCGAATGCTGCGTCACTTGCCTGCAGCAGAGCCACGCCGCCACCGGCGACGATGCCCTCTTCAACGGCGGCCTTGGCGTTGCGCACTGCATCCTCGATGCGGTGCTTGCGCTCCTTGAGCTCAACCTCGGTTGCCGCACCAGCCTTGATGACGGCGACGCCACCGGCGAGCTTGGCCAGACGCTCCTGGAGCTTCTCGCGGTCGTAGTCCGAATCGGTCTTGTCGATCTCGGCGCGGATCTGGTTGACCCGGCCGGCGATCTGCTCGGCATCGCCTGCGCCCTCGACGATGGTGGTCTCATCCTTGGTAACGACGACCTTGCGGGCGCGACCGAGGAGTTCGAGGCCAACAGTGTCGAGCTTGAGGCCCACCTCTTCAGAGATGACCTGACCACCGGTGAGGATCGCGATGTCCTGAAGCATGGCCTTGCGACGATCGCCGAAGCCAGGGGCCTTGACGGCGATCGAGCGGAAGGTGCCACGGATCTTGTTGACGACCAGGGTGGACAGAGCCTCACCCTCGACATCCTCAGAGATGATCATCAGCGGCTTGCCCGACTGCATGACCTTCTCAAGGATCGGCAGCAGGTCCTTGACCGCGGAGATCTTTGAGTTGGCGATCAGGATGTACGGATCTTCAAGAACTGCCTCCATACGCTCAACGTCAGTGACGAAGTAGCCGGAGATGTAGCCCTTGTCGAAGCGCATACCCTCGGTGAGCTCGAGCTCAAGGCCGAAGGTGTTGCTCTCCTCGACGGTGATCACGCCTTCCTTGCCGACCTTGTCCATCGCCTCGGCGATGATCTCGCCGATCGTGGTGTCGGCGGCACTGATCGAAGCCGTGGCAGCAATCTGCTCCTTGGTCTCGACCTCCTTGGCCATTGCGATCAGCTCATCGCTGACAGCGGCAACGGCCTTCTCGATACCGCGCTTGAGCGCCATCGGGTTCGCACCGGCGGCAACGTTGCGCAGGCCCTCGCGAACGAGTGCCTGAGCCAGCACGGTGGCTGTGGTGGTGCCGTCACCGGCAACGTCATCGGTCTTCTTCGCGACCTCCTTGACGAGCTCAGCCCCGATCTTCTCGTACGGGTCTTCGAGCTCGATCTCCTTCGCGATGGAGACACCGTCGTTGGTGATGGTGGGGGCGCCCCACTTCTTCTCAAGAACGACGTTACGGCCCTTGGGGCCCAGAGTGACCTTAACCGCGTCGGCCAGGGTGTTCATACCCCGTTCGAGCGAGCGACGGGCGGTCTCATCGAACGCAATGATCTTCGCCATGTGGCTGCTGATCCCTTTCGCAACTGATGGAGTGCGGCCTGCAGTGCCCGCGACGGACGGGAGCGCCTGATCGGCTCTGGTCGCCGATCAGGCCCACCCTCACTGGTAGGCCACGAGATATCCACCCGCATCGGGAGAGTGATGGGATCGCCGAGGCGCTCGTTATCACTCACCCTTGTCGAGTGCTAATCCCATTGTTGGCACTCGAGGGGTCCGAGTGCAAGCCGGAGGCGGGTAAATCGGTGGATAATCCGGTCACATTCACGTCAGCGAACCGGCCAATAGCCGTTCGATTGCAGCGCAACAACGACGGTCTGAGGTCCACAATGGAGGTATGAGCACATTTGAGCGCGATACCGACAACATCGACCTTGAGACGTACGACGGTCCGGCCTACAAGGGTCGCGGGCAGGCCGGTGATGAGGTCGCGGACGCGCTCACCAGAGACTTGACCGAGGTGTACGGCTCGGATGACCCCGCAGCTGCTTTCGCCCCCCATCGTGACGATGTGGTCGGACGTCTGGTCGAGGACGATGGCGCGCTCACGAGTGAACATGACGACGTCACGGCTTGGCGCAGTGGCGATGACGATGACTTATCCGCCGAGGAAGCAGCGCTGCACTACGTCGACCCGGAGAACGATCCAATCCCCGAGTAACCTCCTCCTTATCAGCGCCGATCACGGTGCTCGCGTAAAAGGAGATGTTGTGTCTGAGCTGGAGAAGTTCGAACTGTTCATTCACGGCGAGAGTGTTCCGGCCATTTCGGGCAAGACCTTCGAGTCCCTCAATCCCTTTACGGGCGAACCGTGGGCCCAACTGGCTGACGGCGGACCTGATGACATCGACCGTGCGGTCGCATCGTCCCGTTCAGCCTTCGAGGGTGAGTGGGGTCAGGCCACCGGATTCCAACGGGCCGCGGTCATGCGCAACATCGCCGCCGCGATCACCGACAACGCCGAGCGACTGGCCCTGCTCGAGGTGCGTGATTCAGGCAAACTTATGCGCGAGATGCGCGGCCAACTCCTCAATCTCGGGAACTGGTACCTCTACTACTCAGGCTTGGCGGACAAGCTCGAGGGTAAGACCGTCCCGCAGATGGCCCCCAACACCTACTTTGGGTTCACGACCAGGGTGCCGGTGGGGGTGGTCGGTGCGATCACTCCGTGGAACAGTCCACTTCTGCTGCTGACCTGGAAGCTGGCCCCGCTGTTGGCAGCCGGATGCACCTGCGTCACGAAGCCTTCTGAACATGCCCCTGCTTCCACTGTCGCGTTCGCTCAGGTCCTGCACGAAGCGGGCCTCCCGGCTGGGGTGTTCAACGTCGTCACCGGCTGGGATCGCTCCACCGGAGAGCGCCTCGCCGGGCATAGCGGGGTGGACAAGATCGCGTTCACCGGATCCACCAGTACCGGAATCGCTGTAGCAAAGGCGGCTATCGCCAACGTCAACCGGGTCACCCTCGAACTGGGTGGTAAGAGTCCCCAGGTGGTGTTCCCCGACGCAGATCTAGATGCGGCGGCAAACGGACTCGTCGCGGGCGTCTTCGCAGCAGCCGGGCAAACCTGTATGGCCGGCTCGCGCTTGATCGTGCACGAGTCTGTGAAGGATGCGCTTGTGGCCAAGGTGGTGGCTCGGGCGAATTCAATCGTCCAGGGAGATCCCACGGCTTCCGATACGGAGATGGGCCCGATGGCCAATGAACCCCAGTACAACAAGGTGCTGTCCTTCATTGACGGAGCTAAGTCAGAAGGCGCTCAGATCGCCTGCGGCGGAGAGCCAAATGCAGATCTGGGCGGACTGTTCATTCGTCCCACCGTCGTGGTCGCGAATCCCGACTCAACCATCGCTCGCGAGGAGGTGTTCGGACCTGTCCTGACCGCCTACACCTTCACTGAGGAGGAAGAGGCGGTAAGACTGGCGAATGACACACCCTATGGACTAGCCGGGGCTGTGTGGACCAAGGATGTCCACCGCGCGCACCGCGTCGCCGGACGATTGCGCGCAGGAACGGTGTGGATCAACGCGTACCGAGTGGCCGCACCAAACATGCCGTTCGGTGGCTTCGGCCTATCGGGGATTGGACGGGAGAATGGGACGGAGGCCGTGGATGAGTACCTGGAGACGAAGTCCGTCTTTGTTGAACTCACCGGCGGCACCCGCGACCCGTTCCAACTCGGATAGCGACCGTACGGTCAGCCTCCGGCGACGGCCGGAATGATCGAGACCGACGACCGCTCTCCTACCGGGGTGGCCAAGCCATCGGTGAACCGCACATCGTCATCATCAACGTAGATGTTGACGAACCGTCGGAGTTGACCGGACTCGTCGAGGATTCGGGCCGAGATCCCCGGCGCGGTCGCTTCCAAGGCCTCGATCACTCCGGCGAGAGTCGGCTCGGTCGGCTCGACTGTCACCTCACTGGCATCGCCGGTGTAGGTGCGCAGGATCGTTGGGATCCGGATTGAAACAGCCATGATGATCAGCGTCCTTCACCTGTGGTCGAGGTGCGCGCCAGCACCTCGGTGACCTCGTCGACATCAGCAGCGATGACGGCCGTCGGGCCGACTTCAGATGCGATTGCGTCGAGGGTCTTGAGTCCATCACCCGTGTTGAGGATGACGGTTTCGGCCGTCGGATCCAGCTGGCCGGTGGCGAGCAGCTTGCGCAGGTTCGCCACCACGACACCCCCTGCCGTTTCGGCGAAGATGCCCTCCGTCTCGGCGAGCAGTCGAATGCCCTCAACGATCTCCACGTCACTGACATCCTCGATTGCACCACCGGTGCGACGGACGACATCGAGTGCATACGGGCCGTCTGCGGGATTCCCGATCGCCAGCGACTTGGCAATCGTGGACGGACGTACCGGGCGCACCACATCGTGGCCAGCGCGGAATGCGGCCGCCACTGGGGAGCAACCGGTGGCCTGCGCACCGAACACCCGGTAGGACGTATCGTCCACCAGACCGAGTGCTGCGAACTCGCGGAAAGCCTTGTCCACCTTGGTAAGAAGCGATCCGGAGGCGATGGGCGCAACAACCTGCTGAGGCAGTCGCCAGCCTAGTTGCTCAGCGATCTCAAACCCAACGGTCTTTGAGCCCTCGGCATAGTACGGGCGCAAGTTCACGTTGACGAAGCCCCAGTCAGCCGTGAGCGGATCACCGATGAGCTCTGAGCACAGTCGGTTCACATCGTCGTAGTTGCCCTTGACCGCAAGCAGAGTGCCACCGTAGGCAGCGGTGGTGAGCACCTTGCCCTGCTCGAGATCACTGGGGATCACCACCACAGACTTCTGTCCGCCACGTGCTGCCGCCGCCGCTACCGCGTTGGCAAGGTTGCCAGTTGACGCACAGGCGATGGTGTTGAGGCCAAGTCGACGAGCAGCGCTCTGCGCCACTGCCACCACTCGATCCTTGAAGGAATGGGTTGGGTTCCCGCTATCGTCCTTAACCCAGAGAGTGCCGGTGATCCCGAGTGCGCGAGCCAAGTTGTCGGCCTTCACCAAGCGGGTCAGACCCGGATTCAGGTTTGGCTCAGTGCCCGCGTAGGGTGCCACCGGCAGCAGACAGGAGTATCTCCACATAGACGAGGGCCCGGCCTCGATATCGGCACGGGTTACTGCGCCGAAGTTGTAGCCGATCTCCAGGGGACCGAAGCATTCGATACATGCATACGCTGCACCAAGGCTGTAGGTGGAGCCACATTCACGACAGACCAGGCGATCAGCAGGCCCGAAGTCGGGAGTCGGTGGGGCGGCGTCGAGTGACGCGTCCAGTGATACAGAGATAACAGACATAGCGAGGCCTTTCTCCTCATCTTTCCGATGTGATCGGACGGAGTTGGCACCTTCACCGGTCGGCCTCGCGAGCAATGGTTGCTACACAAGAGGTGTCCGGTTGGTTGCCGGGGCTTCACAGGGCCGTATCCCTCTGCCCCTCTGGATGAGCTGCATATGAAGTTGTGGTGGCAGATCAGCGGCCATTTCTACAAGGCATGTGCCGTGGATCTGGGTAAGACTGTACGGCAGAGCGGTCAGCCAGGCCGAGCAAAGTCCACATATTGAGACACCTGGGGTGAGCATGCGCGCGGATGCGAAGGAATGGTTCGCTGAGCGCACCAGCAAGGCCGAGGACTGGGCCCATGACCACCTCCTGGAGCTCAAGGGTGGGACCACGGTCTCCGTCGTTCTGCCGGCCCTCAATGAGGAACCGACGATCGGTCGAATCGTCCATCAGATCCATCACGTGCTGGGCGCTGGTGCTCCGGCCACCCGACGGCTCGTCGATGAACTTGTGGTCATCGACGGAGGTTCGCGTGATCGGACAGCGTTCGTTGCCGAGTCAGCCGGAGCTCGGGTGGCTTTCCGGGCCGAGATCCTGCCGGATGAACCGTCCATCCCCGGCAAGGGTGATGCGATGTGGCGCTCCCTTGCCGTCACCCACGGCGATCTCGTCGTGTTCATCGATGCAGATCTGCAGTCGTTCACCCCCACATACATCACTGGGCTGCTCGGTCCGCTGCTAACAACCCCTGAGGTTGCCCTGGTCAAGGCTGTGTACGAACGACCACTGGTGGAAGGTTCTAATGTCGTCAGTGCCGGTGGTGGCCGAGTCACCGAACTGATGGCCCGACCACTGCTGAATCTGCTGTGGCCCGAACTTGCCGGCATCATCCAGCCCTTGGCCGGTGAGTACGCAGCCCGACGCGAGCTTCTCGAGGACCTGCCATTCCCATGTGGCTACGGAGTTGAAATCGGCCTGCTCACAGATGCGCTCGATAGACGTGGACTGATGGGCTTGGCTCAGGTGGATCTGGGTGTCCGAGTTCACCGTCATCAGGATGATGCGAGCCTGTCCCGGATGGCAGCAGAGATCCTTCGAACCGCGTTCGATCGACTAGAGCGCCGCGGTGATCTGCGCCGTCTCAACGAGTTCGGCGGAACCCTGACCCAGTTCGCCCGAGGTGCTGATGGCTTCACTGCCGAAGTCTCGTCAACGATGTCGACTGAGCATCCTCCTATCCGTACGGTCGAGGCGTACCTCAATCGAGGTCGTGAACTCGCACAATCATGAGGGCTTCATACCGGCTACGACAGTGGGTCAATGCGCTGAACCTCTCAACGCCGCTCGGCATGCTCATCGTCAAAATTCGAGGTGGTCAGCTCACGTCAGGTCCTGATGGTCTGGTCATCGCGCGCAATGTGAACCGTCGCTTCGGCTTCGCTGGCGGCATAACCATCGGCAATGTGGTGATCGTGCCCGAGCACATTCCGCTCACCCAGGAACTCTTCGAGCATGAGGCTGCGCACGCCACACAATGGGCGGCCTGCGTCGTCCTGTTTCTCCCCCTGTACTGGCTGGCATGTCTGTGGTCGTGGATCCGCACCGGTGACTACTACAGCCGCAACGTTTTTGAGCGTCGAGCGAATCTGGTGAAAGGTGGCTACGTCGAGCGACCGCCACGCCGACAGCAGTCAACCTGATCAGGCGGTGTAGTTGGTTCCAAGGACGAGGGTGATGTGCGATTTCGACATGCCCGGCAATGGCTTGTGCGTCAGACTCGCCTGTGGCACATCTGAACGCATCGTGGCGGAAGCCGTTCGAGGACCCGGCGAGTACACGGTGGTCTGTGCGGAACTGGCGTAGTTGCCGATTGAGAGCACGGTCCAACCCTTGGCCCGTAGCTCATCGGCCACCTTCGCAGCCAATCCCTTCGTACCCGAAGCGTTCAGCACCACCACAGGAACGCTGCGATCAGCAGTACCAACCACAGGTGCTGCTGAAGAGGCGCCAGGGGTTGGGTCTACCGGGGCAGCCGAAGGAATCGTCGGGACGATCGACACGACCGGCGTTGGCACCACCGGTGCGACTGTGGGTGCAGTGGAAGCTGCCGGCTGGTTCGTGGGGGCCACCACAATTGTTGAATCGGAACCACTGTTCTGGAAGTGGGTCCACCCAGCAATGAGTGCCATCACGGCAACGGCACCCAGAGCAACTGGCACCAGAAGCCTTCCCAATCGCGAGGGCGTACCCCCCGCCGGAACGATGGTTTCACCCTTGACGAAGGGCGGTTCTACGTACCAGGCGTCACCGGGAGTCTCCGCTGAGTAGTCAGGGGCCGAGTATTCAGGAGCTGAGTACGCAGGGGCCGACTCAACCCGCGAGTCTGCGTAGAACGACTCAAAGTCAGAGGTGCGATCCACCACCGGCTCGGCCCTGTCGAACATGGCTGGGGCAAAGTCCTGATGCGCCGCAGCTCCAACGACGGGAGCTGTCTCAAAGAAGTCATCCGCAGGCGGCTGTTGGATCACCGGCTCATATTCGATAGGTTCCGCGACGGTCGTTTGGTACGTAACCGGCTCGTACAGCGGACGTTCGAACACGGGACGATCATCGATGGCTGGCTGCGCCTGTGAAGCTGGCTCGGGGATCTCCACGCCGTGCTCGGCGGCCAGTGAGGCCGCGATCGGATCAGTGACGCTCGGGCTGACGATGACATGCTCAACCCTCATGGGCGCCGGGTCGAGCTTCTCCCGGAGTTCAGACACATCGATGGCACCAGTCTCAAACCACGTGCGATCGAAGAATGAATCGGCATCGGAGGATGGATACGACACCGGAACCACGACTGGTGCGGGCTCGGCCTCCTGCGGCGGGGCGTCCATAAACAGGGCCTGAACTCGGTGCGCCTTGATCGCATCGGGGAGGGTATCGAAGCGCTGCGCGAGAGTGTCGTACTCCCAGTCGGCAGAAGGCGTTTCGGGAGTCGGCGACACCGGAATGGACCCGGTGTCGTTTATGTCAGTGCTCACAGCGGCCCCCAGCGGCGGGAGTTAGTTAAAGCTCAATGCCGAGACGGCGAGCAGATCGAGCACGCTGACGTGAGGCCCGCATCCGACGCAGGCGCTTGATCAGCATTGGGTCGAACTCGAGAGCGGCCGGATCATCCAGAAGACCGTTGAGCACCTGGTAGTAGCGAGTGGCACTCATATCAAACAGGTCGCGGATTGCCTGCTCCTTGGCACCGGCGTACTTCCACCATTGGCGCTCGAATTCGAGAATGGCACGACTCCGCTCGGACAAGGCATTACCCGACCGCAGGGGGTCGACGGCGTGTGCGGCGTCCATCCAGCGTTCTCCTGACCTTGTGGGAAACGGATCCGTATGCGCAGATATCACGCGGCGTCGGCAGGCCCCGCGGAATATCTCGGGACCACTCTACGGGGTGAATCCCACCGTTGTCATTCACCCCCCGATTTACTGGCCAGAGTCGTGTCTGCGCTGGTAGATCGCAGATTCGGGGACGGTGCGGACCATGTGAACGACAGCTCATGGCCGCACCACATAGACCTTGCGAAGGGTCTCGTGAACCGTCCAGGTGGTGCGACTTCCGGGCGGATATGTCCCGATATCACCGGGGCCAACCTCGAGCGTCGGCCCATCCTCGATCTCGATCGTGGCACGGCCAGACAGAACGATGAAGATCTCGTCGGCCTCGACGTCGGTGCTGACACCCACTCCGTGCTGCCAGATGCCTACCGTGACATCATCTCCGTCGTAGACGCCCTGATGGTGCACCGCTGGGGTTCCCGAGACGATCTTGGTCGGATCCAGGGGCATCGAGTCGAGTTCCGAATCGGTGAGCGAGGCAGCAGGAATTACACGTGCCTGGGACGAGAACATGTAACGAGGCTAGGTCTCGTCCCTCTTGATCTCCTCAGGAATCTCGCCAGATTCCGTCGCATTTCGGTCAGGAGAACTACCCGGAGCCAGGGCCGCAAGCGCCGTTTCGATGCGGACCAGTCGCGCCTCGATGTCCTCAAGTGACACGGCCTCAATTTCTGTCTCTTGAGCGGTAGCCGGCCCCGTTACAAAGCGGGAGGCGATCGTTGCAGTGACGATCGAGATGGTGGCAACACCGGTCAGGATCACGAGTGTGGCAGCGACCCGGCCACCGAACGTCACCGGCGTGTAGTCCCCATAACCAACTGTGGCAACTGTGCAAACCGCCCACCAGAGGGCCTGGCCGTAGGTTTTGATGTTGGCATTGGGACTTTGCTTCTCGAACGCCAGCACAATCACCGCGCCGAAGGTGACCACAAGAATGGTCAGATAGAGCGAGTAGACCGAGAGTCGATTACGCAAAAGCCTTGGGCTTCTTGCCATTCGAACGACGACGTAACCGATCAGAACCAATCGCAGCGGTGGTAGCAGAACCGCCAGAAAGATCAGCCAGTGACGCTTCGGAAACGTGAGGGGATTCTCGTCCAGCGCCCAGCGGATGAGCAGGTCGATGATGAATCCGACCCAGCCGACCAAGACGAGGGTATCGCCCTCGTAGGTGTCGAAACCGCTGCCGAGCTTGAGTACCAGCCCAACCAGGATGAACATGCCGAACATGAACACTGGGAGCCGAGAGATGCGATCGTATGTTTCGAGCCTGGACTCCCCGTCACGGCGGCCGATGATCGGCTCATGCTTGGTCCTGAGATCCTGGCTCAGCTCGTGCAGCTGCTCCTCGATGTCGCCGGCGAGCACGTTGCTCGGTGACGCATTGGTTTCCGGATGGTCAGGCGGATCGGACGGAATCACGGCTCCATCTTCCCGCCGCTCAGCCACCGTGGCGCATAGCGACACTCACCCCAACAGCCAACGCCCCGCTCAACCGTCAGCCGGCGCTGGGATCTCGACGGTCAAGGATGTGGCAAACGGCTCGGAGGCCGCTACGTCCCCATCCTTGCGCACTCACGATGCTCCTCTTTGTCGCGCCCGACGCACCGTCGGAGAGGCTAGGGCCTGTGCGAGCAACGCCTGCAGTTGCGGACTACCCACGTACTCGCGCTGCGCTTCCGGGACCACGGTCGCGCCTGCGTCGGCTATCGATTCCTGTGACAAGTCTGCCTCCTTAGATCCGTGAATAGCATCCCACTTTCCCACTTTGGGCAATCCTGTGGACTATGACGCAGAACCGGAGAACGATCCCCACGTCCGCGGCACTAGCGGAACGACAGGACCTTTACTCGAACGTCCAAGGTCTCCCAGTAGAGATCCCCGCCGACCACCGGGAGCTCACACCGCTCGGCCACCGCAATACATAGGCCGTCACCGAGGGACAGAGAGCCGACGGAAGGCTCCCCACGCCTGCTCACCGCGATCAACTCAGACGCGCGGACCGCATCAGAAACCGTTACGGGCTCGACCAACACACCAAGACTCAGTAGGGCAGCCGCCAACTCGTCAGGGGCTAGACCGTGTCCACGAAGCTGAGCGACATACAGCGCTTCAGTGAGCGCGGAGGCTGGAATAACCGCAACCGGAAGGAGTTTGTCGATCGTGTCCTTCGCATGACGTGCTAGGAGCCATTCAAGGATCGCTGAGGCATCAAGGACGACGCGGCGTTGGATCACAGCCCCAGCTCGGACAGGAGGCTGGATGCGGCGCCAGCAGTTGGGGTCTTGGCGGAACCTTCCCGCAGATGACGATCGAGCAAGACATCACCGGATCGGGCTGCAGCGATATCGGCCATCGAGTCGCCTGAGACCTGGGGCGCGAAATCCCACACACGCGCCCGTACCGAGTCGGGAGTTTCGAGCACTATCCGACCACGCTCATCTACATGGCCCACGAGTTCGCTACCAATGCCGACCTCCGCTTGATCGCGAAGTGACGCAGGAAGCACGATTCGATTCTTGGGACCAATTCTTAGTGTCACAAAATCTCCCATGTGCCACACAATATCAATGCGTGACACCTAGTCGCGAATTCACGGGGAACCAAACCCAGAGGTTGGCAGAAACGGACGCCGACTCGTTGGCGTTATCCACCGGAGGCGCAGGCGACGCAGCGCACCGCCCATGGGTGGATCTCCAGACGTCCGGGCGGGATCTGCCCACCACAGCTGTCGCACACCCCATACGTCCCGTCGTCCAGCTTGGCCAGGGCCCGATCCACCTCGGCCAACTGAATCAGGATCTGCTCATGTGCCGCCACGTTCGTCAGGCGCTCCACAGCCATCGCGGTGCCATCACCCACCCGCTTGCCGAAGGAGATCCCACCGGTATCGACGGGCGCACCGGTAAGAACATCCGCACGCGCCACCAGATCCGCTCGCTTGGCGAGCAGTTCGGTACGGGCGTCGGTCATGTGAATCTCCTCGAGGGCACCTACGTGTTGGTTCACTGTTTGTTCGCCGGGCGTGAATTCCGCTCGGGCAGCGTATCTGGATGCCTGCGCCGAATGGGTGAGAAAGCAGACACTTTGCTGCTCAGCCATTCAGCAACTGCACGGTTCCACCGACGTTCTAATTATGAGCACCACATGGATTCGGGTAGCAGCTGCAGCAGTCAGCACAGTGGCCATTGTGGCCAGTGCCCCCATGATCGCTTCGGCCACCGAGGGTCACCGCACCAACACCGGTAATGACGTGTCGGTGAGCGTCAACGTTCAAGACTCAGATCAGTCAGAGGATTCCGATCATTCAAAGGATGGTCAGGGTGGAACGCACTTCACCCCTGCGAAGAACCCGAACATCTCCGTTGGTATTCCCGCGATTGCGTTCACCAAGGACATCGTCAGCACCCAAGGCCAGCTCCGGACGCCGGTGTTGATCAACGCCGCCGAACGCAGTGGTACGGCCACGCTCGTTCGCGATGGTGTGCCGACCTCATGTTCGGTCCAGGCGCAGCCCGGAGTTGTTGCCTGGCTCACCTGTTCGCTCAACACCCAGGTCACAGGCACAAGCAGCCCTGATTCGCAGGAGAAGTCGCGCAAGGCGGGCGCTTCCAAAGTGGCGGGCCACACCTACTCCGTCGTGGTGACAACCACGAACGGACTGACGGCCACGCACGCCGTGACCATCGGCTGAGACAACCCTTGACGCTTACGGCTGGTTGTCAACAACCACCGGTGTTGATGGAGCATTGTTCACCGGCACCTGCGCACTCTTCCAACCCAAGTACGAGCAGACCACAATCGCTGCGACGAGCGGGTATAGCCACCACGCCTTGAACAACGACTTCGCCTTCTTCGCTGACTTCTGCGCTGCCTCTTCACGCTTGCGCTGCTCCGTGCGGCTCAAGCCGGCAGCGGCAGGTACTGCAGCCGCTGGGGCGTACGACACCGGCTGCTGGTAAACCGGCTGGGCATACACAGGGTCTTGGTGCACGGGTTGCTGATAAACCGGTGCTTGATACACCGGCTGCTCCGCCACAGGCTGTTGGTACACGGGCTGCTGAACCACGGGTTGGGTGTATGCCGGCTGGGTGTACGTGTCTGCCGAGGCGTAGTAGGTCTCAGTAACGGTGGGCACCACGTAGTTGTGTGCCACTTCGTATGCGGGGGCGGCGTACGTGCCATCGGGGGCTTGGGCCACGGGTGCTCCTGGCGCAGCCGTAACTTCAGGGGTGGGGACGTAGCCGGGCGCGGATTGGTATGGGTACCCCGGGATTTCCGGCATGGGCTGCTGGGTCATGGCGTGTGAATCCATCCATTCATTGGTGGTCACAGTCTAACTCCAGATCCCCGTTGATAGCCGCGCCGCTGATTACGGTTTGGTTTACCGCGAGAGGTGACGGCCTAAGTACTGACGACGACGTCCCGCGATCAGCGCGCCCGCGCCAATACCGAACGAAAGAGTGGCCATGAGGATCAGGTCGACGGGGTCGCCACCGGTGTGCGGCAGGTGAGACGGCCCCCCACCGGTGGACGGAATCGAGCCGCCACCGTTGTCACCACCACCGTTGTTACCCGAGCCACCTGAACCGCCCGAACCGCCCGAACCACTACCACCTTCACCACCGCCACCACCGGATGAACCGCCGCTGGTGTCGTCTGGGATTGAGGTGCTGATGTTGCCCTTGCCGCCGCTGCTGGGAACTGGTGCGGGCTGTGAGATCGGGTTGTAGATGTAGAAGATGAATGAGGCGTTGTACTTTCCGCCCTGTGCCGACATCACGTAGACACTCGATGGCAGCGTCTTGGAGAGCACCACCACCGTGTTGCCCGCACCGTTCTTGTCGGTGACCAACGCAGCATTGAGCTTGATGTTGCCAACGCTGAACGTCACCAAGGTGTTGGCCGGGAAATTCGAAACGATCAGGCGGATCGGCTCACTTACCTTGATCGGTGAACCCTGAGCAACCGCCTCACCCTTCTTGTTGGCAATGGCCAGGGTGGGTACACCCACAACCTTGATCGGCACCACCGAAGAAGTTGAGGATGTCCAACCCATGCCCTGCGCAGGCTGGAATGTTGCGGTGAGATCAGCTGAGCCAGCGGAGCGCGAGTTGCTCTCGACGACGGCTTGTCCGGCTACAACGTTGGCCTGACCGAATACCTGACCGTCGGCGTAGAAAGTGACGATGCCCTGAGCGTCAGCGGGGGTGACGATCGCGCGGAACGTGGCAGGGGTGTACGTCTGAAGTTCAGTGCCAGGCTCAACGCTCAGATCGACCGAGGTGCTCACCACAACACCGGTGGTGTCAGACTGTGCTGAAGGACGCGGGGCTGGAGACGACGAACTGGGGGATGGTGAGGGCGATGGGGATGCAGCCGCGGCAGTGGCCACGGGGGCCAGTGCAATTGCGAGGGATACCGCACCGATCGCAAATAGCGAGCGCGGGTTACGAGCCAGGCTCATGCATCCTCCCTTCGCATACACGCTGCCGATCAAACACTTCACTTTTTCGTGCCAACGTTCATTTCTGGAGCCGAACGGGTGACGCTTTTGGGTGTCTTAGGTGAACGACAAGTGACACCACGGTGTGTAATCGCCTACTTGCACACAGCGATGTGATCACCCACTCGGCCCATTCATTTGTAGGACAGTGAAGGGCCGCACAGCCTTCCCTGTGCGGCCCTTCACTTGCTTGCGGAGCTAACGCCTTTTCAGCAGTTAGCTGATCTTCTTACCGAGTGACGTCACAGCCTTGCTGGTGTAGTTGGCCTTGGACGCAGTGACCGTAACGGTCAGGATCTTGCCCTTGTCCTTCGCGGTGGTCTTGTACGTCTTTGCCTTGCCGACCACTGCGGCTCCACGCTTCCAAACGTAGGTGTAGGTGGTTCCCGCCGGAGTCCAGGTTCCCGGGTTGGCGGTCAGAACCTTACCGACCTTGAGAACGCCCGTGATAGATGGACGAACCTTGTTGACGAGAACACCCTTGGTGACCGTAAACGACAGCGCCGAGGACGTCGACTGGCTGTAGTTGACGTAATCGGTTGGAGTGAAGACCGCGGTGAAGGAGTGTGCACCTACGGACGGCTGGAACGACACTGAGGTAGCCGCCCCGGAGCCATTCACTGTCACTGCGGGAACCCCAGCGATGAACCCACCCTTGTCCTTGAATCTGATCGTGCCTGGCACGCCCGCAGTGGCAGTAGCCGTCAGCTTGATCGGGTTACCAAAGGCACGGGGCGAGGTCAAGGAGGGAGTTGGTGTGGAGACGGTCGTCGGAGCACCGTTGACCGAGATGCTCAACGCAGATGACGTGGCACCTGTGTAGTTCACCGTGTCCGATGGCGTGAAGACGGCCGTGAACGAGTGGTCGCCAGCAGCCAGTGTGATCGTGTCAGATGTGGCATTGAAACTGCCATCAACTGTCTTCGCTGAGCCGATGTCAACACTGTCCTGCTGGAACTGGATTGTGCCCGCCACTGATGATTGCGAGGTTAGAGTGATCTGCTGGCCAGCGGCATAGGTGCCGGAAGCTGACGGAACAGGCGTACTTACCGTTGCCTGGGTTGTGCTGACGGTCGGCCAGACCTGTCGCCACGCCTGAGGCGCGAGCCCGTCAAATGTAGCTCCACCTGCGGCAGCTGGGTTGAATTCGATGACAACGGCCCAGTACTTGCCACCACCCGTGACGCCATTGGGCCCCGAGTTGGACATGCGCAGTTCGAACGTATTCTCGTAGTTGGG
>CAXBQZ010000062.1:0-17824 GCA_963978055.1 uncultured bacterium
GGGCCTCCCGGTCCCCGGTAAGCCGAAGAGACTTCAACCGCTCGCGATCATCGGGCTCAATGTCGCCAAAAGATCTGCGAATATCCAGCAGCAGCTGTCCAGCAGCGCAGGCAACCTCGCGTGAGAGCACCGCATCGTCGTCTACCTGAAATTCGGTCATGAGTTGTATCGATTCTGAGCCAGATCAAGCCCCTCGTGAATCAGCATCTCGACCGCATCGGCAGACTCACCCACCAGCAGACCCAGTTCTTTGCGTTCTGCACTCGACCACGGCTTGAGCACATAGTCGGCAGGCTCCTGCCGTCCCGGTGGCCGACCGATCCCGACCCGGACCCGGTACCACTCTCCCGTACCGGTGGCCGAGCGGATCGACTTCAAGCCGTTGTGTCCGTTGTCGCCGCCGCCCAACTTCAGACGAAGCTGGGCGAAGTTCAGATCCAGTTCGTCATGGATCACAACGAGTTGCTCAGCCGGGATCTTGTAGAACGACATCAACGCCTTTGTGGGACCGCCCGACTCATTCATGTACTGCATCGGCTTGGCGACGATCACTCGACGGTGCTGGAGATGACCTTCGGCCACCTCTGCCCGGGCCTTTTTGTGCATGGCGCTGCGCGAGCCCATGCGCGCGGCCAGTTCGTCGGCCACGAGAAACCCGATGTTGTGGCGCGTCGCCTCATACTTCGGCCCTGGATTCCCCAACCCGACGATCAACCAGGGAGCATCGCTAGTCACGGCACTATCCTTGCAGGCCAGATACCAGGGGTGCCTCATCGGCGCCATAAACACGTGATGCCCGCACAAAGGCGGGCATCACGAAACTGTGGGACTTACTCAGCCGCATCCTGCGCTGCGTCTTCGGCCGCATCCGCGACGGCCTCATCTTCGGCTGCCTCTTCTTCAGCGGCGACAGCTTCGTCAGCAGCTGCTTCTTCAGCGACCTCCGCTCCGGCATCCTCGGCCACGGCCTCAGCCGCTGCGGCCGCTTGAGCAGCCTGCTCAGCTGCAGCTTCTTCAGCCGCAGCCGTAACAGCCGCAGCCTCGGACTTGCTGACAACAACGAGATCGACATGCTCGATATCGCGCTTGACCGGGTCGCGCTGAACATCGCGCGGAGCAACCAGGGTGGTGGTGCCATCGACCGTCACCTCAAGGATCACGCCAACCTTGCGCAGCGCCTGGGTGAGTTCATGTCCCGGGAGTGCAACATGCTGAACCTCCTGGCCGTGACCGTAGATGACGGCGGGAATCATCCCTGAGCGACGGAGCTTGCGCGCAGCACCCTTGCCGAAATCTGAACGGGGCTCACCGGCAATGCTGACGTTCGACACTTCTACTCCTTGATTCAGGTCTCTACAGAAAATCCACGCATATCGAGCGATCGGCGCCTCAGGACGTGGGCACGCAGCGATCGCGCGATCCGCGTCGATGACGACACCCATAGCGGGCATCCTCGCCGAGGAGCATGACAACTCTAATGGTCGAATCAAGGATCGCCAAAACGAGCGTCGAGCAGCTGAGACCTGCGTGCAGACGCGCGTGCTCGAATCAGACGCGCGAGCCCTCGAACATGCTGGTGACCGATCCGTCGGTGAAGACTTCCTGAATCGCACGCGCAATGAGCGGCGCCACCGGAAGGATGGTCAGCTTGTCGAAGCGACGATCCTCGGGAATCGGAAGCGTGTCCGTGATGATTACCTCACGCACACGGCTGTTATTGAATCGCTCAGTGGCTGGACCAGACAGGATTCCGTGCGTGGCCGCAACGATGACATCCTTGGCACCCTGAGAGAACAGGAGCTCAGAGGCCTTCACGATGGTGCCGCCGGTGTCGATCATGTCGTCGATCACAACGCACACTCGCCCCTCAACCTCTCCGACAACCTCATTGACGGTGGCTTCATTGGGGACATCTGGATCACGACGCTTGTGAATGATGGCCAGTGGTGCACCGAGCAGATCGGTCCATCTTTCAGCAACTCGAACCCGTCCGGCATCAGGTGATACGACGGTGATCAGGTCGCGATCCTCGACCGTCTCGGCCACATACTTCACCAGCAGTGGTAGGGCGAACAGGTGGTCGACCGGCCCATCGAAGAAACCCTGAATCTGCGCCGTGTGCAGATCCACTGCCATCAGGCGGTCCGCGCCGGCGGTGCGGAAGAGATCAGCGATCAGGCGAGCAGAGATCGGCTCACGCCCACGATGCTTCTTGTCCTGACGGGCATATCCGTAGAACGGCATAACCACCGTGATGCGCTTGGCCGATGCTCGCTTGAGTGCATCGACCATGAGCAGCTGCTCCATGATCCACTTGTTGATCGGCTCCGTATGGCTCTGCAAGACGAAGGCGTCACATCCACGAACCGACTCCTCGAACCGCACGAAGATCTCACCATTCGCAAAGTCGTAGGCCTGGGTTTCGACCAAGTCGACCCCAAGTTCCTTGGCAACATGCTCGGACAGATCCGGATGTGACCGGCCACCGATCAGCACCAGACGCTTCTCCGACGTTTGGACAATGCCGCTCACTCATGCTCCTTGGGTGTGGATTGTGCGCCGCCCGGCTGGTCAGCCGAACCGGTGTGAGGAGATTCTGCCGCCTTCGCCGCCTCGGCGGAGGCCGTATTGGGACGTTTGCGCTCAACCCAGCCCTCAATGTTCCGCTGCCGCGCACGTCCCACGGCCATCGCCCCCGGCGGTACATCATCGGTGATCACCGAACCCGCTGCAGTATAGGCGCCATCGCCGATGGTGACCGGGGCTACGAGCATCGAGTCACTGCCGATCCGCACATGGTCACCAACGACCGTTCGATGCTTGTGCACACCGTCATAGTTGACGGTGATCGTCGCCGCACCGATGTTGGTTCCCGCACCGATCGATGCATCTCCGACGTACGACAGATGCGGGACCTTGGTACCTTCACCAATCACCGCGTTCTTCGTCTCGACGTATGCACCAACCTTGGCATGAGCAGCCAATTCGGTACCGGGTCTCATGAACGTGAAAGGCCCAACCGCTGCATCCGGGCCAATCCTGGCCTCGACCAGGTGTGATTTGAAGACGTGAGCCCCGGACATGATCACACAGCTGTCCACCGTGGTATCCGGGCCGATGACGGCACCCGATTCAACGACCGTTGAGCCGACGAGAGCTGTATTTCGCTCAATGCAGACATCTCGATCCAGCTGGACATCGACCTCGATCCAGGTGGTTGTCGGATCGATGATCGTCACACCCTGCCGCATCCACGCGTTGTTGATTCGGTCTCGCAGCAGAGCACCCGCCTGTGCCAACTGGACCCGATCGTTCACTCCCAGAATCTCATCGGGGTCGTCAGCGACATGTGCGACCACCAGATCTCCATCGCTGACAAGATGACCGAGAACGTCCGTCAGGTATTCCTCACCTTGTGCGTTATTCGTGGTGAGTCGCGAAAGCCCACTCGTGAGCGCGTCCTGCTCAAAGGCATAGACACCGCTGTTGATCTCTCGAACAACGCGCTCGTCATCGGAAGCATCCTTATGTTCAACGATTCGGGTGACTCGATCGTTGTCGCCACCGCGAATGATCCGACCATAGCCCGTGGGGTCATCGAGGATCGCCGTGAGGACGGACGCGGCCGCACGCTGCGAACTGTGCAGTTCCACCAGTTCCACGAGGGACGATCCGGTGAGCAACGGGGTGTCACCCGCGAGCACCACGACCGGCCCGGACGGAAGTTGCACCCCGCTGGCCGCCAACCCCGCAAGTCCAACCCGAACAGCATGCCCGGTGCCATTCTGCTGCTCCTGAACGACGGGAACCGCCAGGGGATGCGTCTGGTGCACATGTGCGGAGACCAGATCCCTGCCATGTCCCACCACAACCACAAGGTGGTGGGGGTTGAGTTGATCAACGGCCGCGAGCACATGGCCCACCAGTGATCGGCCCCCCACTTCGTGCAGCACCTTGGGGGTGGCGGACTTCATGCGCGTTCCCTCGCCGGCGGCGAGGATGACGACTGCTGCAGGACGAACGCTCACGCTATGGCTGCTCTCCAAGAGTGGGAACTCGGCAGCCTCACGATACCGCCCGTTCACCCACTCTTACCCTGCGCCCCGGAAAGCAGAAGGTAGTGGAAGGCTCCCGGGGTAGGAATCGAACCTACGTCGTACCCACATTCAAAGTGTGGTCGCCCCTGCCAGCAGAGCAACCCGGGAATACGTGTCTAAGGGTAGGCCTCAAGGCCACCAGTGACCGAATCAGGTCGTGGCTTGACAAACCTACGGTTGCGTAGTTTACGCTTGCGTAAGTTACGACACCGTAACCACAACTTTCACTTGGAGGGGGTCACATGACCGCCACACCCGAAACTCACCTCACGCCCGAGGAAATCGCCGAGGAGCAGTCACTGACAGGGCAGGCCTATGCCGCCCGGGATGACGCCACGGCCCCCATGTTCAATGGCTCGGATCGTCAATCAATCGGCGACCGGATCGCCGTCGGGATTTTCGTTGCCGTACCCCTGCTTGCTGTTCTGCTCGCAGTGCCGTTTGCGTGGGGCTGGGGACTGAGCTGGACCGACATCATCCTGTCGATCGTCTTTTACGCCATCGCCGCTCACGGCATTACGATCGGATTCCACCGCACCTTCACCCATTCATCCTTCCGACCGAATCGACCCCTGAAGATCGCACTCGCAATCGCTGGCAGCCTTGCGATCGAAGGCCCGGTCGCACGCTGGGTGGCCGATCACCGCAAGCACCACGCCTACAGCGATGCTGAAGGAGACCCACATTCACCGTGGCGCTACGGCGATTCCCTCGGTGGTCTGACCAAGGGCTTCCTGTTCTCACATGTCGGGTGGCTCTTTGATGTTGAGCAAACGCCCATCCGCAAGTACGCCCCAGATCTGCTCAAGGATCGCGACATCGTGAGGATCTCCAAGCTCTTCCCGATGTGGGTGGCCGTCAGCCTTCTTGCCCCGGCACTGATCGGTGGCCTGGTTACCTGGTCGTGGCATGGTGCGATCACCGCGTTCTTCTGGGCATCACTTGTGCGCATTGCCCTCGTACATCACGTCACCTGGTCGATCAACTCGGTCTGCCACGTGTGGGGCAAGCATCCGTTCAAGACCCGCGATAAGTCCGGCAACGTTGCCTGGCTGGCGATCCTGTCCGGTGGCGAGTCATGGCACAACTGGCATCACAGTGATCCCACCTCTGCCCGCCATGGTGTGCTGAGGTACCAGATCGACACAAGCGCCCGGATCATCGAACTGTTCGAATGGCTCGGCTGGGCAAGTAACGTCCGCTGGCCGAAACCGGAGCGCATGCAAGCCCGCAGAGTCTCCCCGGCCTCCATCATCGGCACCGACGCATGACAGCAGCGGATCGGCGATCTGTCGAATCTGGTGTCGATTCACGGCAAGATGTACACGTGGATCAAGACGACACCTACGAGCAGGAGCCGATCCCCTCTCGTCGCGCCCGCAAGTCTGATCGCGTGCGGATGAGCGGTCGGGAGCGTCGCGAACAGCTGATCGATGTTGGACGCCGACTGTTTGCCGACAAGGGGTTCGAGGCCGTCACCATCGAGGAGATCGCAGCCAAGGCAGGTGTGTCCAAGCCCGTTGTCTACGAGCACTTCGGCAGCAAGGACGGCCTCTACGCGGTCATCGTCGACCGCGAGATGAACGTACTGCTGGGCATGGTCTCCGATTCCCTCACCGCGAGTGAGCCACGTGCCCTGCTGGAGCAGGCTGGACGAGCACTCTTCGACTACATCGAGGAGCGCAGTGATGGATTCCGGGTTCTCGTCCGGGATTCACCGGTGGCGCAGAACACTGGAAACTTCGCCTCCCTGCTGAGAGATGTCGCCAGCCAGGTCGAAGCACGCCTGGCCCGCGAGTTCGATCGCAAGGGCTACCCATCGAAGTACGCCCCGATGTACGCCAACATGCTCGTCGGAATGGTCGCACTCACTGGCCAGTGGTGGCTGGACGTGCGTCGACCGAAGAAGGATGAGGTAGTCGCGCACGTGGTGAACCTCGCCTGGAACGGCATCGTCGGCCTTGAGAAGAAGCCGCGCCTGATCACCTCACGCAGCAAGTAGTCGTCCAGCAGTGGCGACCACTCCACAGCTCACAACCCTGCGACTGACGCTCGAACCCCTTCGCGTCGATCATGCCGACGAGATGGTGCACGTCCTGGCACCCCGCGAGCTGTACGAGTTCTATCCCGACGAACCATCACCGACTCTGGATGAGTTACGGGCCAGGTACAGCCGTCAGGTGCTCGGACGGTCGTCGGACGGAACGCAGATCTGGCACAACTGGATCATCAAGCTGCGCAATGCGCCGCAGTTGATCGGGTTCGTCCAGGCAACTGTGACCGACGATCGGGCCGAGCTCGCGTGGGTTGTCGGGCTGCCATGGCAAGGACAGGGTTACGCAGCCGAGGCCGCCCGCGAGGTGCGGGACGCATGTATGCGCGGCGACACCGGCATGCCGATCACGGGTGTCCACTGCCACATCGCACCGGACAATTGTCGCTCAGCCAGGGTCGCGATGGCTCTTGGCCTACAGCCCACGGACATCTTGCATGATGGGGAGGTTCGCTGGGAGAACTCCGGTGGCAAAGTATCTTGATATCGAGATAACGCGTAGGCTGGGTCCATGGATGAGCATCCGGTCGACCACCTCGCTAGCGTCGAGGACGGCACACGACAGGATGAGGTCGACGGCCTCGTCAGTGCGTGGCGACGCGAGCGACCCGATGTCGACGTTGCACCACTGGAAGTTCTCTCGCGGGTGAGCCGGCTGGCGCGACATCTGGATCTGGCCAGACGTGAAGCCTTTGAGGCCCATGAACTCGACTCCTGGGAGTTCGATGTACTCGCCGCACTCCGCAGAGCCGGGGCACCACATGCGCTGTCTCCGGGACGCCTTGTTCAACTGACACTCGTCACCAGCGGCACGATGACCAACCGCATCGACCGGCTCGAGTCCCGGGGTCTGGTCAGCCGAGTACCCGATCCAAGTGATGGACGCAGTGTTCAGGTGGTGTTGACCGATGCAGGTCAAGAGGCCGTCGATGCCGCACTGATCGATCTGCTTCGACATGAGAAGACGATCCTGTCGGCAATCACTCCACGTCAGCGAGAACAGCTGGCCGAACTGCTGCGCTACCTCACAGTGCCTTTCGAGCAAGGCCCGGAGAGCTAGCTTTACTCAAGTCCGTCCGCCACCTCGAGCCATTCCTCCTCGAGGGCCTCCCGCTCTGCAATCACCGCGCGAAGTTCCTGATCCAGAATCGTGATCCGGGCATGATCTGTGGCCGCCTGCGCCATCTGCTCGTGGATCTGACCCTCCTGCGCCTGCAGTTTCTCCACCCGCCGTTCGATCCTGGTGAGTTCTTTACGTGCGGCCTTGGCGTCCCCACCGGTGAGGCGAGGGGCCTGTTCGACAGCAGGCTCACTCACCCGGCCCGAAGGCTCCGGTACCGGTGAACTGCGACGCTCCAGGTACTCATCAACTCCGCCCACCAGGTGCAGGATCCGGCCGTCTCCCAGTAGACCAAACACATCATCGGTTGTTCGCTCAAGGAAGTAGCGATCATGGCTCACCACGATCAACGTTCCGGGCCACGTATCGAGCAGGTCCTCTAGAACGGTGAGCATCTCCACATCGAGATCATTGGTCGGCTCATCAAGGAGCAGTACGTTCGGACCACCGACGAGCAGTCGAAGCAGCTGCAGCCGACGAAGCTCACCACCGGAGAGATCCCCCAGCCTGGTCTGCAGTTTGTCACCGACAAATCCGAAGTTCTCCAGTAGCTGCTGAGCGGTCAGCGTACGTCCCTTGCCAAGGTCGACGTACTCACTCTCCCGCTTGAGCGCCTCGAGCACCCGCTCGGCCGGATCGATCTCTGACAGAGCCTGAGATAGGTGGCCGACCGCAACCGTCTGGCCCACGCGGATCCCACCAGCCAGCACCTCTGGTGCGGCGGCTGAATCGAGAACTCCGTCATGGGCTGCTGACAACAGGCGCAGGATCGTCGTCTTTCCCGCACCATTGGGCCCGAGCAGCCCGACGCGGTCACCGGGACCCAGCCGCCAGGTCTGATTCACCAGAACCGGATCGACCCCCGCGGCGGGAGCCAGGGTGATGTCCTCGAGGTCGTACACCTGCTTACCCAGTCGAGCCGTGGCAAATTTCTCGAGGGCGAGGCGATCCCGCGGTGGTGGCTCATCCGCGATCAGCGCATTGGCTGCATCGATGCGGAATTTGGGCTTGCTCGTGCGCGCCGGTGCACCACGTCTGAGCCAGGCCAGCTCCTTGCGCAGGAGGTTTTGTCGTCGATCCTCTGCCGCCGCACTCTGCCGGGCCCGCTCAGCCTTCGCCAGGACGAAGGCTGCGTAGCCTCCGTCATATCGCTGCACCGTGCCACCGACAACCTCCCAGGTCTCGGTGGCAACTGAATCCAGGAACCATCGATCATGGGTTACGGCGACCAGTGATCCCCGTCGCTTGGACAGATGGCCCGCAAGCCAGGTGACGGCTTCAACGTCGAGATGGTTGGTGGGCTCATCGAGAACCAGCAGATCGGGGTCGGCGATCAACACTCGGGCGAGATTGGCCCGACGCCGCTCCCCACCTGACATCGTCGACGTGAGAGTCTGCCAGCCATCGGTGTAGGTGCTTGCCTCGGTGCCGCCAAGCAACCCACCGACGATCCCGCGGATCCGTGCATCCCCTGCCCACACATGATCAGGCAGGTCCGCGAGAACTGTCGAACGTAACGTGTCAGAGGGGGTGAAGTCATCGGTCTGATCAAGAACCTCGATGGTGGTTCCGCCTGCGCGAATGACCCGGCCGGCATCAACATCATCCAATCCCGTGAGGACTCTGATCAAAGTGGTCTTGCCGCCACCATTACGTCCTACTACCCCGATCCGGGCACCATCGGTGACACCGGCAGTGACTCCCTCGAGCAGAGTGCGGGTACCCAGAGACTTCGTCACCCCTTCCAGGGCAACCAGCGATGCTGCAGCCATCAGGCAATACTCCGGGCATCGATAACGGTGGCGCCCGGTGCCGGGCCGGTCGCCCGCTTCACCGAGCGACAAAGTCCGGTTGAGGTGAGCGCAACGGCAATATCGAGGGCCTGAATGTTGTCGCGGGCCAGGAAAGCACACGTTGGTCCACTTCCAGACACCATGGCTCCGAGCGCACCAACATCGCGGCCGGCGTCGAGCAGTTGACCCAGGGCCGGACGCAGGGAAATTGCTGCCGCCTGCAGATCATTGCTCATTGCCGAACCAACCATCGCCGCATCCCCGGCCAGCAGTGCTGACATGAGTTCAGCTGACACCTCGGGTTCGGGAACGGATGTCCCGGCGGCCGCCCGAAGCCGATCACACTCGCGGTAGACCGCTGGCGTTGATAGACCCTCATATGCCAGGGCGAATACCCAGTAGTAGTCCCCGCGCGCCAGGGCAGGAGTGATGTGATTCCCACGATCCGTTCCGAGCGCTGTTCCGCCGTAGAGACAGAACGGGACATCCGATCCGAGTGATGCCCCAAGGTCAGCAAGTGCATCGCGGCCCAGTTTCAACTCGCACAGAGCATCCACCGCAACCAGTGCGGCTGCGGCATCAGCACTTCCACCGGCCATCCCACCCGCTACGGGGATCCCCTTCTGCAGTGAGACGACGACGTCTCGGGGGCCCCCGTGCTCGGCCATGAGTTCAATGGCCCGGACGGCCAGATTGGTTGAGTCGGTAGGAACCGAGCCAACTCCGTCACCGGCAACAGTCATCCGAATTCCGGATCCGGGTGGGCCCATCGTGACAGTGAGATCGTCGTAGAGGCTCACGGCGTGAAAGACAGTTGCCAGCCCGTGATAACCGTCTGCGCGCGGTGGGCCCACAGCCAGCGACAGATTCACTTTGCCGCTGGCGCGAACGGTAACCGAATCAAGCACGGACTGAGCCTATGTGGTCGATGGCAGTGCGTGGGCCGCGGCCACGATCTTGGCGAACTCCTGAACTCCCAGCTGTTCCCCGCGCGTTGTCGGATCAATTCCGGCAGCACGCAGGATCTCCTCAGCCCGCACAGGTGAACCAGCCCAGGCGCCCAACGCAGCCCGCAGGGTTTTGCGTCGCTGTGCAAAGGCGGCATCGACGAGGGTGAACAACTCTGCTCGATCAACCTCGGCGATCGGTGTCGAATGTCGAGTGAGGGACACCAGGCCACTGTCGACATTGGGTGCTGGCCAGAAGACCGTACGACCCACCGTGCCCACCCGAGACACGTCCCCGTACCAGGTTGCCTTGACGCTCGGGACTCCGTAGATCTTCGACCCCGGCTTTGCCGCCAGCCGGTCCGCCACCTCGAGCTGCACCATCACCAGCACCCGCGTGATCGTCGGAAACCTCTCAAGCAGATGCAGGATCACGGGCACACTGACGTTGTAGGGAAGGTTCGCCACCAGTGCAGTTGGGGGCTCACCGGGAATCTCGACAAGTCGAAGCGCATCAGCGTGCATCACCTCAAGCCTGTCCAGCAGATCGGGTCTGCGAGCCTGCACAGTCTCCGGTAGAGCCAGTGCCAGATCCTCATCGATCTCAACCGCGACAACACGTCGAACATGAGGCAACAGGGCAAGGGTGAGGCTGCCAAGTCCGGGCCCAACCTCGAGCACCACATCATCGACCGATACGTCCGCGGTTCGCACAATCCTGCGGACGGTGTTGGCATCGATAACGAAGTTCTGGCCCCGCTGCTTGGTTGGGCGAATACCCAGCCGGTCGGCGAGCAGACGGATCTCGGCAGCGCCGAGCAGCCCATCTGCCGGTTCCAGAGCGCTCACCACTCACCAAATGCACGCCGGGCGTTCGTCCAGAGCGCCTCGCACATTGTCTGCTCATCGACGTCGGCGCTCTGGGCCATCACCCGGGCGGTATGCGGGACGAGGTAGGAGGCATTGGGACGTCCGCGAAACGGTGTGGGTGTCAGATAGGGAGCATCGGTTTCGACCAGGATCCGATCGAGTGGCGCAACCGCAACGCTGTCACGCAACGACTGCGCGTTCTTGAACGTGACCGTCCCAGCAAACGACAGGTACCAGCCACGTTCGGTGCAGTAACGGGCCATCTCTGCATCACCGGAGTAGCAGTGAAACACCACTGTCTGCGGTGGGCCCTCACTCTCCAGAATCCGAATCACCGCATCATGTGAATCACGGTCGTGGATGACAACCGGTTTGTTCAGGCTCTTGGCCAGATCGATATGCCGCCGGAACGACTCCTCCTGGATGCTGCGTCCGTCCTCACCGGTTCGGAAAAAGTCCATTCCGGTCTCACCGATGGCCCGAACCCGAGGGGATGCAGCAAGTTCAGCGATCTCCTCAAGTGCCACCTCGAGTGCCGGACGTCCACCCTCAGCGAAGATGCGCGGGGCCTCATTGGGGTGAAGGGCAACCGTGGCAACGATGGCGTCATGGGCGTTGGCGCACTCGACCGACCATCGAGCGCTCGGCAGATCACAGCCCACCTGCACGATCCGGCTGACCCCCACTGAGGTGGCCTGAGCCAACGCATCTTCTACGGTGAGCCAGGCCCCTTCGGCACCTTGCTCGCCGGGCCAGCCATCGTTGATATCGAGATGGCAGTGGGTATCAATCACCGGTGAGATGAGCGGCTCAGGAAGTGGTGGTCGTACCAGATCACGGGAGTGCCCAGACTCCTGGACGGACGCGCGCGCACGAACCGGCTTGTCGAGGGATGACATTCCGGCGCCTATTCGGCAGCTTCCTCAAGGCGCGGGAACAGGATTGCACCCTTGGTGATCGGCGTACCCGGCGGCAGTTGACCCCACCGCGCGACGTCAAGCACGTTCTGCTCGCCAATCGGTCCGAGTGCCTGATCGGCACCCAACTGCTCCCACAGAGACGTTGTGGCCTTCGGCATCACCGCGTGATGAAGTACGGCGATGGCGCGCAATGATTCACAGATCGTATAGAGGACAGTGGAGAGGCGCTCAGAATTGGCCTCATCCTTTGCCAACACCCACGGCTCCTGCTCGGTGACGTAGCCGTTGACCACATCGACGAACGCCTTCATGGCTATCAGAGCGGTGGAGAAGTCGAGCTTGAGCATCGCGGCGTCAGCGGTAATCGAGGCTGCCAGCAGGGCACCCTGCAGATCGGTCTCCGCATCAGTATCCGGGCCCGGAGCCGGCAGCAAGCCGTCGCGGTACTTGGCCACCATGGCGGGTGCCCGAGAGGCAAGATTGCCCAGGCCATTGGCCAGTTCAGCGGTGTATCGCGCGCTCATGTCCTCCCAGGAGAACGATCCATCCGAGCCGAACTGAATCGCACGCAGGAAGTAATAGCGGAACGCATCAGATCCGAAGTGATCGACGATCTGACTCGGAGCGATACCAGTGAGCTTGCTCTTGCTCATCTTCTCGCCACCGACCAGAAGCCAACCGTGGGCAAATACCTGCTGCGGCAGGGGAATCTCAGCAGCCATCAGCATTGCCGGCCAGATCACCGCATGGAAGCGAAGAATGTCCTTGCCCACCAGATGTACGGACGCCGGCCAGACTTCGGCAAATGTACGTCCACCCTCCGAGTCGGGTGCATCACCGAGGCCCACTGCGGTTGCATAGTTGAGCAGCGCATCGAACCAGACGTAGACCACCTGATCCGGGTCCCATGGCACCGGGATGCCCCAGTTGAAGGTAGACCTCGAGATCGACAGATCCTGCAGGCCACCACGCAGGAACGAGACCACCTCGTTGTACGCAGACTGCGGAGCCACGGCGTCGGGGTTCACCTCGTAATGCGCCAGCAACCGCTCGGCATACGCCGAGAGTCGGAAGAACCAGTTTGTCTCACTTACCGTCTCAACCGGACGTCCATGGATCGGGCACACCTTCTGACCGACGTACTCACCCTCACCATCAGCCAGATCACCGGGAAGTTTGAACTCTTCACAGCCGACGCAGTACGGACCCTCGTAAGAACCCTCGTAGATCTCACCCTTGTCCTTGAGCCCGGACAGGAACCGTTGCACCCGCTCGGTATGGCGTGTCTGGGTGGTTCGGATGAAGTCGTCATTACGCGCATCGATGGTCTCAAGAACGGGCAGCCAGGCAGATTCGACCAGTCGATCAGCCCACTCCTGCGGGTGCACCCCGTTGGCCTCAGCCGTGCGCATGACCTTCTGCCCATGCTCATCGGTGCCGGTAAGGAACCACACCTTCTCGCCACGTTGACGGTGCCAGCGGGTGGCAACATCACCGGCCGTCGTTGTGTACGCATGCCCGATGTGAGGCGCATCGTTCACGTAGTAGATCGGCGTGGTCAGGTAGTAGGTCGCATCAGACACATCCTGATTCTAGAGGTGTCCGCGGTGTCCCGTCGTTCAGGATTCCTGTCCTGCGGACTTCTTCGCCGCAACGATGGCGTCATAGGCAGCCTTGCGCGGAATCCCGTACGCCTGGGCAACGGCCGCGAGGGCCGCCTTGCGCGGATCCTCGTCCTCACTGGCGGTGCGTCGGCGCTGTGATGCAGGTGCCCCCTGAACTACCACCGTGATCTCACCGCGCAGTCCCGATGCTGACCACTCGGCCAGTTCACGCAACCCGCCCCGTCGCACTTCCTCGTAGGTCTTGGTGAGTTCGCGACAGACAGCAGCGGGTCGATCGCCGCCGAACGAATCCGCGAGGGCAGTGAGCATCTCGGTGATTCGATGTGGAGCCTCGAAGAACACGAGGGTTCGTGGATCGCTCGCCAGTTCGGCCAGCACTGTAGAGCGCTCCCCCGCCTTGCGCGGCAGAAATCCCTCGAAGGCAAACCGGTCCACCGGCAAGCCAGACAGTGCCAGTGCCGTCAGAACAGCAGAGGGACCGGGTGCAGCTGTGACATGAATACCCTCGGCCACCGCAGCCGCCACCAGCCGATAGCCGGGATCGCTCACACTCGGCATTCCCGCATCCGTGATGAGCAGAACCCGCTGACCACCTTTCAATGCCTCAATGAGTTCCGGCAGCCTTGTGCGCTCAACCGCGTCGTAATACGAAACGAGCCGTCCGGACACGCTGACGTCCAGATCATCAATGAGCCGGCGAGCCCTCCTCGTATCCTCAGCGGCGATGATGTCGACGTCGGCAAGTTCCTGCCTGAGTCGCGACGAGGCGTCCGCTATGTCACCGATTGGTGTCGCCGCCAGCACGAGTACGCCACGTTTATTACCTGTCACAAGTCTGTAGCCTGCCACGAACGTATGCTGGTTGTGTGACGATGACCCTGGACGAGCCGCGCGAGGCGCCTGCTCCGCGCCGCCGCGCGAGAAACGACCCGCGGGAGTCAGAACTCGCCCGGCGACTCGCCCCGGCCATGCCCAGTGATACCGCAACCTCGTGGTGGGTCACGATCGGGATCACCATCTTCGGAACGCTACTTAGGTTCATCAACCTCGGCGATCCCCACGCAGTCTCCTTTGATGAGACCTACTACATGAAGGATGCGTGGTCACTACTTCGCTGGGGTTACGAACGCGGCTTCGTCACTGATGCAGACAAGAAGATTCTGGCCAGCGATGGTGACTGGCGAAACCTCGACTTCTTCACCTCGTCACCTTCCTTCATCGTCCACCCGCCGGTAGGTAAGTGGACGATCGGAATCGGTGAGTACTTCTTCGGACTCACCCCCTTCGGCTGGCGATTCAGTACAGCGGTCCTGGGCTGCCTCATGGTGCTGCTGGTTGTTCGGATCACCAGACGACTCTCGCGATCGACACTCATCGGTGCCATCGCTGGATTCCTGATGGCGATCGATGGCATGGCCATCGTGATGTCTCGTACCGGTCTACTCGACAACACCCTCGCGTTCTGGGTGCTGGTGGCTTTCGGCTGCATCCTCATGGACCGTGACCGCACCAGGCGACTGGTCGCACGTGAGGTGCTGACGTACGCCGACGATCGGACCGCCATGCGGGATCTCGGCAGCAGCACCGGTCCATTCGTTGGGCTACGTCCCTGGCGGTGGGCCGCTGGTCTGGCATTGGGGTTGGCGTGCGGCACCAAGTGGTCGGGCATCTGGTTCGTCCTGGCCTTCGGTCTCATGACGGTCGCGTGGGATTTCGGGATGCGGCGCATGATCGGGGTACGCACCCCGAACGCAGTCGCCGGCGCGATGATCGACGGAGTACTCGGAGCTGTGGCGATCGCAGGTACGGCCGTTGTCGTCTACCTGATCACCTGGAGCGGCTGGTTACTGCATGACGGTGGCTACGACCGAAACTGGGCCGCGAACACTCCAGGAAGTGGCCTGCTGGGGTTCATGCCAGAAGCGCTGCGGTCGCTGTGGCACTACCACGCTGAGATGTTGAACTTCCACACCCATCTCACGTCTCCCCATTCGTACCAGAGCAATGCGTGGAGTTGGCCACTTCAGGCTCGGCCCACCTCGTTCTACTACGAGTCGTTCGACAATGGTCAGAACGGTTGCACGGTCGACAAGTGCTCGTCGGAAGTTCTCGCCCTCGGCAACCCGATCATCTGGTGGGCTGCGATTCCCGCCGTGTTCCACCAGGGCTGGCGCTGGCTAACCCAGCGCGATTGGCGCTCTGGAGCTGTTGTGCTGGCGGTGCTGGCGGGCTGGCTGCCGTGGCTCGGATTCCAGGGACGTACGATCTTCACGTTCTACGCCGTCGTGTACGTCGCATTCCTCACCATGGCACTGGCTCTGAGCTGCGGCACAATCCTCGGGAAGGCTGACGCGGATCCCCGTCGACGCACGATTGGTGCCGCGGCCGTCGGCTCATTCCTGCTTCTCGCTCTCGTAGCGTGCTGGTTCTTCTATCCGATCTGGACTGCTGAGGTAATCCCCTACACGCAGTGGCAGATGCGAATGTGGTTCCCCACCTGGGTCTAGTACGTAGCCGCCGACCTGCGAACCATGACAAGTCATGGTCCACTGAAGGTCGGAGGAACAGTGAGCCAGAACGAGAGCCTGAACACCCCGCCAGGTGACGAACCAGAGGTGCCGAACACCCCGTGGATCAGCAGACGTGCTCTGCTCAAGGCTGCGGGCGTGCTTGCCGGCGCTGGGGCACTTGGCATCGCTGCCTTTACTCTCACCAAACGACATGTCGTCGAGAGTGCTCGGAGCCTGCTGTCGATTCCCAGTCCAACCGATGCGGCACCGGCGATTCCCGCTGGAGCAACTCCCAATGTCGAGGGCCTCGGCTCAGTCATCACGCCGGTGGATTCGTTCTTCCGTATCGACACGTCCATGGATCCACCTGTGGTGGACGTGGCCACCTGGCAGTTGTCGATCTACGGCCGAGTGTCGAACACGATGACCCTGACCTACAACGATCTGCTCGCACTGCCCAGTATTGAGCGGTATGCCACGCTGTCGTGCGTCAGCAACTCCATCGGCGGTGATCTGATCGGAACCCAGTTATTCCAGGGGGTCCGACTCACCGATCTTCTGGACAAGGCCGGTGTTCACAGGGATGGCACTCTCATTCTTGGCGAATCGGTCGACGGATTCACGGCAGGATTCCCGACCGATTTCCTGAAGCAATCACCTGATGCGATGGTTGCCTACGCCATGAATGGTCAACCGCTGCCAACAGATCATGGCTTTCCAGCCCGTCTCGTAGTGCCGGGGCTGTACGGATACGTATCGGCCACCAAGTGGCTCTCCGGGATCAAGCTCACCACCCTGGCCGACGATCCTCCCTACTGGGTCAACAAGGGTTGGCTTGCCGACGGAACCATTCAGGCTGCATCCCGGATCGATGTGCCCAGACGCGGTACCGAGGTGAAGGCCGGGGCCGTGGGTGTTGGTGGACGAGCGTGGACGCACCTTGGCGGAGTGCGATCTGTCGAGATCAAGGTGGACGATGGAGACTGGCAGGTGGCTGATCTGGCCGATCCGATTGGCGACAACACGTGGCGACTGTGGTCGTACACCTGGAACGCGACTCCGGGAGATCACACACTGACTGTGCGCATGACGAACCAGAACGGCACTCAGCAGTCCGATACCCCACACGACGTGTACCCGGGCGCTGCCAGTGGACTTCACACCATTGCGATAAGCGTGAACTAGACAATCCCGCGTTGGGCGCCACAACCGCATCGGAGCCAAGTAGCATCCTGAGTGTGATCCCGTCGGCCCCGCACCTGCGTCATGGCTGAGTCAGATTCCACGAGCGTGTGGTCAAGAAGATGGCGTCGGGCCAAGCCATTCGTGCTGACCGCGGTCGGCATCATCGCGCTCAACATCATCATCCGAATCGCCTCTTCGGTGGACTGGGCGGCCGTCTGGTCGTCTATACAGTTGCTGAGCCTGCCTGCCGTAATTCTGCTCCTGTTCTTCCTGGCTCTGCGACAGCTGTTCAACGCCTTTCCCCTGACTCGATTCGTCAAAGGGCTCCCATTGGGACGGTCGCTCCAGAACGACCTGGCTGCGTTCCTTACCGGCACCATCGCACCACCACCATCGGATGTGGTGCTTCGGGTAGCGATGTTCAAGTCCTGGGACATTGATCCTGTTGAGGGAATGGCCGGAGTCACTCTCAACTCCCTCACCTTCTATGCCGTGCGATTTCTGGCCCCGGCCATCGGCGTGGCTTTTCTCGCCTTCAACGAGCTGGCCGCGGGGCACCTGCTCAGTGCACTTCTTTCGTCATTGATCTCCATCGCGATCCTGATTGCGCTCTACTTCATCAGCCAGGGTGACCAACTTGCCCAGATCGGAAGAGCACACGTCTGAACTCCAGTCACGTTTCGGAATCTCGTATGCCGTCTTCT
>CAXBQZ010000063.1:0-17343 GCA_963978055.1 uncultured bacterium
GATCCCCCTCCGTGCCGCCGTACTGAGCAAGTTCATTCTCGATTACTTCCAAATCGGAGACCGGGTCGCGCCCCGGATCCAAGGTTGCACAGTCGAGAACATGTGCCAGCACATGACAGCGCTCCACATGGCGTAGGAACTGCAGACCTAGACCCTTGCCCTCACTTGCGCCGGGGATGAGGCCCGGCACATCCGCAATGGTGTAGACAGTCGAGCCAGCTGTGACAACACCGAGATTCGGCACGAGCGTGGTGAACGGATAGTCAGCGATCTTCGGTCGAGCTGCTGACATGGCAGCGATGAGTGAGGACTTTCCCGCACTGGGGTAACCGACGAGCGCCACGTCCGCAACGGACTTCAGTTCAAGTACGACGTCATGTAGCTCACCGGGCTCGCCAAGCAGGGCGAATCCCGGGGCCTTGCGGCGCGGACTTGCCAGCGCCGCATTGCCCAGGCCGCCATGGCCACCCTTGGCGATCACTGCTTCCATGCCGTGGTCCACCAGATCAGCCAGAACCTCACCCTGGGGTGTCATCACGACCGTCCCCGGCGGTACGCGAAGCAGGATCTCGGTGCCATTGGCACCATTGCGATGGTTGCCCTCTCCAGGCTTTCCATTGCCAGCACGACGATGGGGGCCGTGGTGGAACTCCAGCAGTGACGTAACGTTCGTATCAACGACGAGGCGTACGTCACCACCGTGACCGCCATTACCTCCATCGGGACCACCGAGAGGCTTGAACTTCTCCCGATGTACCGACACACAGCCGTGTCCACCATCTCCACCAGCAACATGCAGGACCACACGATCGACGAAGGTCGTCATGTCTGCGACCTCCCGGACGTCATGTGTTGTGGGTTAGTGGCCGACCACCTGCGGCCAACCGTCAGTGATGGGTTGTGGGGAATCATAGAACGAGGGGCGAGCCGATCGGCCCGCCCCTCGTCAACATCGATATGTGGTGTTACGCGCCAACCACGTTGACGACGCGACGACCACGGCGGGTACCGAACTCGACCGCACCTGGAGCCAGAGCGAACAACGTGTCGTCCTTGCCGCGGCCGACGTTGTCACCTGGGTGGAAGTGTGTGCCACGCTGACGAACAATGATCTCGCCGGCGTTTACCAGCTGTCCGCCGAAGCGCTTCACACCGAGGCGCTGGGCATTTGAATCGCGACCGTTCTTCGAACTGGACGCACCCTTTTTATGTGCCATGAGTCAATCCCCTCTCAGGCGCCGGCGATATCGGTGACGCGCACCTTGGTGAGCTGCGCACGGTGACCCTGACGGCGACGGTAACCGGTCTTGTTCCTGTAGTGCAGGATGCGAATCTTCGGACCCTTGGTGTGCTCGACCACCTCAGCGGTGACGGTGATACCGGCCAGGGCCTTGGCATCACTGGTGACAGATGCACCGTCAACGAGCAGCAGTGTTGGCAGCGTCAACGTGGAGCCGACCTCACCACTCACGCGGTCAAGCTCAACTACGTCGCCGACAGCGACCTTCTCCTGCCGGCCTCCGGCGCGGACGATGGCGTACACCGTGGATCTCCTTTACGTTTACGGGAGACACCCACCAAACCCGCATTCGGGAACCCAGGGGTGTCAATGGTGCGCAGGGCACCGAAGGATAAGGATACGAACCCGGTAGTCACCGGGTCAAACCGTAACCTCCGGGCCTGCATCAGGTGACGCTGTTTCCGATGTCCCTGCAGCCGCTGCACCGGCCGGATTGCTGGCCGGCCCTGCAGATCTGGTGGCCTTTCGCGGACCCCGAGCTCGCGGTGCCGGAGTCGGATCCAACTCGACCAGACTCGCACTGACCTGCGGCGTTACCGTCACAACTGCTGGCGCCGGCGCTGACACAACGATAATCGGCTCGGCAACGGTGTCGGTTACCGAAGTAACCGGACTCGATCCAGTTGCGCGTGTGGCACGACGTGAACCCCGCTTGCGAGATGGGCTCGCGGCTTGCTCCTGCAACGGGAGTTCAGCCTCTGGACCTGCCGAAGGCTCTGTGGGAGCGACCTGCGCCGCAGGCTCTGCAGTCTCAGATTCCGTCACCTCAACATCGGCTGCCTCAACATCGGCTGCTTCAGAATCTGCTGGCACCGCCCCACTCTTCGCGGCCGCCGCATGGATTCGCTCCAAAACCGCTGACACCTCAGGATCAATCGCGCGTGGCTCAACCTCGACCGCGCGATTGCGACCGCGGCTCCGCGAGCGTCCACCCTCATCGTGGCGACGGCTGGGCTCCTCGTCCTCGTCGAAGGCAGCCTTGGCAGCAACCGGCTCAGAGTGAATGTGATAGCCACGGCCATGGCAGGCCTCACACTGCTCGCTGAACACTTCCAGCAGTCCCTGGCCGATGCGCTTACGCGTCATCTGAACCAGGCCCAGCGAGGTAACCTCAGCGACTTGATGCTTGGTTCGATCTCGTCCCAGGCACTCAACAAGCCGACGAAGCACCTGGTCGCGATTGCTCTCCAGCACCATGTCGATGAAGTCGATGACGATGATTCCGCCGATATCGCGAAGACGCAGCTGACGGACGATCTCCTCAGCTGCCTCGAGGTTGTTGCTGGTGACCGTCTCCTCGAGGTTGCCACCCTGACCGGTGAACTTGCCCGTGTTGACGTCCACCACGGTCATGGCCTCAGTGCGATCAATGACCAGTGAGCCGCCCGATGGCAACCACACCTTCCGCTCAAGTGCCTTGGCTAGCTGCTCATCAATGCGGTACGACGCGAAGAGGTCACGTGGCTCAACCCAGGTCGTGATGCGAGTGGCCAGATCCGGTGCCACCCCACCGACGTAGTCGCGAATGGTGTCGGCGATCTGTCCACCTTCGACCACGAGGGATCCAAAGTCCTCATTGAAGATATCGCGCACCACCTTGATGGCCAGATCGGGCTCACCATGCAGCAGCACCGGGGCTGAGCTCTGTGATTCCTTGGCCTTGGCGGAGATCTCCTCCCACTGAGCGGCCAGACGTTCGACGTCCTGGCGCAGTTCCTCCTCAGAGGCGCCCTCAGCGGCCGTTCGGACGATCACTCCTGCATCCTCAGGAAGTACCGCACGAAGGATCGACTTCAGTCGGGACCGCTCGTTATCGGGAAGTTTGCGACTGATCCCCGTCATCGACGAATTCGGCACAAACACCAGGAACCGGCCAGGTAGCGAGATCTGAGCTGTGAGTCGCGCACCCTTGTGACCCACCGGATCCTTGCTTACTTGAACCAGAACGGGATCCCCAGGCTTGAGGGCCAGCTCGATTCGCTTGGAGGAACCATCGAGACCGGTGGCATCCCAGTTGACCTCACCGGCGTAGAGCACGGCATTACGGCCACGTCCCACATCGATGAAGGCTGCCTCCATGCTCGGCAGAACATTCTGGACTCGTCCGAGGTAGACGTTGCCGATCATCGACGCACCAGAGGAGCGATTCACGTAGTGCTCGACGAGGACGTTGTCCTCCAAAACCGCGATCTGGGTCCGGTCGTCGCGCTGGCGAACAACCATGACTCGATCAACGGCCTCCCGCCGGGCCAAGAACTCCGCTTCGGTAAGGATCGACGGACGTCGACGTCCAGCCTCGCGACCCTCGCGGCGTCGCTGCTTCTTCGCCTCGAGGCGAGTTGAACCCTTGAGTGACCCGGTATCACCCCCGCGACTGCGAGGCTCGCGGACCCGCACCACCGTGTTGGGTGGATCGTCGTTCAGGTCACCTGAATCGGAGTTTCCACGCCGACGGCGACGGCGACGTCGATGGGACCCATCCCCCGCTCCTTCGCTGGCATCGTCATTCGAGGACGACTCATCACCCTGCGATCCACTGTCCTGCACGTCGAGGTCCGCGCCGTCTGCCAGATCTGATGCGTCCGCGTCAGCTCCATCTGCTCCGCCGCGACGTCGACGCCCGCGTCCACCACGCCGCCGCCGACGTCGACGCGGCCCTTGCTCGTCGTCACCCTCAGGATCAGCGGAGTCAGACTCAACCCCGTCCTCATCGAGCAGATCCTCCTCGACCGCGGCCGCATCGAGTACATCCTCGATTGAATCGTCGGTCTCCGAACCCGGTGTTGCTGTGGCGGTCTGCAGTTCCTCGTCTACGAGAGTCTCTGCCGGTGCTGCACTCTTACGGGTGCGACGACGAGGTGCCGCGGTCTCCGGAGTGGGTGCCTGGAACATCAGCGAGGTTGCCGCTGCCGCAGCTGACGCCGCAGCGGCAGCGGCCGCAGCCTCCGCGGCTTGGTCTTCAACGGCTGAGAAATCCGGGATGACGACCGCTTTCTTGCGCGATCGCTTCTGAGCCGGCTCGGGGGCCGAGGCCTCAGGAGCACCAACTGACGACGTGTCGGGGGTGGCGGCATCCACGGTCGTTTGCTCGACGGGAGACTCAGCCTCGGCCGCAGCCTTCTTGGCCGCAGCCTTCTTCGTCGTCGTGCTCTTCGAAGCCGATGTGGCTGGAGTCTTAGATGCCGCAGCCTTCTTGGCGGGGGACTTCTTCGCCACTGCCTTCTTCGTCGGAGCCTTCTCGGCCGCAACGCGCTTGGCAGTGGTCTTCTTTGACGTCGACGTTTCGGTTTCCGACGCCGATTCAGGGGTGGTCGACAATTCGTCGCTCACAGATCATGCTCCGATCTGAACTCCGACCTGAGTCGAAGAGTTCACGTCACCCACGCATGGGTGAAAGCCAGTGGGATGTGCATCCGTCACCCCCATGTGACGAGGGCGGTCGGTGCACCGACTCGATTCAGTCGCGATCGGCCGCGAAGGGGTCGGAGACCGCTTCAGCAGCGGGCCGCCCACTCACGTCTGCAACGAGCGGGCCCTGTGCCAGCCGGGTCACCCTCACGGGCACCGGCGGCACGAGGTTAGCCACGTGTCGCAACGCAACAAGAACGTCATCGGGTCGAACGGACGGTGTGACATGCCGAACAACCACCCTCATTATGGCACAGTCGGCAGCACCCTCGACGAAGGGCGGCCCCTCGCCTGTCGCGGTGTCAGCCTCGACCACCTCAGCCGCAAGCACCGGTCCCCGGGCGTCGAATGTGCGGATCCCGTTCTTGGTGAGACGCTCCACCTGCACCTCGGGCACCGCGAGAAACGCGGTGAGCGCCTCCTGGGCCTGCCGGAGAGTGATTCCCGGACATTCCAGCTCCCAGACACTGGCCTCCAGCCGTTCGATGAAGTCTGAAGTCTTGCTCGACACCACCTCAAGCACGTCAAGACCGGGCGGGAGGGCAGTGTCCAGCGCGATGCGCACCTTCTCGGGATCAAGTACCGCTGTCACGGCGATCTCGACGTATTCGGCTTCACTGGCTGTACCTGTCGGAGCCGAGTTGGCGTATGAGACACGTGGGTGCGGGTTGAAACCCTGGCTGTACGCCATCGGTACGCCGGCGCGACGTAGAGCACGCTCGAAGGCACGCTGGAAGTCGCGGTGACTGGAAAACCTCAGACGCCCACGTTTGGCGTACCGCAGGCGAAGTCTTTGGACAGTGGGCGCAACATCACGGACGGGGGCCTGTCGGGGACTCACGAGGTGGATTCCACCATCAGGTCCTCACCACGCGGAGGCAGTGCCGGCATTCCCAGAAGAGTGACCCCGGTTGGTCCAACCTGGATCTCAGTGTCCATCTGCGCACATACTCCACAGTCGAAGCACGGTGTCCACCGGCAGTCCTCAACTGCAACTTCCTCGATCGCGTCCTGCCAGTCCTCCCACAGCCAGTCCTTGTCCAGTCCTGAGTCCAGGTGATCCCATGGCAGCACTTCGGTGTAGTCGCGCTCGCGAGTGGTGTACCAATCGACGTCGACTCCGGTCCCCTCCAGAGCAGCCTCTGCGGCGAGCATCCACGCGTCGAAGCTGAAGTGCTCACTCCAGCCATCGAAACGGGCACCGGAGCGCCACACCCGTTCGATCACGGCACCAACGCGACGATCACCGCGGGACAGGATGCCTTCAACGATGCCGGGCTTGCCATCGTGGTAGCGGAATCCGATGGACTTGCCGTACTCGCGGTCGTTGCGGATCGCATCGCGAAGCTTGCGCAGTCGGGCATCGGTGGACTCGTGGTCAAGCTGGGCCGCCCACTGGAACGGAGTGTGCGGCTTGGGAATGAATCCGCCGATCGAAACGGTGCAGCGAATATCCCTGCGTCCACTCACCTGACGTCCGGTCTCAATCACCCGTCGGGCAACCTCGGCGATCTGGAGGACGTCGTCGTCGGTCTCCGTCGGAAGGCCACACATGAAGTAGAGCTTCACCTGACGCCAGCCATTTCCGTAGGCCGTGGCAACAGTGCGGATCAGATCCTCCTCGGTGACCATCTTGTTGATCACCCGACGCATCCGCTCACTGCCACCCTCGGGGGCGAAGGTGAGACCACTGCGACGACCATTGCGGGTGAGCTCGTTGGCCAGCTCCACATTGAATGCGTCAACGCGGGTGCTCGGCAGCGACAGGCCCGTCTCCGTCCCCTCGTACCGATCGGCCAAACCCTTGGCTACCACGGCGATCTCGCTGTGATCTGCACTGGACAGACTCAGGAGCCCGACCTCTTCGTAGCCCGTGCGCTCTAGACCGTTGTCGACCATCTTTGCGATCGTTTCTGCACTTCGCTCACGAACTGGCCGGGTGATCATGCCCGCCTGGCAGAACCGGCAACCACGGGTGCAGCCGCGGAAGATCTCCACACTCATTCGTTCATGCACACTCTCGGCGAGCGGCACGAGTGGAGCCTTGGGGTACGGCCATTGATCCAGATCCATCAACGTGTGCTTCGCCACCCGCCACGGGACTCCCGCACGATTGGGTGCCACCCGTCGGATACGCCCATCGGCCAAGTACTCGACGTCATAGAAGGCTGGAATGTAGACACTGCCGGTCTTTGCCAGCCGTAGCAGCAACTCCTCCCGACCCCCCGGTCGTCCTTCGGCCTTCCAGTCGCGGGTCACGTCACTGATGAGCAGTACGGCCTGCTCACCATCACCAAGAACAGCTGCATCGATGAAGTCTGCGATCGGCTCGGGGTTGAACGCGGCGTGCCCACCAGCGACCACCACAGGATGACGCTCGTCGCGATCCTTCGCGTGCAGGGGAATCCCAGCCAGATCAAGCGCTGTCAGCATGTTCGTGTAGCCAAGTTCAGTGGAGAAGCTCAGTCCAAACAGGTCGAATGCGCCCAGCGGACGATGAGCATCAACCGTGAACTGCGGAACACAGGACTCCCGCATCAACTTCTCGAGGTCTGGCCACACCGAGTACGTTCGCTCGGCAAGTACATCAGGACGCTCGTTGAGAACTTCGTAGAGAATCTGCACACCCTGATTGGGAACACCCACCTCATAGGCATCCGGGTACATCAGCGCCCAGTGAACCGCGACGTCATTCCACGGCTTGATGACTGCATTCAGCTCTCCGCCGACGTATTGGACGGGCTTGCTCACCAGCGGCAGCAGGCGCTCAAGGTCAGCGAACACACTCGGCACATCGTCACTGAGTGCAGTTGCGTGAAGTGCGGGCGAAGATTCACCCGACACGATCGAAGTGGTCACGAATCATCCTTGGATCGGTCGTCGAAAGCTTGTGCATATCGTACTGACAATCGCAGCGCAGTGAACCTCTACTCCTGGGCGCGCATATGGACGTTGACCAGCAAACCGATGGCAATCCAGTTGGCGAACATCGACGAACCGCCATAGGAGACGAAGGGAAGGGGAACACCGGTGACCGGGGTGATTCCGAGGTTCATCCCAATATTCTCGAATGCCTGGAATGCCAACCAGGTGGCAATTCCGGCGGCCACAAGTCGACCGAACAGGTCCGAGGCCCGTACCGCGATGAAGATGGCCCGCCAGAGAATGACAGCCAGAAGCAGCACAATGACCGCCGACCCGACAAAGCCAAGTTCCTCGCCGGCCACGGAGTAGACGAAATCGGTCTGGTTTTCCGGGACGAAGTGCCCCTGCGTCTGAGCACCATGGAAGAGACCCTGCCCGAACAGGCCGCCAGATCCGATGGCGATACGCGCCTGAGTGGTATTGAACGCAATGGAGTGCGTGTCGGCCGTCGGATCAGCAAAGGCGGTGAACCGATCCACCTGATACTGCTTGAGGATCCCGAAGTGGAAGGCCGCGAAAGACACCACAATGCCGCCGAGCAGGATGCCGATAAGCCAGCGGGCGCGTGCACCGGAGACAGCCACGATCGCGAACACGGCACAGGCGATCACGAGTACGGTGCCGAGATCGGGCTCCAGCATGATGAGGCCGACTGGTAGACCCGCCACCCCGAGGGCGTAGATGACGTCGATATCTCGCGGCTCAGACTCCGCATCACGCTTCTCAGACAGGATCATCGACATGCCGAGGATGATGGCGATCTTCGCGAACTCCGAAGGCTGGAAGCTGAAGCCGCCTGGGAGCAGGAACCACGCCTTGGCCCCATTGATTGTGTGGCCAATATGGGGCACCAGCACCAGCACGAGTCCAAGAACCGAGATGCCATAAAGGATCGGCGTGTAGGCGCGCAGCATTCGGTAGTCCGAGCGCGATACGACCACACCCAGCACCAGGCCGACGACCAGATTGAGGATGTGCTTCTTGAGGAAGGAGGACGGGTCAAGGCCGGCATCAGCCATCTTGCCCCGTGTGGCCGAGTAGACGAGCAGCGCACCGATGATCGACAGAGCCAGTGCCGAGCCGACTAGCGTCCAATCGAGACGGCGCAGATATGAGCTGGACTTACGCTTGGCCAGAGTGGTGGGGTATGCCAGTGTCATCGGGTCCTGCCAGAGTTCGGACTCCGTCTGCGCAACGTGAGCCGTCTGCGGGCCAGTAATCCAGCACCAACCGGCACAAGAACAAGCCCAGAACTTGGTGCACTCGATGGCGTACTGGACGCACCGGTTGCCGTTCCCCCACCCGGGACGGGCGCAGTGTCTCGGTACTCCGGATAGATCGGTTCACCATTGGCGGTCGTCTTCGGGAAGCTCGTGGTCGGTGCGCCACCAACAAGCACCGAGCGCGCAGGATTCACTGATGAGCCGCGCACTCCGAACAGTGCTTCGTAGATCTTGCGAACACTTGGTGCACTCGTATGCGAACCAGTGCCACCCTGCGACACCATCATCACGACTGTGTACTTGGGGTTGTTTGCGGGGGCGAACGTGGTGAACCAGGACGTTGACTGGCGGTTGGATCCGGCCTGTCCGGTACCGGTCTTGGCAGCGATCGGGATCTGATCGAGGGGGAAGCCCTTGAATGCGTCATATGCCGTCCCGAATGGCTGGCTCGTCACGTCCGAGAAGGCCGATCGCAGGAACTCGAGGTTCGCCGGAGTGACGGGCAGAGTACCCATCTTCTTCGGCGCGAAGGTCTTGACCACGTGGCCGTCACTGCGCATGAACCCTCGCGCAATCTGCGGCTGCCAGATGGTTCCACCATTGGCCAGCGCGGAGTAGGCCACCGCCATCTGCAGCGGCGTCACGACCGTGTCGCCCTGGCCGATGGCCATGTTGACCGCGTCACCACCGCGGAACAAACCGCCATTGGCACACGCATCTGCGGCATAGGCCTGAAGAAGGGTGGCGCGATGCGGATCAGTCTTGGCGACTTCTGGATAACCGTTCTGGGCCCTCTGGCACCAGGCGTCGTGGAGCTGCTTGTTCTGCAGGGTCTTGAATTCACGTCCGCCGACACGTCCGCGTGATTCGGCCGGCAGATCAATACCGGTGCGACGTCCGATTCCGTATGCCTGAGCCATCGACTCGACGGGATCCTTCGGGTGGGCACCAGGATTGTTACCACCTGCCTCGAGCCACCACTTGTACGCAACCTGGTACCACATCGTGTCACATGACACCGCCAAGCCCTTGGCCAGAGAGAGCTGACCGTACTCGTGTGATTCGAAGTTTTTGAAGACGCGGTTACCCACCTGATAGGAGGAGGGACAGTCGAACTGATCTGATGGGCTGTAGCCGTTCTGAAGAGCTGCGGAGGATGTAACGATCTTGAAGGTGGACGCCGGGGCAAACTCACCCTGTACAGCTCGTGAGATGAGTGGCTGATTGGCCCCTGCATCAGTGAGCTTTGCAAACTCCTTGGCCGAGATACCACCGACGAAGATCCCCGGATCGTAATTCGGGTATGAAGCCATGGCCAGCACATGTCCATTGGTGTTGTCCATGACGACAACAGCTCCAGAGTCCGCGCGGTAATTGCCAGGCCCATTGGGATCCTTGGTGGCCCGGGCACGATCGATGGCAGCCTTCAATTGGGTCTCGGCAACCTGCTGCAGCTTGGCGTCTATGTTGGTGACGAGATCTGCGCCTGGGACGGGTGTGGTCTGACTCACGGTGCCGGTAACGGCACCCCGGAGATCTACCGAGACCCGCTTGATCCCCTCAACACCGCGCAGCTGCGTGTCGTACTCGGACTCAAGGCCAGCTCGGCCGACGAGATCGGTGCGTCGCAGCCGAGGACCGTTGGGATCAATTTTTCCTACATCGATGAGTTTGCGCTGTGCGGCAAGTTCACCATCTGTGACGGGGCCCAAGTATCCGAGAATGTGCGAGGCGTTGACGTCAAAGGGCTTGGGGTAGATGCGGATGGCCTCCAGGCTCGCGGTGACGCCCGCATAGTCCGAGCGCCGCTCCATGATCTTGAGAGCCAGATCCTGAGAGATGTCTTTGGCGACCGGGATCGGCTGGTACGGCGATCCGTTCCAGCAGATCGGTGGCCTTGCATGTGCATCGGGACCGCAGAGTTCAAGTCGGTAGGACAGCATCGTCGAGGTCATTCCCAGTGCGGGCGCGAGACGGTCGATGACCGCCTTGCCATGATCGGGCTGGGTTCTGAGTTCCTGACGGTCGACACTCACCACGAGTGAGGTGCGGTTGGAAACCAGCGGACGACCCGTCTGATCGAGGATCAGACCACGTGCTGCCTGAGTCTCGATTGTGTGAAGTCGATTATTCGTTGCCTGAGCCGTGTAGACGTCAGCCGAGACGACCTGGAGGAAGAAGAGCCGACTGATCATGGTGATCAGGAGTGAGGCGATGAGCACGCCAAGCACCATGAGGCGCAGCGTCGATCTATCGCTCACCGGTCATTCCCTTCTCCCTAAACATCAGTTTACGTCCAAATCGGACCTATCGGACCGTGGGTGGTGCAACGTACCCCCACAGCCATCGCACCACCGGAAATACAACAAGTCCAAGGATCGCCCCGTAGACAAGTTCACTGACGAGAATCTGCGGAACCCGCGACCACGTGATGTGCGGATCCCCCACGATGCCCCCGACGATCGTGCCCACGAGGACTGTGCCGGCGCACACCAGTGAACTGAACCCGGCCAACAGCCACCAGGGTCGATCCTGATCCTGCCCAAACCAGCCAGCAATGAAACCTGCCAGCACCAGTACCAGAGCGGTGATCCCGAGAGTGGCAATGGACGGAGGGGCAAGATCAAGCAGCATCCCGGCGGCAAAACCGACGATGGCACCCCTAATCCCACCCGTGCAGAAACCGATCGCGATAACGGTCACAGTAACCACGTTGGGTACCGCACCTGGTAGGTGAAGTAGGGGAAGCACGGTCAACTGAAGAAGCACACTGGTCACTACCAGGGCAATCGCAAGCAGACCACGAATCCACGCCATCTCAGCACCTCATGGGGTCGGCGATGGCATCGCACTTGCCGCATCGGAAATACCAGTAGTTGCACCACCGGTGTCCGACGGAGTTGGAATGGAGCCGGGGTCGACCGGGCCGCCACTTGAAACTGCTGATGGGATCGCAGATGGCAGAAGGGCATCTCGCGGGTTGGTGCGCGGTGGGTCGATGATCACACCAACCAGATCAAGGGCATTGACATCCACGAATGGAACCACCGTGGCCACCCTCGTCAACTGACCCGGTGAGCCGGTGATGTCTGTGATAGTCCCCAGCGGTAGGCCGGGAACATAGATTCCACCACGAACCCCAAATGAGACCAGGCGATCACCGGTGCGAATCTGGGCGAATGGATCCAGGAGCTGAAACTCCATCCTCTTGGCCTCACCGGTGCCGTTGAGGAACCCGATCGACATCGACCGCTCCACCCTGGCACCGACAGTCGAGGTTGAATCCACCAGAAGTTCAACCGTGGCATCGGTCTTGGTAACCCGAACGATGCGTCCGACAAGACCCCGCCCAGTAATGACGTCCTGATCCATCTTGAGGCCGTCAATCGACCCAGCATCAATCGTGACTGTCCAAGCGAAACCCTGATCAGGGCCAACCGCGACCACTTGCGCCGGAACGACCTTGTAGTTTCCCTCACCGGCGATCTTCAGCAGTTCATCGAGCTGCTGCGCCCGGTTGCGCGCGTACTCGGACGTGGCAAGCTGCCCCTGGAGCTCGGCGTTGTGCTGACGCAGATCGGCAATGATCTGATCTTTGCTGCCCACACTGCCCAGCGATGTGACGAAATCGCGGATCGGTCGTGTAACGCTGGCTACCGCATTTTGGACGGGGCCGAAGAATCCCTGTGCACCACTGCGCACCGTCGCACCGCCACCTTTGAGGGTCAGCACAATGAGGGTCAGCGAGGTCAGGACGAGCAGACCGATGATGGTCCGCGTCCGCCTCGACTCTCGCATGTGCCAACGCTCCTCAATACAAGCGCCCGCGACCTCATGTCGCGGGCACCTGAACTCATGACGCGACTAGTTTCGCGGCTCCGAAATCAGGACCTGCTGCAGTGCCTCGAACTCCTCGACGCACTTACCCGAGCCGAGCGCGACACAGTCCAGCGGATCCTCAGCAATAACGATCGGCATACCCGTTTCGTGCCGCAACCGCTCATCTAGGCCAGCCAGCAGCGCTCCACCACCGGTGAGAACGATGCCGCGGTCCATGATGTCGCCGGAAAGCTCAGGCGGGGTGCGGTCGAGAGTGGTCTTGACGGCATCCACGATGGCATTGACCGGCTCGTCAATCGCGCGACGAATCTCCTCCGCCGTGACCACGACGGTACGGGGCAGACCAGAGACAAGATCACGTCCGCGGATCTCTGCATGCGGCTCATCCGGTGCCGGGAAAGCCGACCCGATCGCCATCTTGATCTCTTCAGCGGTGCGCTCACCAAGCATCAAGGAGTATTCCTTCTTGACGTAGTTGATGATCGAGGCGTCGAGTTCATCTCCACCAACACGGATCGACAGCGAGGTGACAATGCCGCCGAGGGAGATCACAGCCACCTCAGTCGTGCCACCACCGATATCGACAACCATATTTCCGGTGGGCTCGTGCACTGGAAGTCCGGCACCGATCGCCGCGGCCATCGGCTCTTCAATGATGTAGACCTTGCGCGCACCGGCCGCATAGCCGGCATCCTTGACGGCACGCTGCTCAACGCCGGTGATACCGGATGGAACACAGACAACCAGGCGCGGCTTGGCCAGATGACGACGCTTGTGAACCTTCTGGATGAAGTAGCGAAGCATGCGCTCAGTGGTATCGAAGTCGGCGATGACACCGTCCTTCAGCGGCCGGATGGCCACGATATTTCCCGGCGTGCGACCAATCATCTTCTTGGCCTCTGCACCCACGGCCAGAATGCCGCCTGTGTTCTGGTTGATCGCAACCACACTGGGTTCATTCAGAACGATGCCGCGACCACGCACGTAGACCAGCGTGTTGGCAGTGCCAAGGTCGACGGCCATATCTCGGCCGATGAAGGACAGGTTGTTGGCCATGCGCGGGGAAGCCTTCCAGTGGTCGTCCGGCAAGCGAACCCTGGCCCATCCACGGCGGTGCTAATTCGCAGAAAGGTCGTTGTTGCGGGCGCGCTCAGTTACGAGGTTCACCTATGGTAGGCCGAACCCTAGGGGCTACGTCCAATGCCGGATCGGATCACCAGTAACACAGGAAACCCCCGTTACCGACGTTATAACCCGCTGACCAGCGGAAATACTGATTGACGGGCGAAATGTCCGTTTAGAGATTCGGGAAAAAGAGGGCGATCTCACGTGCGGCAGATTCGGGGGAATCAGAGCCATGTGACACGTTCTCGCTCATCACCGTGGCAAGATCACCGCGAATGGTGCCAGGTGCCGCCTTGGCCGGGTCAGTGGCGCCCATCATCGTGCGCCAGGACACGATCGCCTCACGACCCTCGATCACTGCAGCAACCAGAGGACCTGAGGTGATGAAGTCGACGAGCTCACCGAAGAAGGGCTTGTCGCGGTGCTCACCGTAGTGCTCCTCGGCCAGTTCACGCGGCAGGGTGCGCAATTCAAGGGCGATGATCGCGAAGCCCTTGCGCTCGATCCGGGAAAGGACCTCGCCAACAAGGCCACGGGCAACACCATCGGGCTTGACAAGGACGAGAGTGCGCTCAGACACGGTTTTCTCCTGACGAAGAGTTCTGCGGTTGTGACGCAATCCTAGGGAATGTTCGCGGACTAGTGGTCTGCGGGGTCGACACCTGAAGCCTGCACCTGCTGCTGTGCACGCAGGCGTGCCGCTGCGATGCGGTCAGCCTTCCCCCCGTAGATCACGGCAACGACCCAGACAGCGAGAAACACCAGGCCCACCACGGCCATCGCCGGCTCAATGAGAGCTGACAGCATGATGAGCACCTGCATCGCCCAGCCGATCCGAATCCCACCGGGACGGCGTACCGCCCCCGACGCCAGAACCAGCAGGATCGCAAGCCCGCCGAGCAGCCAGGCTGTGCCCGCGCCACGACCCTGCGTCAGAGCAACGGGGATCGCCAAAGCAACCAGAATCGCCTCAAGCAGAAGGATCGACGGACCAAGTACTTTCATGCGCGCAACTTCATCGGGACCTCATGCCTCATGGGAACCTCAGGCCTCAACGCGGCCAAGTAGTGCGCGAGCCTCAGCGGCAGTTACCACAGAACCCGTGATGAGCACGCCGGCACCACCCATTCCGGCACCTGCCTCATCTGCCAGCCGAATACCTGTCTCCAGAGCGCGTCCCAACTGCGGCTCCACCGTCACCCGGTTTGCACCGAAGATGTCAGTGGCCAGCTCAGCAAGATCCTGTGCACTCATGGCTCGAGGTGATGACGACTGGGTGATCACTGCCTGCGTGATCACCGGTTCAAGAGTCTCAAGCAGTCCGCGCGCATCCTTATCACCAAAGACCGCCAGAACGCCAACGAGATGTGTGAACTCAAATGAATCCTCCAAGGCGGCAGCGAGCGCCGCCGCGCCATGTGGATTGTGTGCGGCATCGATGAGAACCGTGGGGCTGCGACGGACGACCTCGAGCCGGGCCGGTGAGGTGACATTCGCGAATCCGGCGCGCAGTGGATCGACGGAGAGTTGATGCTCACCACCACCGAGGAACGCCTCGACCGCAGCTAGTGCGGCGCTTGCGTTGGAAGCCTGATGTGCGCCGAATAATGGCAGGAAGATCTCGTCATACTGACCCGCCAACCCCTGCAATGTGAGCAGCTGGCCGCCGACGGCAGGTAACCGTGAGATCACTCCAAACTCCAGTCCCTCACGAGCCAGTGAGCCGCCGACCTCAGCGGTCTGCGCCAGGAGCACAGTGGCCGCTTGCAACGGCTGCTGGGCCAGGATCACGAATGAGTCCGGCTTGATGATGCCGGCCTTCTCACCGGCGATCGTGGCCAGATCGTGGCCGAGATACTCCACATGGTCCAGGCCAATGGGCATGACGACCGCGACCTGCCCATCGGCAACATTGGTTGCGTCCCACCGGCCGCCCATTCCGGCTTCGACCACAGCAACATCCACGGGTGCATCAGCAAACACGGCATATGCCAACGCCGTCATCGCCTCGAAGAAGGACATGCGCGGGCCACCGGAGGCCACACTCTGCTGATCTGCCAGATCCAGGATCGGAGCGATCTCGTCATACACCCGGACGAACCGCTCCATATCGATCGGTTCACCATCGAGTCTGATGCGTTCACGGATCGTGTGCAGGTGCGGACTTGTGTAAAGACCGGTCCGCAAACCCACGGCGCGCAGAAGTGACTCCGTCATCCGCGAGGTTGAGGTCTTGCCGTTGGTGCCTGCGATGTGAATGACATTGAAGCTCTTATTCGGTTCGCCCAGCAGCTCCATCGCCGTAGACATCCGGTCAAGGCTTGGCTCGAGCTTGGACTCGGGCCAACGGCCCAGCAGTTCCTGTTCGATCTCGACGAACCGGCGAAGAACGTCCTCGGCCTCGTCATCACTCAGTGGGGTGGCGGTCTCGAGCTCAGCATCCGCCTCGACTGGATCATCCTCATCGAATGCCGGACCAAGTCCCGAGTCATCCTCATCATCGGTCGGGATCCCCAGGTAGTTCAGCTTCGACAGCAACTCATGTGGATACAACTCATCCTCGTCCGCCAACTCATCGAGTTCCTCACCATCGGCATACTCGAGCTCATCAGCTTCCCTGTCGAGATCGTCGAGTTCATCGGATTCGTCGTCCGACTCGATGTCGAATTCATCACGTGGGCTCACGCCTGGCGATCTTACGGGGCTGGGCTGGCTTGCGCCGACCGCACCACGGCAGATGCCCGTTCGAAGGATCGAGGATTGTTCCCTAGGATGAGTACTCATGAGCACACCTGCGTCTTACTCACGCGTACCGGAAAAGCCCACCATCGACGGAGTCGAGGACCGCTGGGCGCAGGTGTGGGAAGACCAGGGCACCTACTCATTCGATGCCACCAAGACACGCGATCAGATCTACTCGATCGATACTCCCCCACCCACTGTCAGCGGATCACTGCACGTCGGCCATGTGTTCTCGTACACGCACACCGATTGCATTGCGCGCTATCAGCGCATGCGCGGCCTCGAGGTGTTCTACCCCATGGGTTGGGACGACAACGGTCTACCTACCGAACGGCGCGTCCAGAACTACTTCGGCGTCCGTTGTGATCCGTCCCTGCCGTACGACCCGAACTTCGAACCCCCCGCTGAGCCAGGCAAGGATCAGCTGCCGATCTCACGGCGTAACTTCGTCGAACTGTGTGAGCGCCTGACGGTCGAGGATGAGAAGGTCTTTGAGCAGCTGTGGCGGCGGCTTGGCCTGTCGGTCGACTGGTCACGCACGTATCAGACCATCGACGAACGGGCACAGGCCGTGTCTCAGCGTGCCTTCCTGCACAACCTGGCCCGGGGCGAGGCCTACCAGTCCGAAGCACCGACCCTATGGGATGTCACCTTCCGCACTGCGGTGGCGCAGGCCGAGCTCGAGGATCGAGAGCGACCCGGCAACTACTACCGGATCGGCTTCCCGGCACCTGATGGCAGCCGGGTTTTCATTGAGACAACGCGACCAGAACTGCTCGC
>CAXBQZ010000064.1:0-17164 GCA_963978055.1 uncultured bacterium
GTACTTCGGCTCTGACGCCACAAATCTTGTACCTGGCGTCCTCGGTGGAGGCTTCATCAAGGATCTCGTCTCAGGCAAAGTGGCAGCAGCAGGAACCATGTATGGCACTCGAATTTCACGTCAGGCTGCCCGCGTGCTCAGCTTCGGTCCTCAGCCAACCCTCGATGCGGCCTGCGTCAACTCTGAGGCTCTGATGGTGCAGGAATTGAGTGTCGCACCGTCCGCGCCGACGTCCGTCACCTGGCGAGCTCTGACGGGCAACCTGCAGTTTGGTTCTCAGGTGTCATGGATCGCACCAGCCTCGACGGGCTCCACTCCGGTCGTTCGTTACGAGTACTGCTCATTCGTCGGAACAACCTCCAGCACCTGTGCCACTGCATCCAACTGGGTTCAGACCACTGGCACGAGTTTCGGTATCCCGGTCTGCGCCACCAAGTGCCTGAAGACCAGCCGCACCACCTTGGTCCGTGCAGTGAACTTCTTTGCTACCGGGCCAACCGCGCAGGTCACCTACACGGCCTGAGGCAACTCCATAGATGTCCCGATGGGGCCGGGACGCAGGTGGGGCAGTCGAGTGAATCGGCTGCCCCACTTGCAATTGTGTGGTTGGCCTTCTGTTCGCAGCGCTATGACCCTGGCCCGACCTGCGATTGGTATGCCTCGGTCAGCAACCTGCGCAGTGATCTGCGGTCCACTGCGGCGAGTTCCACAAGTACGGCCGGGTAACCGTCGAAGTGAGAGATGGTGAACACTCCCGTGATTCCACTGGCAAGGATGGCTTCCTTGTCGTGTAGATCAACAGTCGCAAGGGCGAGGATTGGCTCCTGAGCGGGCGGGGGTTCGGACCCAAATCGCTTGATATCAGCTTTGCTGTAGGGCCTATCCCAGGCGAACGCCCGTCCATTGACGAACCAGGTCTGATTTCGGTACCGGGTGCCTTCGGTGACATCGACAAGGGTGGCGATAACCGCCTCTACGTCCGTCCATGTCGCCATGAAGTGAGGGTATCGAGTTTGATCCGGTGTAGAGCGTCGGCACTGGATCAAACAGCGCAAGTAGTTCTAGGACATCGCCAGGATGTGGCCCGAGTTAGCTGCTTCCCTGTGGAAGCGCCGTTGCCCCCGTAATGCGTGGGGTGCAGTCAAACTATCGACAGCCCCAACACCGTTTTCGGCGGGCAGGTATCTCGAAATTCGCGACATCGTGATCTACCACGAGTGCCCCTGTGTTCTGCAACAACGTTCTCCATAACGTGTCCCCGATGGGAACAGCGGGTATATGCGGCTATAGCCGCTCTTTCACCGGCCGCGAACTCAAGTTGTCTCGAATGCTCGCATCGCCGTGGCCCGCCTGCCCTGCTGTTTTGCGAACGACCCGGTAACCTCTGGGGAGTCCTATTCTCGAGGAGAATCGTGTCAACCGGTCACCCAAGCAAGCGAATTCGAGCTAAGGCGCCAAAGAAGCCTTCGCCTCCTCTACCTCCGAAAGATGGGCTTGAGTTGGGCCAGGTTGGTGGGGTCTACATCCTTCAGGCTGCTCGCATGGTCGGCGCTACTGCCGCCTCGATAAGGATGTGGGAGAAGTACGGACTGGTGACACCAACTCGGCTGCCATCCGGCTATCGTCTCTACTCTCTGGCGGATGTTGATCGCCTTCGACAAGTTCATCGGCTCATACTCGATGGTGTTAATCCGGCCGGAGTGAAGCGGATCCTTGAAGCGGGCAGTGATAACTCGACAAGCACGCAGGTCGCTCATGGTGGCGGACAGCGTGTCCAGAACATTGGCGACGCTCTCAAACTGCTACGCGGCCAGAATCGGCTAACCCTTCGACAAGTGTCTGCTCGGACAGGACTCAGCCCGTCCTACATCAGTTCTGTTGAACGTTCGCTGGCCACACCGTCACTTACTACCATGCAGAAGTTGGCAGTGGCGTTCGGCACCACCGTTCAGGGCCTCATGGGGCAACCCTCAGTGGCCCCTGATTCAGTGCTGGTGCGCTCAGACCAACGTCGGGTCCTCGATAGCGGCGCGGGTGTGACGATCGAGGATATGTCCACTGCCGCAAGTAATCTTGAATCTCTCCTCTTCACTATCCAGCCAGGAGCAGGTAGCGATGGTTCCTTCTCGCACGAAGGTGAAGAGGTTCTCTACGTGGTGTCTGGGGACTTATTGCTAACCCTAGATGGGGTCGATGTGTACGACCTGCACACGGGCGACTCGATGTCGTATGACAGTCGGCGGGCGCACGCGTGGGTCAATGAAGGCGATGTTCCGGCGGTCTTGATCTGGGTTAACACTCCGCGCACGTTCTAGTGCGGAGACGATTACGCAGGGATCACTCGTCATCCCAACTAGTTGACGTCCCTGCATGTGCGGTGATCGACGTGATCGTTCGAGCAGCGCCAGCAGGAAAAATTCGATGGAAGCAAGGCTGGAGCGGTGTATTGACACCCCTCAGACCTTGCACTATTTTTTCAACCTTAGCGAACAAGGCCGTCACACAATCGTCATGATCGGAGACACGATGAAGCCCGCCGAGCAGTATCAGCGTCTTACTCACTCGCTCCACTGGGACCCGACCTATGTGAATGGGGATGCCTACATTCCCGAGGAGTGGCGGACCGCCTGCACCATGACGGACTGGCGTAAATTCAATGATCCGTTCCAGATTCTGTTCGAGGATTACTGCCGGATCCAGGCGGAAAAGGAAGACAAGTTTCACGCAGTCCGTGATGCGGGTGCCCGCTTTGGTCACATCGCGCGCGTCGATGAGCGGTGGGTCGAGGGCATGAAGTCACTTAACACCGGCTTGACGTACAGCGAGTACTACAACTACCGCGGCCACGTCCGCGTCGCGCGATTTGCACCGGCGCCTGCAATCCGGATCGCCTCGATGGTGCAGGCCATGGACGAGCGGCGACATGCCGAAGAGACGATCTTTCAGGCCCGTGACTACGCCAAGTATCACAAGAATGGGTTCCTCTTGCCGCGCGACCGCATGGCCTTCTTCGAACGGCATTGGTACCTGCAGGGTGGACGCTCGTTCTTCGAAGATCTGATCACTACTGATCCGATCGAGGCCATCATTGGAACCAACCTTGTTTTCGAAACAGCCTTCACAAATCTGCTCTTCATCGCAGCACCAGCTGCCGGCGTGGCCAATGGCGACTTCGGATTCGGACAGGCGCACCTTACTATCCAGAGCGATGAGACGCGCCACATGGCGCTCGGTCAAGCCGTTGCTCGAACGCTGCTTCAAGGTGACGAGCGGAATCTGGAGCATATTCAAGATTGGGTGGACAAGTGGTTCTGGCGTTGTCACCGCCTGCTGCAGGGCGTTGTCGGCCCAGCCCTCGACTATTTCCCCAAGAATAAGCCGGTCTCCTACAAGGAAGCCTTCACGCGCTATGTCGTTGAAGACTTCATCCAAGGATATGTGTCCGAACTCTCGCAGTTTGGGTTGAAGGCTCCTCGTCATCTAGACCAGGCTCTCGCCGAAGTCGAGCACGGTTCAAGCACGATGTGGCGCGCCTTGTACGCCAGCCGGGATGCGCTTTGGTTCGACATCCACCAACCCACTGCGGACGACCTTGAGTGGCTCAACGAAAAGTACCCGCTCTTCGACCGCACGCACGGCGACTTCTGGCGGTCCGTGGCCGCTGGCGAGTACGTCGCTGCGGAGACTTCACCGATGACATGCGACGTATGCCACTTCCCATGCATATATCCCGAGCCTGCCAACGCTGTCGCACTTCCTGTCGACTTCGACGGTATCCGCTACTGGTTCTGCTCCGAAGGTTGTAAGTGGATCTTCGAACGGGAGTCCAACAAGTACCGTCGCACGCAAGAGCCCTCAGCGCTCGTTCTGGCTGACAAGGACCCCCTTTGGGTTGCGCAGTTCTTGAACATCACCCCGGATGGCAAGCCGTTGGGCGGAACCAGCGTGCCCGACGGGTACTTCCCGGCCATGCCCGTCCCAGTGACTATCTGACGAGAGGGAACAGCCGTGCTCGTATATACACGAATCGTTGGTGAAACCGCTCCGGAGTCGCACGTGCTCAAAGGTCCTGACGCAACCGTGAGCGATTTGCTCGAAAAGGTGACGAAGGCTCGTACGTCCAAGGGCCGTGAGATCACCCTCCTGCTCGACGGGGCTGAACCTGATGTCCTCTTGGCCGACTTGGGCGTAATCGACGGAAGCCTTCTTGAAGTGCGTGCATCTGGCGTACCGGTTCCGTCGGTGAAACCGCTGGAAGAATCGACGGATCTTGACTTTGGCTCACTGGCTGTCGCACCGGTCTCCGCCAAGAAGACGACTGAGTACGAAGCAGTGACCGAGCTACTCCAATGGCATGCGCCCTTCCATATCGATGGTGGACGTCCCTCGCAGACGGTATGGACAGCGGAGAGCACCGTTCTCCAATCCGTTGACTGGGAGGCTTACCGCTCTCCGGACAAGCTGTATTACCGCACGTACATGACTCGCCAATCGCGCAATGATCGCAGTGTTTCCACAGCTTTTCGCTATGCGGAAGAGACAGGCCAACTAGCTTCGGTTGATGCCGAGCACGTTGAAACGATGCGTCGGTTCGTTGGTGCGCTGCAGTACCCCGACTGGGGTCTATGCATGCTGCACCAGCACATTACGAGATTCTGCCTGTCTTCGTGGATTTCGGGTGCGTCATCGTTCATGATGTTTGATCAATTGCGCCATGCCCAGCTGTATGGCCGTCTAGCCATCGCATACGGGGAGATATACGAAGGCTTTGACGATCCTCAACAGGCCTGGATGGACGACCCGCGAATGCAGCCCACTCGTCAGATCATCGAAGAACTCCTCGTTGAACTTGACTGGGGCAAGTCCTTCACTATCGCCGGTCTTCTAGTGGAACCGCTGCTCACCTCTGCGTCTCACTCGTTGATCGCTGGGCGTCGCGGTCGTGACGGAGACACGCTTTCGCCGTTCGTCTGCCAGTCAATTCTGGAAGACAAGATGCGTCACCGAGAGAGTGTGCAGGCCTTTGTGCAGCTAGTTGCGGAGGATGCGGAGAACGGTGACCTCAACCGCGGCCTGATCACGATGTGGGCTGACGAGTGGCTGCCCCGTGCCTTGGATGCCGCCCGGACACTAGTCGGCAACGAAACGGATTCGCTGGGAGCGGTGCAGGCTGCTCACGATGCTGCCTTTGAGACGATCCAGATCCTCCGGTCAGGTGATGTCTTGTGAATATCCGCGTTGATCGTTCCATCGTCGGTATCGAGTTGATGGCGGGCGAAGAGTGCGATGCCATCGTTGCCGCCGTTCTCGAGGATGTCCCCGATGCGTCTGTCGTTACGCTTCCCGGCCTTGTCCAACTAGATGTCCCAGACCGCATGGTTATCAAGACTGATGTCGTCATCGAGTATCTGGGTCGCGATTGGGATTCACGTGATCTGAACCAAGTGGTCTCCGCCTACCGTGGCTATTTCACGCGTTGGGATGAGGATCAGGTGGTCTTGAGTTGGGATCACGATGATCAAGGGGATGTCAACGATGTATGAGGGTTCTGGTTCAGAAGAACGAATCATCCACGTCTGCGTCAACATGGACTGTTCCATGCGAGGGTCCGAGGCGCTCCGCGATCGACTCCAAGCTGTTGTTGACGAACAGGGTGCGGACCTTGAGGTAAATGACTACGTCTGTTTCGCGGCCTGTGAACAGGGCCCGAATCTCCTGATTGAACACAAGCGTGCCTTCTACAGCGAGGTTTCTGTGGCAGACGCGGAAGGCATCGTCGCTCATGCATTGGATGGCCCGCCGGTTGAGTCCATCGATAAGAGCACCTCGTTCATTGCACGGAAGATCTTCAACATGCTTGATGCCGGATTCAAACCAGGTGATCTGAGTTTGTCGGACCAGACGTGATCTCTGCGGTCGATCGACTTCTGCCACCCGAGCGCGTGGATCTAGCCACATATCGAAGTGGCGGCGGATACGAAGCACTAGATGAATTCGACCGCGATCAAGTTGCTCTCGTGGCCCGGATGTATGCGTTTTCCCTAACCGGTCTCGGCGGAGCTCACTTTCCGTTTGCTGCGAAAGTTGCCGCCGCTCTCCAAACACCGGGCCCAAGGTACATCGTGGCCAACGGTGCAGAAGATGAGCCAGGCAGCCAAAAAGACAAGTATCTGCTCGAGCGGAATCCTCACGTTGTCATTGAGGGCGCTCTGCTGGCGGCGGTTGCCATCGATGCGGATGAACTCATCTTCTACGTCCGCGAGAGTTTGAATGACGCTCGAGCGTCGCTGGCGGACGCGTTGGCTGAGTTGGCCAATACCGGCCTCATGCGCGATCGCAGCATCAGAGTCCATGACGCGCCAACAGCCTACGTTGCTGGTGAGGCATCGGCGGCAATTCAGTCGCTGATGGGTGAAGAGGCTAAGCCAGTGGCGCAGCCGCCGTATCCAACTGAGAGTGGGTTTCTGGGTCGTCCGACAGTGGTCAGCAACGTGGAAACTCTTGCCAATATCCCTAGGATGCTGCGCGGTACAGGCTCAACCAGCCAGACATACACGCGTTTAACCACCGTCACTGGTGATGTTGTACGTCCTGGTGTCTTTGAGGTTGATCCGTCGGCCACTTCACTGCGTGACCTCATCGAACTTGCTGGCGGGGTCCTCGACGGTGCGCCGGTGAAGGCTATTCAACCGGGGGGCCCCTCGTCGGCATATGTGCCTGAAATCCAGCTAGATACTAGGCTGACGAATGAAGCGATTCGCGAGATTGGTTCGCAGCCCGGCTGCCTTGCCATCCGAGTAATCTCCACCTCGTCATGCATGGTGCACGAGGTGGCAGCGGTCGCATCTTTCTTCGCTCGAGAACAGTGCGGACAGTGTCCCGGCTGTCGTATGAAGACCTCCAGCTACAGCACTCTACTGAGCAAGGTTGTCCAGGGTCCCGCTAGTTGGGATCTGCTTGGTCAGTTCGCGACCATCGATGAGTTCGTCTCCGATTTGCCACGCAGGTGTGCGCTGATCGAAATGCCCACTGCCCCCGTGGCGTCTGCCATCGAACATTTCCGTTCGGACTTCGCCGAACACATCGAGAAGGGCGAATGCAGTTTATGTACCAGTTCGAAACCACAGGAATGAGAGGCACGAGCCATGTCAGGTAACGCCGAAGTGACCCCCGTAGGGGAAAGCCGGTATCCGTTGCTCGGCGATGCGATCATGTCGCGTCGTGTTGAGGTGATCGATCTTACTCGCGAAATATTCGAAGGGATGCCCATGTGGTTTGGGCATCAGAAGACCTTCATCAACACAAATCAGACCCATGACAAGTTCATGGAGATCCATAAGACTGAGATGGGCTTCGAAGCTCACAACCTACTGATTAGCGAACACGCGGGGACTCACACCGATGCTGTGTTCGAGTACGACCGTAATGGGCCGACGATCGACAACTCGCCGCTCTCGTACTACTACGGCGACGCTATCTGTCTCGACGTGTCGCACATTCAGTACCCGGATTTTATCACTGTGGCGGTTCTTGAAGAGGCACTTGCCAAGAGCGGCTTGGATATTCGTATGGGGGACACGGTCCTGTTGTATAGCGGTGTGGGAGACCAGCATTGGCCGGAGGTGAGCTACACCGAGCAGTATCCGGGTCTCAACCGAGAGTCAACTCTTTGGCTTGCGAAGCAAGGTGTGGTGAACATTGGCGTAGACAATGTCGCCATCGATCACAGTGATGATGCGACCTTTGCGGGCCATGTTGTTTGTGGTGAATACGGAATCGTGAACACGGAATCTTTGACAAACCTCGACAAAATTGCGGGCAAGCGCTTCCTCTACTTCGGACTACCTTTGCGTATTCGGGCCGGAACAGGCTCTCCAATTCGTGCCATCGCGGTCATGAACGTCTGAATGCATAGCGAGAGGAGCAGATCGAGATGAGTGCAGAGACTTCAACCGGTCGTGGCCCGGAATGGCATCGAGTACAACCTGAGGGGCACTGGGATTGGTCGATTCCGACGCCGTGGACCCAAGGTTGGCGCGTCGGAAACATGGTATTCGTCGGGGGGCAACTCTCGGCTGACGAGCAGGGCAACGTTGTTGGTGAGGGGGATATCGAGCTCCAAACTCGAAACGTATTCAACAACATCACGACCATCCTCGAGGGCGCTGGCGCCACGTGGCAGGACGTCGTGCGCGTGAATACCTATTACTGTTTTGAAGGCAAGGGCGATGAGGTTCGTGAGTACTGGGAGAAGATGACCCGGGTCCGCCTTGAGTTTCTTCCTGATCCAGGCCCCGTTGGAACGGCTGTTCGCGTCAATGGCCTGATGTACGACGGGTTTCTCATTGAGGTCGATTGCATCGCGATCCTCCCTGAGAACCGTTAGATAGCTAGGTAGGCCTGCCTCATGACGCGAAAACCCTAGACAACCTTGTCGCACACCACTAAGGTCATGGCACTAACCTCATAGGACACAAACAAGTACAGCGAACAAGATCCGTTCATGAACCCCACTGTCAGGGAGGCAAGATGTCCGACGTTCTGGAAGAGGTCGACTCGAATATCGAGCAGATCACCATTCAGCCAGTTCCTGAAAATCAGCGAACCGGGGTAGCTCGTCACTTGTTCTCGATTTGGTTCGGCGTACAGATCATGCCGTTGACATTGGTCACGGGCGTTCTGGGACCAACTGTCTTTGGACTGGATCTGACGTGGACAGTCGTTTCGATCGTTCTCGGCAACTTGGTTGGCGCCATCTTCATGGCTCTACACTCTGCCCAGGGTCCGCAGCTTGGCGTGCCACAGATGGTGCAGAGCCGCGGTCAGTTCGGTCTTTACGGTTCGCTGGTTGTCCTAGTTGTGACTGTGATGATGTATCTAGGCTTCTTGGCTTCGATCCTCGTCTTGGCTGCTCAATCGTTGCAGGTCATCTTTCCGAGCCTCGACGGAACGATTGCCATCATCCTCAGTTCGGTTCTGACACTCGTCCTTGTCGTGTTCGGGTACCAGGTGATTCACCGCATGAACCGGATCCTGATGCCGCTGTTCGGAATCGCGGTGATCGTAACGTTCATATACATCCTCATGGCGAAGGGCAGCCATAACCCTGACACTTCTGCGCTTGGTTACAGCACAGCGGGATTCTTTGGGATGTTCTCGGTCGCCGCGGTCTGGCAGGTTGCTTACGCACCATATGTATCGGACTACAGCCGCTACTTGCCAAAGAATGTGAGCTCACGCGAAACCTTCCACTACACCTACTGGGGTAGTGCCGTAGGTGCGATACCAGTGATGATTATCGGCGGCCTGATCCCCATTTGGCTTGGTGGTGCCGGCTCACTGAGCGACCTAACGGGCATCATGCCGACCATCGCCCTTTGGTTTGTCGCAATCATGTTCTTCCTTGGGTCGATCGATGCATGTGTGATCAACCTCTATGGACCCGCACTCTGCTTGGTGACGATTGGTCAGACATTCAAGTCCAACTGGTTCCCGAAGGCTCCGACTCGAGCTGTAATCGCCGCTGTGTTCTGTGGGCTCGCCGCCGTTCTTGCCACTGTTTTTGCGCAGAACTTCCTAGTCCAGTACAGCAACTTCATTCTCTTCTTGCTGTACTTCCTGATCCCGTGGAGCGTAATCAATCTCGTGGACTACTACATAGTGCGCAAGGGTGACTACGACGTCAATTCGTTCTTCGAGCCCGGTGGCGGGGTGTACGGTCTCTTCAACTGGCCGGCCGTCCTTGCCTACATCCTCGGGGTCTTGATTCAGATCCCGTTCATGTCGACGAGTTTCTACACGGGCCCTATTGCAACCATGCTGAGTGGTGTCGACACCGCGTGGATCGTGGGCTCTATCGCGACGACGATCATCTACCTTGGACTCGTCAAGGTGATGACTCCCGATCGCAAGACCGATGCTTTCTCTGGGACGAACGCCAGTTAGTTCGTTCTTCAGGAGAGTTGTGCAAACCGGACATCTTGCTCGGCCGGTGGCGGTCGATCACGTACTTATCGTGAGTGGTGATCCGGCCGCTGCCGCCGAGCATCTCTTTGTTACCACTGGTCTGGCGTCCGTGCCTGGCGGTGAACATGACGGGCTCGGCACGAGGAATCTAATCGTGCCGCTGGGTCAGGGGTATCTGGAGATTGTCGAGCCGCATGATGTTGCTGCTGCGAGTGCAAATCCTTTTGGCCGGCTAGTGCTTGCTGGATTACACCGTGCAGAGGATGAGGGACTCCCGGCCTGCCTGTACTCGTGGAGTGTTTCTACCGAGGATGCGGCCGCAATGGCCGAGACTTTGAACACGGGAGTACTTCCGCTTTCACGTGCCGGTGTATCTGTATTGCTGGCGGGCGTTGACGAGTCCGTTGCAGATCCGTCTCGACCCTTCTTCCTGCAACGTGAACAATTTCAGACATCTCCAGCCCTGCGGACAGCGAATCATCGGGTGGCGCCGGTCGGCATACGTCGAATGGCGATCTCGACGGAGGAGTCGTGGAGTACTTGGGCAGATTATCTGCCGACTGGCTCGACTCAACTACATGTTGAACCCTCGACTGGTCATGTTGGGTCACAGCTGACGGAGCTGGTCATCGACCTTGTCGACGGCGATGTCATAGTTCTCACCGCCGATCATCCGCTGGGAGTTATGACGTGACATTTACGTCAATGGACATGATTGCGCTGCGTCGTGAACTACACCTCATTCCTGAGGTCGGTCTACAACTCCCGATGACGCAGAACCTCCTGATGGATGCGCTCGCGGGGCTTGGTCTCGAGATGCACCGTGGTCGTGATCTCACCTCTATTGTTGCAGTGCTTCGGGGTGGCTCGCGCGCTGTGAACGGAGTTCGAAACGTCCTCCTGCGATCAGACATGGATGCGTTACCGGTTGTCGAAGAAACCGGCTTGGAGTTTGCGTCGACAAACGGATCAATGCACGCCTGTGGTCACGATTTGCATATGGCGATGTTGGTTGCTGCAGCTCATAGGCTTGCTGACGTACGCCACGAACTTGCAGGTGATGTTGCTTTCGTCTTTCAACCTGGTGAAGAAGGGCACGGTGGCGCTCGCATGATGCTGAGCGAAGGCGTGCTGAATGTCGCCGGCGTGAAACCCGTGGCGGCATTCGGGATGCATGCACTCTCGTACCATGTGCCAAATCGGCAGATCGGTATGAGGCCTGGGCCAATCATGTCTGGCTCGACACTTGTTCGTGTGACATTCACGGGACGTGGTGGGCATGGATCAGCACCGCATCTCACCAATGATCCGCTCTTGGCGGGTGCAGTCTTCGTTTCGACTGTGACCACTGCCGTTAGCCGGGCCATCGATATGTTTGAGCCGCACACTCTGACCTTCGGCTCGTTCCAAGCCGGCAATTCGTACAACGTGATTCCGGACCGCGTCGTGCTCTTGGGCACATTGCGGAGTTTCTCCGCGGACGTCGCGGATCGAGCGCGTGGCGTGATTCGTGCAGTGGCCGAAGCGGTCGCTCGTGCGAATGCAGTTGACGTGGAAGTGACCTTGACTGAGGACACTGTGCCGACTTCCAGTGATCCGCGTGAAGTGGACTTAGCTCGCACTGTCGATCAGCAGAGCACGATCATCCTTGATCGACCGATCTCTGTTTCGGAGGATTTTTGTTGGTTTCTTAAGGAAGTCCCGGGGGTATTCGTACTGCTGGGGGCCCAATTGCCCACCTCTGATGGTTCGCCGCCTGCGTCAAATCACTCGGCCAAGGCAATCTTCGATGAGTCAGCGATGGTCGCGGGATGTGAGCTCGAAGTGAACTGGACGATTCGGCGCCTGCAATCCATCTAGTTGGGTGTTCTCCCGCGAACGAGTCGAATATTGACTGGCGATCCGCTGCCGGATGTGCAGTGCGCGGGTAGTATTCGCCGCATCAGGTCTTGATGATTAAGGATTCGAATGCGCGCAGTCGTCTTCACCTCACCCGATCAACCCGTTGAAGTGCTTGACGTAGAACTCGCTCCGCCCGGGCCCGGTGAGGTCAAGGTGAAGATCGCCGGGGCGGGTGTGTGTCACAGCGATCTGCACCTCCAAAAGGGGGAGTGGCCACATCCCTCACCGCTGGTGATGGGTCATGAAGGCTCCGGTGTCGTGGTCGAGGTAGGCGAGGGCGTTACACACCTGGCCGAGGGCGACCACGTGGTTCTCTCGTGGGTGGCACCGTGTGGCACATGCCGATACTGCCTGCTGGGTAAAGAGGCGCGCTGTCAGGTGGTCGCAAGTGTGGTGGCGCCCGGCGGAGTGCTCTACGACGGCACGTCACGTCTGTCGCGCAACGGTCAGATGGTGCACCACTACCTTGGGACTTCTTCGTTCGCCGAGTACGCGGTGGTGCCGGCGACGGGTGCTGTGAAGATTCGCAATGATGCACCCCTGGATGTTGTGGCCCTTGTTGGCTGTGCCGTCGCCACGGGTGTGGGTGCGGTCAACAACACGGCTGCTGTTGAAGAGGGCGCCACGGTGGTTGTCATCGGCTGCGGTGGGGTAGGGCTCTCGGTTGTGCAGGGTGCACGACTTGCCGGAGCGTCGCGCATCGTGGCCGTGGACGTTCGACGTGAGAAGGCTGAGCTTGCCATGACGCTCGGGGCGACCGATGTGGTTGATGCGTCCGCCGTAGATGCCGTTGAGGCTGTTCGTGATCTCGTGAGCGAAGGAATCGACTACGCCTTCGACGCAATCGGCAAGACCACCACGACCGAGCAGGCCATTGCGATGCTTGGTCTTGGCGGTGCTGCGGTGATTGTCGGACTCCCACCGGCTGGTGCCAGGGCCTCCTTTGAGCCACTTGCTCTTGCCGAGGCTGATCAGCGCATTCTTGGGTCGAACTACGGGAGCGTGCGTCCCGCCATAGACATTCCGGTGATGGTCGATCAGTACATGGCCGGGGAGCTCAAGCTCGACGAGATGGTGTCGGATCGACGTGGTCTGGAAGATGCCGCTCGCTCACTCGATGAACTTCGTACGGGTGCTCCCCTGCGCACTCTGCTCATCCCATAGAACACCGTCAGCAACAACCACCAAGAGCACGTCAATTCAAGGAGAGTGCAATGTCAGAACATGGTGACTCGACGCAGATTCCCGGCTTTCGAGGGGTTGCTGCGGATGTAGAGCCGAAGGAGGCCGAACTCCGGCGCGGTGCACTGGGAATGCGAAGTGTCATGTTCCAGAACATGACGAACATGGCGCCGGCTGCGGCCATCGTCTACGACTTCCCGACTCAGATTGCAGCTGCCGGAGCAGCGCTATGGATCTCCAACAGCATTGCGCTGTTCGCGGTGCTGCTTATCTCGAGCTCGATCATCCAGTTCGCCAAGCATCTCCCGAGTGCTGGTGGCTACTACTCCTACCTGTCGCGCTCACTGGGCCCGGGAGCGGGCGCTTTCTCGGCCTGGATCTACTTCCTCTATGCGCTGCTGCTGCCGGCAGAGGTAACCGTCATCTGGGCGGGTATCGCCTCCACGATCGTCGACAACTATCTGCATGTCTCGATTCCGTGGTGGATCTTCGAGATCCTCATGCTGGGATTGGTTGGATTCCTTGCCTTCACAGGTGTTCAGCGCTCGGCACGCGTAACGCTCATCGCTGGCGCGCTGGAAATTGGCGTGTTCATCGTCCTCGGCGTCGCGCTGCTCATCAATCCTGTCAGCCCAATCGACTTCTCCAAGATTGGTCTTGCCAGCGCTCCCACCGGTTGGTCGGGAATCCTTGGCCTTGGTCTGGTCTTCGGTATCTTGAACTTCGTCGGATTCGAATCAGCTGCTGCTATGGCTGAGGAGACGGACAATCCGCGCCGCAACGTGCCACGGTCCGTTCTCTACTCGGTCCTTCTGCTGGGAATCCTGTACCTGTTTATGTCGATCGCCACCGTCTTTGGATACGGCCTGGACAATCTGGCGAACTTCTTCAGTGACCCGGCGCCGTTCGACACCTTGGCCAACCGGGTTCTCGGAATCGGAACGCTGATTGTGTTCTTCGCGATCACGAACTCCTCGTTCGGCTGCTCACTGGCCACGATCAACCAGGGTTCACGGGTGCTTATGTCGATGGGACGCAACGGTCTGCTGCCCGAGAATGTCGGGTCGGTTCATCCGAACTACCGCACACCACATGTGGCCGCGACGATCATCACCAGCATCGCACTGATCATCGCACTCGTGTCAGGTGCGATCTGGGGAACTGCCACAGCGTTCGGTGTTCTCGCCGTTACCCTCACCGCGGGCGCCCTGATGATCTACATCCTCGGCAATATCGGGCTCCCGGTGTTCTACCGGAAGCATCATGCAGGTGAGTTCAACATCCTCTTCCACGCGATCCTGCCGCTTGGCGCGATCATCCTGCTGGGCTACGTGTTCTTCCGAACCTTCTACCCAATCGCTGACTACCCGTTCAATCTTCCAGGCTGGTTTGCCCTGGGTTGGGCAGTGATCGGCTTGATCCTGACGACCGTCCTTCGCAAGTCACGACCGCAGGCATTCGAGGCTGTTCTCAACGAGGAAATCGGCTAGTTCCACGCGGTTCTCCTGAGTCCATGCCAGCGTCGGAAATTAATGACGCTGGCATGGAACGTTTTGACCCCTTCAAAGCGATAAGTGTCCAGACGGGGTTCATGAGGAGGTGAGAGATGCAGGCAGGATCGAGTTTCCCAGGTATCACCGCTGATGAGCGCGGCTTTCGCGAGTGGGCGTCGGTGCGCGCCCCCATCATCAGACGCAAGGCCTACCTGATGTGTGGTAACTGGGACACGGCTGATGACCTCTGCCAGGAAGTTCTCGTCAGCATGTATTCCCGCTGGGCCAAGGTTGTCCGCGGCGGGTCGGTCGATGCATACGCCAATCGCGTTCTCACGGGCAAGTTCGTCGACGGTACGCGAAAGCCATGGAGACGCGAACGAACAGTTGACGATCTGCCCGAAGCGATCGATAACACCAGCAATGCAGCCATGGACACCGTGGAGTCGAGCGATAGTCCCCTGATGAAGGCGCTGGCTACTCTGCCGGCTGCTCAACGATCAGTCTTGGTGCTCCGGTTCGTCGACGATCTCACCGTTGAGGAGATTGCGTCAGACCTGGGCATCGCGGCGGGAACAGTCAAGAGCCGACTCTCACGAGGGCTTGAGGCACTCCGTTCGCAGTTGGCCGACGGGTCCTCAACACACGAGCCTGGCACACCAGTTGCCGCTCCCACGCAGAAACTTTCGTCACTGAGCATCGGTCTGGAGTCAACGTCATGAGTATTGAACTAGAGGACCTCTTCAGGCAGGAGGGTGTTGATACCTCCGCTCGGGCTGGCTGGGACATTGACGGTGCCGTTCGTCAGGGTACCCAGCGACGTCGCCGCCGACGCGCACTGACAGCACTCGGGTCAGTATTGGTAGCGACAAGTCTTATCGCAGGTGTCACCAACCTCTGGCCCGGGTCGAACACGAGCGTTGCTCCGGCGGTTGCGCCGCCCAAGTCGTGCCAGACCATGTCCGTGGTGAGCGCTCGGACCACATCAAGTTGGGTGGTTGACGGGCCGCGGAATATTCACCACGTTCTGGGATATGAGCCGCTTCCGCTTCCGTCAGCTCCGAAGTATGCCCAGATCACAGGTACATTCGAACATACGATTCCACCACTCGCATCGATCGACTTCAGGTTGGGTTGGTCCAGTCAAGAGTTGAGTCCGTTCAATGCCGAAACTCTGAAGCAAGCTCTGAGAACCTACGGTATTTCGCTACATGGGCAACCCTTGAAGACGGAAGACTGGCCGACCTATGACGATTTCCAGTCATACTTGAAGGGGAAGCACTTCGATGGCTCTCACTACTGGATCGCATTTGCCGCAGCGCAGTTTGACCGCATTGACGCCAAGGTTTTGTGTACCGATTCCGGCGTCCGCTTTGACGCGCATGTAGAGGATATTCACCCCCCGGTCATACAGACTCTGAACTGTGACCTGAAGCCGAAAATGGGAACCGCGGAGGAGTACGCCGCCTTCTACTGCCCGAGCCTTAGAGTTGCTACTCCATTCGGACACGCACCTGACAAGAGGTTGGTGGGTCCCTACACCATCCCCTAGTAACGGGTTAAGTCACCAGTTGCTGTGGACGTGATGACGGATATCGGCGTCGTAGATGCGGTGAACAGCTGAGTCATATGCGGCAGTGGTCGGGGCCAGCCCCGCCACTGCCGCATTGGCTTGTGCTTGCGCCACGGACGTAGCGCCTGGGATCACCGTGGTGACACCCGGCTGATCCACCAACCAGCGAATAGCGGCCTGAGCCGGGGTCACACCCTCAGGAGCAAGTGTGGCGAGCTCGGCAGCGGCGTTGATCCCCACCTCGAATGGGACGCCACTGAATGTCTCGCCCATATCGAACACCTCACCGTTCCGGTTGTAGTGACGATGATCGTCACTGCCGAACGTAGAGGTGGGGGTGAACTTCGCGGCCAATAGTCCACTCGCCAAGGGAATGCGGACGATGATGCCCACACCTGCCGCAGCAGCCGCAGGAATCACCTGCTCAAATGGCTTGAGCCGGAACGCATTTGCGATGATCTGCACACTCTTGATCTGTGGACGCGTGATGGCGTCCAACGCCTGCTGCGTGGTTTCAATGCTCACCCCGTAACCGGCGATCAGTCCCTCGTCAGTGAAGTTGTCGAACATGTCGTACATATCCTGACGATCGACGGTGGCCTGTGGTGGGCAGTGCCACTGCACGAGGTCGAGTCGATCGACGCCGAGGTTGTCCAGTGACCGCCCTAGCCAACTGCGCAGGTTGGCCTCGGTGTAGGCCGAATCATCCGGTGGCATCGCGCGGCGTCCGGTCTTGGTTGCCACAAAGAGACTCTCCCCAGCGCGCTCACGGAGGAACTGGCCGAGGAACCGCTCACTGCGTCCGTCCCCGTACACGTCGGCGGTATCGAAGAACGTGACCCCGGCGTCGGCCGCGGCGTGGAGGATCTGCATGGCTGCGGCTTCATCAACATGACCCCAGTCGGCGCCGAGCTGCCAGCAGCCCAATCCAATCACCGACGCATTGCGACCAAGCCGACCGAACTCTCGCTGCTCCATGACCAATCCTCTCCTCGTGACCCTGGACGTACTCTTATCGTGATGCGGCCATGTGTGCCAATTGGGCAGA
>CAXBQZ010000065.1:0-16907 GCA_963978055.1 uncultured bacterium
GCGGTGGCGGCAGTCACCATGACAATGGCCTTGCCGATGTCGGTTGTACCACCGACAAACTGACCATTCACGTCCTTGGCGGTGCCGATGATGAGTGGGTTCAAGATGACGATGTACGCCATCGTGAAGAAGGTGACGAACCCTCCACGGACTTCCCGACTGTTGTTCGAGCCCCTCTTGGTGACTTCGAACCAGCGGTCCATCCCGGACGTAGGTGTGGTCTCGGGGGGAGTGTCGACGGCCATGCGCATCCTCTCTTGTTCTGCGGCCCGTGCTTCGCGTCCCTGAGGCTAACGAAGAATGAACCATGTTCGAGGCAGAACGCAGGAAAAGGTGCCCATTGACTGACGGAGTTACGAACGGACAGAGAACTCCGTGTAGCCCGGGGCCACGCGCGGCCAGGGGAATGCCTGCTCCCATCGTCTGGCGATAGCAATCAGATCATGGTCATGCCAACGCGGGGCGGTGACCTGAAGACCGAAAGGTAGACCACTCGGGTAGAGCCCAGCAGGCAGTGAAATCGCAGGATGCCCGGTGATGTTCTGAAAGGCTGTCGAGTAGACCTCCGGCGGAAGCATGTCGACCGAATCGCTGTTGGGCATGCGTCCGTCATAGGTGATGGCCTCAACCCCGAGGATCGGGGTAAGTAGCAGGGTGTCCTGTCCGAGCAGCTCATCGATCACCCGTGTGTATCTGGGGCGACGGTGACGGGTGCCCAGATACTCGTCGATACCGACGCGAAGCCCCTCCTCCATGAAGGAGGCAGCAGCAGGATGCATGATCGCCAGATTGTCGATGACGGTCTGACGACCCAGCGATGCCACATGCTCGGCGGTGCACATGGTGAACCAGTCGACATCAGGATCGCCGATGGCAGTGAAGGTGCCCTGACCGTCGATCACCTCAGCCGGCACCGAGAGCACATCTGCCAGACGCTGCGCGGCGTCGAGGAATGAGCTGCGAACTGGCTCAGGCAGTGGACCCCATGGCGACGTCCGCTCAGTGATCACAACTCGGCGATAGGCCATCTCCCGCTGGGTGAAGGATGGAGCTGATGACGGATCACCACTCACGACCCCGGTCATGAGCGAGTAGAGCAACCCCAAATCCTGAGCGGTTGTAGCGAACGGCCCGTAGGTGGACAGATCGAGCCAATCAGGGGCCGGCCAACGACCGACAGCTCCTGCGGTGGGCTTGAGTCCGAGCAATCCGCACAGACCAGCGGGAATGCGGACCGAACCACCACCATCGGTTCCGGTGGCGATCGGAACCAGACCCGCAGCCAGTGCGGCCCCACTTCCACCACTGGATCCACCGGGTGAGTAGCGCAGGTCCCACGGATTCCTGGTGGGTCCGTCGAGCAGATTGTCCGTGAATCCCTCCGTCGCGAACTCAGGCAGGTTGGTCTTACCGACCAGGATGGCTCCGGCTGCACGGAGCAGCGCAGGTACCACCTCGTCCCCATTCGCCGGGGCAGCATGCTCGAACAGTTTGGAGCCCTTGCGGGTGGGCATCCCGGCCACATCCTCGAGATCCTTGACCAGGACCGGGACACCGTGAAGGGGACCAACCACCTCCCCAGTGCGGGCCAGTACCTCGTCAAGGGCCGCGGCTTCGGCCAGTGCCTGCTCGGCTCGTAGAGCAACCACCGACCCCAGATCTCCGTCACGCTCGTCGATGCGGATCAGCACCTCTTGAACTGCCGCCGCGGCAGTGCACTCACCGGCAGCAATCGACGAGACCGTCGCGGTGATCGCTCCAGCAGTCATCAGGACTCCCCCTGCTGGGTGGCGGCCTGGGATTCAAGAGCAATCAGACCCATCAACTCATACACCGTATTGGCGGCGGCGATGGTCGTGAGTTCCGCGTGGTCATACGCCGGAGCCACCTCCACCACATCAGCTCCAACGATGTGGAGATCGCTGAAACCACGAAGGATCTGCTGCAGTTCGCGGGTCGTCAGCCCACCTGGCTCCGGAGTTCCTGTACCCGGGGCGTGCGCGGGATCCAGCACATCGATATCGATGGAGACGTACACCGGCCTATCCCCGACCCGAGAGCGAACCCGGTCGATGGCCTCATCCACTCCCCGACGAGCGATGTCCATGGTGTTGACGATCGCGAAGCCCAAAGCCTTGTCGTCCACAAGATCCTTGCGGTCGTACAGCGGCCCGCGAATTCCGACATGTGCGGAGACATCAAGATCCAGCACACCCTCTTCGACTGCCCGTCGGAATGGAGTGCCGTGAGTGTACGGAGCACCAAAGTAGGTGTCCCAGGTGTCCAAGTGCGCATCGAAGTGCACGAGTGCGATCGGGCCATGCCGCTCGGCCATCACCCGCAGTAGCGGCAGGGCAATCGTGTGATCACCGCCGATGGTGATGAGGCGGTCGGCCTTGGACATGAGTGCGCGGGCGGCCGTCTCGACCTCCGACACGGCTGCGAGAAGATCGAAAGGATTAGGTCCGATATCACCTGCGTCGGCCACCTGATGAACATCCCAGGGACTCACATCCAGAAACGGGTGGTACGGGCGCAGTAACTTGGAGCCGGCGCGGATTCCGCTCGGACCAAATCGAGCACCGGGGCGATAGGACACCCCAGAGTCGAAGGCAACGCCGAGGATCGCCACCGCAGCATGGTCAACCTGATCCAGTCGCGGAAGCCTGGCAAAGGTGTCCGGTCCTGCAAACCGTGGGATCGCCAGACCACTCGGTGGGCCAAGCGGCACGGGGGACTCATTCATCGCGTTCGTCATCGAACACCTCTCGCTATGGTCGGCAGGTAGTAGCCCGCCCCATTACACCGTGCCCGGGACTAAACCGCGACGTCGACCGGAGTGATGTCCGACAGAAGTTCCCGAACGGCCGCGATCACAGACGGCTCGGCCCCCATGGCCATATGCGTCGCCTGCACCTCAACATGCTCAGCGGCCGGATCAAGACATGCCCGCCAGTCGATGACTCCGTCATCCACCGAGAACATCGACACGTAGCGGATGTGTGCGGGAATCTCAGAATCAAGCAGTTCTCGGACCTGGGATGCACATGATCCGTGCAGGCAGTCCTCGCCGAGAATCCCTGGGAGTCCCCATGCGGAGAGTCGGGTCAAGAGTTGCAACTGGGCGGCGAGCGTCTCGTTGACCGCCAGCGGATCCGTGTTCGGAGTGCCCAACGTGATCAGTGACTCGACGAGATCTGGGCGACGCACGGCCACGATCTTGCCCAGGGTGCCGCCACGACTCCAGCCCACGATGGCAACCCGTCGGCCGGTCCGCTCCGCGATCCACTCGACCCGCTGCTCAACCACGGCGACCATGTCGAGGGTGCAACCGATGTTGGGCGCGATCCCCGATCGCGAGGTCCAATGGCCGGCATCCCGCAGAGCGTCGTTCAATGCTGTGAGCGCAAAGTCCCCGGACATGAAGCCGGGCACAAGAAGGACGGGAACACGATTTCTATCGATCTCAGACCTGCTGACCAGCCGAGGGATCAGTCGAGGAATCGATCGAATCGCGGAGAAGTTCTCGCGCACCGTGAGCGCGACAGGCGGCCGGAAGCCGGTCAGCGGGGTGGCCTGCATCTGGCCAACCTGGCTGACTGCCTCGTTGACGGCATCCTGCGTCATGACGTCAGTGTGCCTCAGATCACATCGGGTTGCATCGTCACAAGCCCAAGCAATGACCCCGGCGAGGCACAGATGGGTCCACTTCGGCGATACTGGCCTGATGACGGGGACCCCGAGGCGACTGATAGTCGCAGCAGCGCTGACCGTTGTAAGCCTGTCGACGGCCTGTGGCACGAGCGCTCCTGCTCCGGTCACACCTATTCCCTTGGCCAGCTCATGGCGCGCCGGATTGTTCGTCGATGGGTACGGACCACAGGGCCTGGGACCACTCGCGAACAGCTCAGCCAGCGCAGCTCCGTCGGGTGCGGAACAGCAGACCCTCATTCAACTGGGCCTGCGCGACACCGATCTCGGGGGTGAGTTCTCGGTCCACCTGCTCAATGGTGGGGACGCCCTCAACAAGCCGACTCTGCACTTCTGCGGTGCGGACTACCAGAGTGAGTACCGTCGGATCAATCGCTGGCTGGTCGGTGCCTACGACACCACTGGGGCACTCACTGGACCGATCACTGACGCCGTCAGGTACGACAGCGCACAGGGCGCCCAATCTGCCCTTGAGGAGTTGCGGTCAGTGCTGAAGTCCTGCACCCCGAACACCCAGGTGAACGTCGGTGGCACATGGCTGACCGTGGTTCCCAAGCCCACCACCGACATCGGTCTCACAGGTACCGTCCCAGCCAACCAGCGAGCGGTGATGAGCGAGGTCCTGACGGACCCCATCGGCGGTACCTCGACCCTGATCCAGACGATATGGCAGGTTCAGGGCGTGTACCTCGTGTCTCTCACCCTTCAACATGACGCCAAGGTGCCCGTCACCAAGGCGGAGCAGCTGAAGTTCACGACTCTTGCCGCCAGCATCGCCTCTCGACTCGCAGCCGCACCACAACCCAGCTAGCAGCATGACCCTCAAGACTGAGCCGACTACCTCACAGGTTGCTCATGATTCAACCCCCACGTCCACCGGATAGCGGATCTCCACCACGAACGACTGTCATGGTCCTGCTGCACTCGGCACAATCGAATGTATGACTGCCGCCGACGGTTGGGACATCGTCGAATCACTTCTGCGAACTCGCGGAACGGTCGACCATGTCCTGATTTCCGTTGCGGACTCCTTCGGGATCGGGATCGCCACCGTGACCGCAGACGGACGAGTGGCGTGGTCAGACACGACGTATCTACTCCATGGGCGTCCGCGCATCGATGAGGTTCGAACCGTCGACGACGCTGCTATGGGGATCACAAGTGTCGAAGGAGCACGGGTAAGGGCCGCGTACTGGCTGGGATCACAAGCACCCACCCTGACCCTTGAATACCGAAGCCCGGCCGATGGTCGACGTATCGGCCTGCAGACCTTGGGCAACGGAGTGATCGGCTTCCACTCCGTCAACGACGACGTGATTCGTGACGAGGCGGGTCACCCCGATGTGGTTCGCCCCGACGTGGTCGTCCCGAGTCCACCACCGGCCCAGTCCGAGCCCGCTCGTCCCGCTGATCCGATCGACAGCCCGCACGTTGAGCGCCGGCAGCAGCGCTTGAGTGAACCATCTCCAACTCTGGGTGCCTCGCGCGCCGAACGGGTTCTGGCCTCCTCTCCCGATGTGATCATGGTGGTTGAAGCGGAAACCCGAACCATCACCATGATGGTGGGCGATGTGAACGCCCAAGTCCCGATTGTTGAGGGCCTGTCGGCTGGTTCCTCGCTTTCCGATGCCACTGTGCACCCCGATGATCAAGAGGAGCTGGACCGGTGGTGGGACGAACTCGACACCCTGACCAAGGATGAGGTCCGTCACCTAGAGGTCCGCATGTGGATCCAGAGGGCATGGGCCTGGCGAGACATCCGGGTGAGCAAATTCTCCAGTGACTCCGAAGGCTTGCTCTCTGAGGTGCTGGTCGTCGTGCGGGACGTACACGAGCGAATGGAGTACCTGCACCTTCTTCAGACCAGTGAGAAGGCATGGCGCGTCGTGTTCTACGACAGCCCGGTGGGACTTGCGGTGATAGACCGTGATGGCAGTTTCGCGGTTGTTAATGACTCGTTCTGCGCTGCGGTGGGTCGAAGTCGCGAGGCCGTTCTGGCGCAGGATTCGTCCATGGTCATGCAGACAGACGTTCTGAACGTCGAGGGAGGCTTCCTCTACGGCAAGGAGCGACCTCTTCAACGCCCGAACGGCATCGAGGCGTGGGTGCGCATCAGAACTCGAAATATCGAGTATCGCGAAACACCACATACCCTGATCACAGTTGAAGACATCACGGTCGCGAAGGCTGCAGAGAACCAGCTGCGCCACGCAGCACTGCACAATCCACTGTCGGGCCTGCCGAATCGTGAACTGTTCTCAGCCGAGCTCCAGCAGTCACTTCATCGGGCCCGTCGCAATCAGACACAGGTCGCGGTGCTCTTCATTGATCTTGACGGCCTGCGCATGATCAACAACTCCATGGGGCATCAGGCCGGGGATGAGCTCGTGCGCGTCGCGGCAGACCGACTGCGTACCGCCTTCAGAACCTCCGATCTTGTTGCCCATCGAGGCGGCGACGAGTTCCTCGTCCTGTGTGATGAGGTCGATGGAAAGGAGAGCGTCGAACAGCTTGCCGTTCGCGCCATCTCCGTCTTGCGCGAACCCGTGGTTATCGGCACTGACTCAATCCCAATCAGTGCAAGTGTCGGCGCTGCACTGTCGATCATGGGCCAGCACACCAGCGAGGAGATCGAACGTCTGGCCGATATCGCGATGTATCAGGCCAAGGAGATCGGCGGCGGATCGGTGATCATCCATGATCCCGATGGCACCCCACCCCTACTCGATCTGGTGGGAGCACTCGAGCGTGGAGAACTGCGGGTTCACTACCGACCCGTCTATACGCTGGCCACAAATGCCGTGGTGGGCTTCGACACACTTCTGCACTGGCGACGCGGTGACGAGGTGGTCCCCCAAGAGGAAATCGGTGCCGCGCTTCTGGATCCGTCAGCAAGACCCGTTCTTCTCTGGATGATCTCCCAGGCCGTCCAGGACATCAGAGTGTGCGTACCTGAGTACGTTGAGCGGCTTTCACTGTGGCTGCCCACCTCGCGATCCGCCCTGAATCAGGGCACCACACAGGCAGCAAAAGCTGCGCTGAGCGCGGGGGATGAAGGTCTTGCATCCCCAGTGCTGATTCTGACTATGAGTGAGGGGGAGGTTGACCGCATCGGAAAGCCCACCCAGGTGCAACGACGCCTCAGCGATCTCATCAACCACGGGCCAATCGGCTTCGGTATCAGTCAATACACACCCGAGTTGCTGCCTATGAGCCTGCTCCGGCGACTTCCCGCCCGGTCGGTCACGGTAGATCCCATGGTTATTGCCGCCACGATCGTTGACCCGGACTACGCCCAGTTCGTCGGTGGAATCATTGCCGCCCTGAATGCTGGTGGCATCATCACAATCGCCAGCGCCATCGACTCAACTGAACTTCTGGCACAGGCTCGGCGGCTGGGAATCGCGGCCGTCCACGGGGATCTACTCGGCAAGCCATACCCACTGATGGCCTATGCGGAGGTGGTGGGGATCGCCCATCCGGACATCAGCACCAGCAATGCCGACGCGACGGGCGCAGCGTCACCATCTATTCCCGCGAACGTACCTGGTGCGGCACCAGCCGCATGGCAGTTGAACTACAACCCCGTTGACCGCATCGATCTGCGCGATGCGCCTTCCAGACCCCAGTCCATCGGCGATGCTCTGGCCCAGGAGCTCGGCTTGAATCTGGGTGATGAAAACCCACCTTCGGCCATCTGACCAGTAGCCCAGGTACGCAACCGGGTACACTAAACGTGCGTTGTCAGACAGGGCTCGTTTGGAGCCTTCGTCATATGTCGCGTATGCTCTCCAGCGTCTCCTGACGGACGACGTCGGGGGCAGTACCAGGCCCCCATCGTCTAGAGGCCCAGGACGCCGCCCTTTCACGGCGGTAGCACGGGTTCGAATCCCGTTGGGGGTACGCAAGGCAGTTCGGCTTTGCTCGTCTTGGTGATGAGTGGAGAAGCAAGGCCCCGTAGCGCAGTTGGTTAGCGCGCCGCCCTGTCACGGCGGAGGTCGCCGGTTCGAGCCCGGTCGGGGTCGCCAGATCCAAGGTCCGCCAGACGCGAACCTTGTTTCATTTCAGGGATTATGGGTGCCTCAACGGCACGTGCAGGATCACGATCGAGGCTGCGACGCTCGGCGCGGATCACCGAAATCAACTCCGGCAGAAGGTCCACGCTGCGTTTGAGTGCCCACGGAATACCGGCCGCGATGAACCAGAGCAACTGAATCCAACGAGCCGGTGCCGGTGGGACTGGATCTTCAATATCTACGGTCACCAGCCTGCGCCTGCCCGTCAGAGTTTCGGCGACAACCCGGGCCAGCCATCTATGTCCCGTGGGTGAGGGATGCATCCGATCGATATGCCAGTTCTGAAGATCATGGGCGCCTGGGGCAGTCGAGATGTCGATCAAAACGACGCGCTCGTCACGTGCCATCGCCCGTCGAATCTCGTCATTGAGTGCCGCAGCCCGCTTGGCGATAACCATCCCGGCCTCACCACTGAACTCGGGTAGCACGCGCTGTGGATCGTGCAGCAGTATGACGGCGATCGTCACCTCGTCGGAAAACCCCGCACACACCTCGTGAATGGTGCTGGCAACCCGCGCGGGGGAAAAGTCCTTGCGAAGAACATCGTTCCCACCAACCAGGATCGTCACCAGGTCGACGGGGATACCGCGAGCTCTCGGAGCCTGATGGCGGAGAACATCACGAGCCCGCGCGCCCATGTGAGCGAGGTTCGTGACCTGCGCATCGGGTATGCGCCGTCCCAAATGGGAGACCCAGCCGGGCTCACATCCTGAAGAGACCGTATCGCCAACACCGGTACTGACGCTGTCGCCGAGCGCCACAACGCGGTACGTCATTCACGCCACCACCTGCATCGTGCCGCTGCTGTGGGTCAACCCGTGAATGCGGATCATCTCGTGAACTGTTCGATGCCAAGGGAACTGCTCAGCTCGACGACGTGCACCCGCACGCCGATTGGGCTCACCTACCGACACCACATCGAGGATTGCCGAGGCAAGAGCAGATGCCACGGGGGCTGCCACTCGACCACCCGAGGTGCCGATGATCTCCCCCACGGCCGAGGTTTCCGAGGCCACGACCGGGGTCCCCGAGGCCAATGCCTCCAACGCCGCAAGTCCGAACGTCTCGATGGGCCCGGGGGCCAGCACCACATCGGCCGTGGCGAGCAGTTGAGCAAGGGCACTGCGATCGGAGACAAAGCCAAGCCATGTCACGGGCAGATCAGCGGATCGTTTGCGGAGCTGCTCCTGCATTGGCCCCGAGCCAACGACAACCAGCCGAGCTCGGAATCCGAGTGAGTGCAGGTGACGCAGCGCATCCAACGCAAGTTCAGGACGCTTCTCCCTCGACAGGCGACTGCACATCACAACAAGGGCATCTGAGCCATTCGGACGGTACTCGTCCCGAATGTCCGGGTTCCACATCCGCGGGTGGAACTGATCCAAGTCGACTCCAAGGGGAACCGTGGAGACCTTGGTCCATCCGATCCGGTCAATCTCCTCGCGCGCGTAGTTGGTCGTGGCTATCACTCGATCAAAGCGGCGGACAGTCGCCCGATTCCACGCATCAGCCATCCGTGGGGATCCGAGGGTTACTCCCGACCACGTGCTGAGAATCCCGTCCACGCGCTCATGTGCCCACATCACCGAGGGAACACCCTGGGATCGAGCCCACCAGCCAAGTGATCTAAGCGTCAAACGATCTGAGACTTCCAGGCGGTCGGGCTGCAATCGCGCGAGCACGGTGCATAACCACTCGACATCAGTCATGACCCGGTAGCCGCCGGACTTGGGAAGTTCAGGTGATTTGATGGTCACCAGTCGACCAGCAGCCGTGACCTCATCGCTGTCACGGTCACCGGGAACGACGAGAACTGATTCATGACCGGCGGCAATGTACCCCTCACCAAGCCGGTTCATCGTGGTCTTGATCCCACCACTTCGCGGGCCGTAGAAGTTAGCGACGTGAACGATGCGTGCCATGTGATCTTCTCCTAACCCCGTGAAAGTCCACGGATCGAACGAACAGATTCGTAGTGACTGAAGAGCAGGTCACCGATATGACTCCAGGTGCGGTGCTCAACGGCATCACGTGCCGCCTGCCCCATGGCTGTGCGCTTGTAGCCGTCGCCGACCAGATCCGTTACCCATTGCCGGAGATCGTCAGCATCACCGGGCCGATACAGCCAGCCCGTCCGGCTCGGCTGCACGAGGTCGAGAGGGCCACCTGACGCTGGGGCAACAACCGGTACCCCACTTGCCATCGCCTCCTGCACGCTCTGGCAGAAGGTTTCATGACGACCGGTGTGAACAGCAACATCCAGACTGGCCACTGTCTGTGCCAGCTCATGACCGGTAAGCAGACCGGTGAACACTGCCCGCGGCAGTTGTACCTGCAGTGAGGAACGCGCTGGTCCGTCGCCGACGATGACCACCTGAATTCTGGGATCATCATTGAATACGGCCAGTTGGGAGACTTCCTTCTCGTGGGCAAGGCGCCCCATGTAGCCCACCACAACCTTGTCAGGTGCCCCCAGACGTTGACGCAGTTGCTCACTGCGATGTAGGGGGTTGAACCGATCAACATCCACACCTCGAGGCCACAGTGCCAACCGAGAGAACCCCTGAGCCTCCAGCATTGCGTAGGTGGCCGACGAAGGCACCAGCGTGACGTCAGCTCCATCGTGGATGCGTCGCAGCCGATTCCATGCCATGTCCTGAAGCGCAGACAGACCGTACTGCGAGGCAAAGCCCGCCATATCAGTCTGGAACACCGCGACGACAGGAATCCCCAAGGATCGGGCCGCCCGGATCACCGGAGGCCCGATGACAAACGGGCTGGCAAGGTGAATCACATCCGGTCGAAACTCGCGGAAGTGATTGACAAATGTCCGGGTTCCCGCTGTCGAGATGCACACCTCGCGGTATCCGGGCATAGGCACCCATGGCAGGCCGATAACCTCGACACCCGCGTAGGAACTGCCCGCTTCAACGCCTGGGGCATAGACGATCGCCGTCTCACCTGTGCGTTCAACATGCTCGAGCACTCGAGCAACCGAGTTTGTTACCCCGTTGATTCGGGGAAGGAACGATTCGCTAGCCACCGCGATCCGCATACCAAGAGAGTCCCGTGCGTAGTTTGTGACAGATGATGCACAAGTGACGTGTTGGGGGCGACTCTGTGAACAATTGGGTCGTAGGCAAGGCACCACTCGGACGTCGTAGCCGGCGGTCGGTTCCTCATACCTCTGAGTTAGCGGTTTCTCAGGTTTTCCGCAGGTTCGCCCACACTCATCCGATGGGACACCTGATGCACGTGTTCGCACACGTGCACATGGCCACACGTCAGGTGTGTGCCATGTCCAATGAGGAAGAGGTCTCACGGTGGGTGCATTGAAGCAATTGTGGGGCGATCGGTCGATTGCCCAGAAGCTCGCAGCCCTTGTTGTTGTCGCCATCATGTCGGTGACTGCGGTCGCATACGCAGGCATCATCTCGGCGCGAGCGTCGGCAAACAGCACCGAGGACATCGCCCGACTGAATGCCCTTACGCGAGTGACGCTGGCATCGGATATGGCCCATGACGCCGTGCGTGAGAACGTCGTTGAGGCCATGGCCTTCCCGAGCGGGCTCAGCAATTCTCGCTCTGGTGTGAAGGACAGTGGGGACATTCTGACCAGTGGGCTCGCGAAGGTCGCCGCGGCCAGTGACGAGCTGAACCATCAGGCCGATGCGAACGTGGCGACTGCCCAGAAGGACGTGACCGCGTACATCGCCTCGGCGAATCACATGCTTGACGTCATCGCCAACAACCCTTCTGCTGCGGCCAAGGAGTATGCAAACTTCATGGTCAACTTCCACCTGGTGGAACACGCTCTCCCGCCGGTTGCCGACGTGGTTGAGGCCCGCAGCAATGCGGCCGCAGCATCTGCTCTCTCGTCAGCTTCCCGTGCACAGACGCTGTCCATCCTTCTGGGCCTCCTCGGAGCAGCCCTTGTCGGACTCATTGCCTGGGCGATCTTTCGCTCCGTGGTCAACCCGCTCAAGCAGGTGGCAACAGCCCTGGATGCCATGGCAGATGGTGACCTCACCGTTGTCGTCAACGTGCCAACGAACGATGAGACAGGACAGATGGCTCGATCGCTCACCAGAGCTCAGCAGAGTATCCGCGAGACGGTGGCAACCATCGATGTCTCCTCCCAAGCCGTCGCTCAGGCAGCCGGACGAATCTCCAGTGTGAGCTCGCAGATCTCCTCATCGGCAAGCGCGACCTCGGAGCAGGCCGACCGCGTCTCGAGTACGGCCGAGCAGGTGTCATCCAACGTTCAGACCGTCGCAACGAGTTCGAGCCAGATGGGCCAATCAATTTCGGAGATCGCTGAAAATGCCCATGAGGCAGCTCGCGTGGCGTCGGAGGCTGTTGGGCTCGCCCACCAGACGAATGCCACAGTCGGTCGGCTGGGTGAGTCCAGCAGTGAGATCGGCAATGTGGTCAAGGTGATCACCACCATCGCCGAGCAGACCAACCTGCTCGCACTCAACGCGACCATTGAGGCAGCTCGTGCGGGTGAGGCCGGCAAGGGCTTTGCTGTGGTGGCCAACGAGGTCAAGGATCTGGCCCAGGAAACCGCACGTGCCACTGAAGACATCGCTCGTCGCGTTGATGCCATTCAGGACGACACGGTAAGTGCCGTCGCTGCGATTACCCAGATCTCGGATGTCATCGCACGTATCAACGACTTCCAGGCCACAATCGCCGCAGCCGTCGAGGAGCAGACCGCCACCACAGGTGAGATGAACCGCAATGTGTCTGAGGCTGCTCAAGGCTCTGATGCGATCGCGACATCTATCTTGGCCGTGGCCGGGGCCGCTCAGGAGACAACTCGGGCAGTCGATAGCTCCCGTAACGCCGTTGACGAACTCTCCCGAATGGCCGGTGACCTCACTCTGGTCGTCGGTAAGTTCCGCGTCTGACTACGTCGAAACGCCCCCAGCTGGTTGCATGAGCCGGCTGGGGGCGTTTTATTGTCCAGAGTTCGTTGCGGAGATCAGTCGGCGTTCAGGCCGTGGCGTCGATGAAGTGCGAGTGGCTGTTCGTGGACGTAGCGGCAGGAGCGTGCACATATGTGCCGCGCTGACGGCTGCGGAAGGTAGCTGAAACCAATCGTGCATACATGCTGGCTTGACGATCCAGGAGTGAACGGACCCACTCGCAGTACTCAGCGGGGATGGGGCCCAGCCCCTCCGGCGGCGTCCACCCGGATCCGAGAACCTCATCCTCACCTACACCATGGGACAGGAGCCATTCAGCATTGCGAAGGTCCGTCTCAAAGGAGTCAAGGACCGATGCCCAGTCCGCGGGTGAAGGGGTGATCCCAGGACCCTTGCCAAAGTGCTGAGAGATCGACATCAGAGTTCCCAACTCCTGCTGGGAACTGACTGATGCGATGGGTTCGATCACGCGGTCAGCCCGATCTCAAGCCCGGTATTAGAACTGCCAGACGCATGTGGTGATTCGAGGATCTGTGCCCATGCATCACGTAGCGGCTTGAGCAGCTGGCGACACACCATCACCCGCGCAACATCTCGCTTCACGTTCGCAAGGACCAACTCCTGGTAGACGAACGTGTAGATGCCAGCCAGAGAGGCAGCCCCATCCCACACCGCAATATCCAGACTGACACGAAGTTCAAGAACGATGTCCTGCGCATGGAGAAGGTGCTCGTGGCAGGACTGGTGGTTGTTGAGAGCGGTCTCAGCGCGGTCCAGATCGATCAGCAGGCGGTCGTACAGCATCACGATGAGACGACCCGGTGATGCGGTCGTCACACCGTCAGCCTTGTACGCCGCATGGGCTCGACTGGTCAGCTGAGACATCGCTACTCCTATCCCGCACTCATAGTGGAGAACTGGTTTGCCAACCAGCTCTGCTGATCCTGCATCTTGGCCAGCGTCGTATTGAGCGCTGCAAACTGCCGGGTGTACGAATCCTTCATGTCAGCCAGACGCAGATCCCAGTCGGCTACCTGATCATTCAACGTCTTGAGCACCGAACGACCACCGTCAATGGCGACGCTCACACTGCCACTTCCGATCCGGGTGGTGCTGGCAGCGATGCTCTGGAGCCTGGTGGCCAGACCCTCCACGAGCCGCTGAGCCGTGGCCGGATCGCTGTTGAGCTTGGCCGTGAATGCTGCCGCATCGAAGGTGTAAGTTCCGTTGCGCGTCGACTGAATTCCGATCTGCGAGAGTGAATCTCCCGGAGTCGTCGGGAACACAGCGTCCGACAACTGGTCGCTCAAGTTCGTGGCAACACTGCTGCCGGTAAGAGGTCCTGCGATCTTGTTTGTCGGGTCGTACGAGGACTTTGAACTGATTGTCGTAAGTACGCCGTTGAGTGCATCTACCAGTTTCTGAACCTGCGATGTCATCCCTTGTGCGTCATTGGCAACGGTCAGCGTTGCCGTGGTCGCGGCCTTGCTCACCGTGAACGTGACACCCGGGAAGACGTTCTGAAAAGTGTTAGAAGTCGAGGTGATCTGACCAACACCGGGAACTGTCACTTTGGCATCCTGAGCCGGCGTGACGTTCGTCAACTGCGTGTCGTCGACCGTACCTGTGAGCGTGAAGCCACCCGCGGACCCAGTGACCTTCGAGGTCAGCAGAAGCTTGTACTGACCAGGGGCAACCTGGACGGCAGTGGCCGTTACTCCCGCTGCAGGTGCGGCATTGATCGCCGAGATGACCTCGGACAGCGTTCCGGTTCCGACATTGATCGTGGCCGGTGGACCGCCCGCTGCCCCCGAGATCACGAGTGTCGCAGCGGCGGCAACCTTGTCGGTCATCGCCAGAGCCGTGCTGTATGTGGTCTGCTGGGCAGAAGCCAGCTGATCGACAGTCACGTTGTACGTACCGGTCGCTGCCCCGGTACCTGCCGTAACAGAGATTGACGGGTCCGACGAGGTTCCGGCCAGATTCGACCAGGACTGGGGGGTGGTACCCGAACCGATGATTCCCTCGCTCAGGGTCTTCAGATTGAGAAGACCGGAGTTGATGGATTGAAAAGCTGTGATCTGACTCTGCTGAACGGCAGCCTTCTGCTTCAGAAGAGTCTGCTGATTGCCCTCGACGGACATCAGCTGATTGACCATGTTCGCGACGTTGATACTTCCAACACCGGCTACCGAGTTGGCCATGACTCGTACCCCCTTACACGTCCACACATGAGTTGTGGCCAGGGGGAGCAGAACCTGTGCAGTTGCTGCTCCCCCTGGCTCTCACTAAACCTCATGACTCACCATCGGCGTGGGAGTCAGAAGGCTTAGCGTGTTTAGCCGCGGAGCAGCTGGAGAACGCCCTGCGGGGCGCTGTTCGCCTGAGCCAACATCGCGGTACCAGCCTGCGACAGGATCTGCGAACGGGTGAACTGCACCATCTCCTGGGCCATATCCGTGTCACGGATCCGGCTCTCAGAGGCGGAGAGGTTCTCAACAGCAACGTTGAGGCTGTTGACGGTGTGCTCCAGGTAGTTCTGCGAAGCACCCAGTTGAGCACGAGCGGTGGAGACAGTATTGATCTGAGTGTCCACAGCGGTGATACCGGCCGTGCCACCACCAGCGGCAGTGACATCGATGGCTGCGACAGCAGTTGCGACGGCCGTGATGCTCGTCAAGGTAACCGTCGCTGTGTCCGTCGAGTTCGCACCCACCTGGAAAGTGAGGGAGGCGCTTGAGCCGTCCAGCAGGTTCTTCCCGTTGAAGTTGGTACGGGAGGCGATGTCAGTCAGAGCCTGGCCAAGCTGGGTGATCTCGGACTGGATCGCTGACAGAGACGTGGTGTTGTTTGAACCATCGTTGGCGGCCTGTACGGACAGGTCACGAACACGCTGAAGAATAGAGTGAACCTCAGTGAGGGCACCTTCAGCGGTCTGTACAACACTGACGCCGTCCTGAGCATTGCGGACGGCCGTCTTCAGGCCGCCGATCTGCGAACGCAGACCCTCAGAGATTGCGAGGCCGGCAGCATCGTCGGCAGCGCGGTTGATCCGGAAGCCGCTCGAAAGCTTCTCCAGGGACTTTTCCATCTGGCCCGACGTGACCGACAGGTTGCGGTACGCGTTCATTGCCGCGATGTTCTGGTTAATGCGGAGACCCATGATTTCCTCCTTGATATGGTCTCTTACACGAGATACCGGTTCATCCGTGAACCGACATTGCCCTCATCGGTGGTCCGGTAAGGATCCTGAACGTTTTTCAGAATCTTTTTTTGCTAGGGGCAACTTGTGACTGGTTTCCCAGAAGCCATGTGCCCAGTTCCCCAGCGTGACTGGACGCGGTCAAGATCAGGCGACACCCAGGGCCGCGGAACGAGAGGCTGGAATCAGCGACTCGCCACTGGTCATTGTGCGAAATGAGGATGCAGCAGCCACGGCGGCGAAGTAGGTGGCGCGACGACGCTCCACACATCCGCCCTCTCGTCCAACCGGCTTCACCTGGTCGGGATCCAGCTGACTGTTAATTCCATCCTTGAGCAGGTCAAGTGCTTCGGCGCGCATCTGTGAGATGCGGGATTCGCCAACTCCGAGCTTTGTGGCGATCTCGGCCATCGGCCTGCCTTCGAGGAAGTACATGGTTACGACCGTGCGCAGACGCTCGTCGAGGTTCTCAACGGCGGCCCGCAGGTAGACCAGCTGCTCACTCTCCAGGAGCTGATCCTCAGGAGTGGGATCCGATGACTTGACCCCGGCGAAAGCATCCGGATCCAATGCAGCATCAAGCGACAGCACCACGGTGCGCTTGAGTTGCTCATCGACCTGGTCGAGCTCGGCAACGGTTACTCCGAGGAAGCTGGCAATCTCGGCCTGAGTTGGTGTACGACCGAGAGCAGCACCGAGCTGCTCAATAGCTTCATCACGACGACGACCCTGGGCGCGACTCGAGCGGCTGGCCCAGTCGAATGCGCGCAGCTCATCGACGATCGCTCCACGGATTCGCATTGCTGCGTAACGACGGAAAGGTACACCGCGCTCGGCCTGATAGGCGGCGCCGGCTTGAACAAGCCCGACAAGACCCGCACTGTGCAGATCATCCCTCGAGACATGAGTTGGGAGACGGGAGGCCACCTCAGCCACAATGTGGCCGACCAGCGGGATGTGGGACTCGATCAACTCGTCGGGAGTTCC
>CAXBQZ010000066.1:0-16595 GCA_963978055.1 uncultured bacterium
GGTGTATCGGATAGCGATCTCCTGCTGTCCACCTCCGTACTCATTGATGGCCTGTTCAGGCTGCAGACCCTGCGCCTTCAGGGCGCTCATCACCTCGACGAGCAGACGTCCGTGGAAGTCCTGGCCTATAACGCTGTAGACGGGAGTGTGCAGGGCGTGGTCGTAGGGGACGTATGTTCCGTCCACCTCCTGAACGACGTAGTACTCATTCTCGAAGCTCGCATTCACGGTAATGCCCATGGCGGCGGCCTTGGCTATGACACCCTTGAGGAAACTTCGAGGACAGGCACCCCAGTCTTCTCGCGTGTGGTCAAGCTGATCGCACAGGACACTGGCCGTCCGCGGAAGCCACGGAAGCACGGTGAAGGTGTTTGGATCTGGGACAAGGCGAATCTCACCGACCGGCTCCATCCCCTCAATGTGGATGACATTTTCGAGCAGGTTGATCGCCATCTGGGCTCTGGTGAGCCCCACGCCCTCGGTGAGTTTACTTTCGAGGAAGTCGACGTGGATGGGCTTGGTGCGGGCCACTCCACTGACATCGCAGTACTCGAAGCGGATCAGGTCCACCTCAGCGGCTCGCGCAGCGGCCACCACAGCAGCGACGTCCATCAAGTCCTCCGGTTTGGCAGTGTTCACGTAAGTGGGCCCTAGAGTACCGACGTTGTGTGGAAGATTCCTTGGAAAGGTGCCGCGGGATTCTGATTTGCTCGACCCTCTAGGCTGTCCTCATGGCTGAATTCATCTATCAGTTGAGAAAAGCACGTAAGGCGCACAACGAGAAGGTTGTGCTCGACGACGTGACGCTGTCGTTCCTACCCGGCGCCAAAATCGGCGTCGTTGGCCCGAACGGTGCTGGTAAGTCATCACTTCTGAAGATCATGGCGGGTCTGGACCAGCCGTCCAATGGTGATGCCATTCTCACACCCGGCTACACCGTGGGCATTCTGTCCCAGGAGCCACGTCTGGATGAAGAGAAGACTGTGCTCGAAAACGTCCAGGAGGGCGTTGCCGAGACGATGGCCAAGATCAACCGGTTCAACGAGATCTCTGTCGAGCTTGCTGATCCCGATGCCGATTACGACAAGTTACTCGGCGAGATGGGTGTGCTGCAGGAACAGATAGATCACCTCAACGCATGGGATCTGGATTCACAGCTCGAGCAGGCCATGGACGCTCTGCGCTGCCCCCCACCCGACGCAGATGTGTCCGTGCTCTCCGGCGGTGAGAAGCGCCGCGTCGCGCTGTGCAAGCTCCTGCTCCAGCAGCCAGATCTTCTGCTCCTCGACGAACCGACGAACCACCTCGACGCAGAGAGCGTGAACTGGCTCGAGCAGCATCTGGAGAAGTACCCGGGCACCGTTATTGCCATCACCCACGACCGCTATTTCCTCGACAATGTGGCGCAGTGGATCCTCGAACTCGACCGGGGCCGTGCCTACCCCTACGAGGGCAACTACTCCACTTACCTCGAGAAGAAGCAGGAGCGCCTCAAGGTTGAGGGCGCCAAAGATGCCAAGCTCAAGAAGCGCTTGTCCGAGGAACTCGAGTGGGTTCGCTCCAACGCCAAAGCTCGTCAGACCAAGAGTCGTTCCCGTCTTGAGCGATATGAGGAGATGGCTGCTGAAGCCGACAAGACCCGCAAGCTCGACTTCGACGAGATCCAGATCCCACCGGGTCCGCGTCTGGGCAATCTCGTCGTGGAGGCCAAGGGCTTGACGAAGGGGTTCGACGACAAACTTCTCATCGACAACCTGTCGTTCACCATGCCCCGCAATGGAATCGTCGGTGTGATTGGCCCCAATGGTGTTGGTAAGACCACCCTGTTCAAGATGATCGTTGCCGCTGCCAACAATGACACCAGTGACAAGGCAGCTCTGCCAGATTCCGGTGACCTTCGCATCGGTGAGACAGTGAAGCTCTCGTACGTCGACCAGAATCGGGCCGGTATCGACCCGAAGAAGAACGTTTGGGAGGTTGTCTCTGACGGTCTGGACTGGATCAAGGTAGGTCAGGTCGAAATGCCGAGCCGCGCCTATGTGTCGGCCTTCGGGTTCAAGGGCCCCGATCAGCAGAAGCCGGCCGGGGTGCTCTCCGGTGGTGAACGCAACCGTCTGAATCTGGCGCTCACACTCAAGCAGGGTGGAAATGTGATCCTGCTCGACGAGCCAACCAACGATCTCGACGTGGAAACCCTCGGCTCACTTGAGAACGCGCTCCTGGAGTTTCCAGGCTGTGCGGTCATCACCTCACACGATCGCTGGTTCCTTGATCGTGTGGCCACTCACATCCTCGCGTACGAGGGTGATTCACAGTGGTTCTGGTTCGAGGGCAACTACGACTCGTATGAGAAGAACAAGATCGATCGCCTTGGCCCGGAGGCGGCCCGCCCACATCGTGCCACCTACCGCAAGCTCACCCGAGGCTAGATAGTCGATGTTCACCACTGTTCAGCTGGCCAAGGATGAGATCCTTCATCTGGCGGCCTTCCTCGGACGAATCCTGGGTTGGGATGAGCGCTCAGCTGTGCGCGTCGTTCAACGCGGCCGGGTTGTTGGGTTCTACGCAGCTCTCCCGATGGATGTGCTCGCCTTCATCGCTCTACCGGCCGGGGTCACCGGCCCGGATGGTGAGGGCCTGGAAGATTTCGACCGGACAGTATCTGCCGGCCGGCTTCGCGACATCATCGGCGACACCAGCGGTCTAGCCGCGGTAACTGATGTGCGGATACCGGAATCGGTGGCGGGCTCCCCGGCACTTGCCATGCTGCCACCAGCCGGGCCTTGGTCACCGGGGGAGAAGGGCATCGCCGGAGACTTAGCCCCCGCGGTCGACACTGCGGTAGCCGAGTTTCGCGCCCAGGTGCCCAAGTCAGGCTCGCTGAACTCAACTCTGCTCGCAGAGGCCGCCTGGGATGCTCCCGGATATGGAGCCCTGCCGATGCGGGCTCTACATGCGGCACGGCTGCTCGGATTCCTGTCACATGCCGGTGCGCGGGTCGAGACCGCCACGATCACCGGGTGGAAGCGTCTGTCGACGCCGTCCGGTCAGATCTTCGTGCGCTCGACAGCACTACCCCCGAAACTGGCCGTCATCCGCAAGTAGCGCTGCAGGTCTAGGTCATCAGGACTCAGGCTTCTCGGCTTCGTAGATCACGCCGCCGACCACGGTGCCCCACACTTTGATGCTTCGTAGTTCGAGCGGATCACACTCGAGCGGATCCGACTCCAGCACTGCGAAGTCCGCCAACTTACCTGCCTCGATCGAGCCGACCTCATGGTCCATATGAAGTTGGTAGGCGGCCTCGATCGTCACCGCGCGAAGGGCGGTCTCGACGTCAACCTTCTCCGCCTCACCCAGGATTCGCCCGCTCGGAGTCACCCGGTTTACCGCGCACCAGGCTGTGTGCAGCTGACTCGTTGGGGTGACACCAGAGTCGGAGTGGTATGTGACGGAGATACCCAGATCCTTGGCGGTCCTGCACGCCCACATGCGCTCAACGCGCTCGGGGCCCATCACCGTGGAGTAGTGCTGGTCTCCCCAGTACCAGATGTGGTTGGTGAAGATGTTGACGGCGATGCCGAGGCGAGCCATCGCCCGGTATTGGTGCGCTGTAGTGGTCTGTGAGTGCTGTGCAGTGTGACGGTGGTCAAGCCAGGCCGTCTTACGAAGAGCCCTATCCACGGCGATGATGAACTGATCCACGGTCGCATCACCGTTGGCGTGCAGATAGATCTGCAATCCGGCATCGTGGAAGGTCTGCACCGCGAGGTCGAGATCCTCCTGAGTGAACTGAGCCAGCCCATGATCCTCACCGGTGTAGTAGCCGGGCGCACCACAGCAGGCCGTCCAACCCTGAAGTGAGCCGTCACCGACCAACTTGATCCCGCCGAGCCGCAGTTTGTCGGTCGTCAGAGCTTGGAGTTCCAAGGCCTTGGCAGCTGCACCGGCGTAGTCGGCTGTGGAGCCGGGGATGCCAGGCAGGTTGTAGACGCTGATGCGCGCAGGAAAGTCCTCGCGGTTGACGATGTCCGCAAAAATCTTCACCGACTCGGGCAGCAGAAGGAAGGGACCCACCAGTTCTGTGGTCGTGGTGACTCCCGCGTTTCGGCACAGACGGCCGTAATCGAAGACCACATCGGGGTTGCCGTTGAGGGCGAGCAGCATCTGGAAGGCGTTCTTCGCCAAGGCCATCGCCGGCGCTTCCTGCAGTTCACCGTTCGGCTTGCCGGCCGCATCGCGCATGATTCCTGGCGTCGTCGTATCGTCAGCAATCTTCTCCGACTCGATCAGTGCCGTGTTGACGGTGGCCAGATGGCCACTTGCATGGCGTACGAAGATGGGTCGGGTGGTGCTCACCTGATCCAACATTGCGGCATCGAGTCGAGGCTGACCATCGAAGAAGATCGGGTCAAAGCCGTTGGCGATCAGGGTTTCGCCTTCAGGTAGTTTCGCATCGACAGCCCGGAGAACGTCGAGCAGTTCGTCATAGCTCTTGACTCCCGGTGCGGTTGAGCCGTCGGGCATCGGCGTGTCGTAGAAGCCCACGTAGGGGAAGAACTTCACGGTGGCCTGGGCTGTGTGGCCGTGGGCTTCGATCATGCCGGGCATGAGGATCTTGTCGGCGAATCGATCATCAACGACCGCCTCACCCCAGGCTTGGCACTCCTGCAGGGAGCCCACGCACAGGATTCGACCATCGCGAACTGCAACTGCCTGCGCCCTGGGTCGGTAGCCATTGAAGGTGATGATCGACTTGGCTGGGTAGATCGTCGTGCTCACCTGAAACTCCTCTATCGAACGGCTAACTCATTCAACTGGTACTGGCCTGGGTTCCGGTGTGGGCGCCATCGCGACGCTTGGTGCAGCGCGCGGTACGAACCAGCACGCAACGGCGGCTATGAGGCACAGGATACCCGCGCTCCACCATGCCAGATCGTAGGAACCCGTTGCCTGCCTGATGACCCCTGCCGTCCAGGCCGAGATCCCGGCTCCCACCATGTGTGCGGCGAATACCCAACCGAACACCACTCCGGCCCGCTCAAGGCCAAAGCACTCACGGCATAGCGCCACTGTCGGTGGCACTGTGGCCACCCAGTCGAGTCCGTAGAGCACGACGAACAAGAACATGGGTGGCTGAACGGTGCTTGCCCACACGAGGTGCAAGAGCAGGAGGGAAATCCCACGAAGGCCGTAGTAGATGCACAGGAGATAGCGCGAGTCATATCGATCGGTGAACCAACCCGAGCCGATGGTGCCGACCATATCGAAGATGCCGATGACGGCCAGAAGTGAGGCCGCAGTGGTTGCGGGAAGTGCATGATCGTGGGCAGCGGCGATGAAGTGGGTTCCGATCAGACCATTGGTCGACCAGCCGCAGACGAAGAAGGCGCCGGCCAGAATCCAAAACGCCCGCGTTCGGCTCGCCTCGCGCAGTCGCACAAGTGCCAACCTCGCAGCGTTCATGCCATGGTCTGCTGGGGTGGGTGGTTGGTAGGACGCTGGGGCGCCGTAGGGAAGCAGCCCGACCTCTGCTGGACTGTCGCGTAGCCACAGCAGAACGAACGGAATGATGGCTAGAGCAAACACCGCAAGGGTGAGTGCGGCCATTCGCCACCCGGATTGTTCGGTCACGCGGGTGATCGACGGCAGGAAGATAAGCTGACCTGTGGCGAACGCGGCCGAGAAAATGCCCGTCACCAGCCCCCGTCGTTCAACGAACCATCGCTGGGCGACGATCGCACCGAACACCAGAGCCATGCAGCCTGCGCCGAAGCCGACAAACACTCCCCAGAAAAGGTAAAGCTGCCAGGGCGCTGAGACGACGGTGGTAAGTGCCATTCCGGTGGCCAGCAGGGCCAGCGCGAACGCGACAACGCGGCGCACTCCAAGTTTCTCCATCAGTGCCGCTGCGAATGGTGCGGTCAGGCCGTAGAAGACCAGATTGAGGGTGACGGCAAATGACACAGTGGGAACGGCCCAGCCGAACTCATCGGAGATCGGACGAAGGAACACGCCAACACTTGATCGCACCGAAGCCGCCGCAACCAATGCGATGAAGCTGATAGCGGCCACGAGCCAGGCTCGATGGCGCCAACTCGGACGCGCGGCTCCGGCCGACTGCGAGTTGCTCACCGGAGGTTACGAACCCTCATTGATCAGGACGCCCGGGGGGTCCTCCGGCATGACGTTGACCATTGCTGTTGCCGCGCCGGTCAGGTAGGTCAGCAAAGCGTCATAGACAGCCGGATGCATTGGCTGCTCGGCGACCGTGTGATCGAGTGCTGATCGCATATGAGTGAGCCAGCGATCGCGGGCGTTCATATCGATCTCATAGGGAGCATGACGCATCCGAAGACGAGGATGGCCGCGCTCCTCACCATACGTCGTGGGGCCACCCCAGTACTGCTCAAGAAAGAGTCGAAGTCGTCGCTCGGCGGGTTCCAGATCCGCCTCGGGATACATCGGCCGGAGAATATCGTCCCCGGCCACGCCGATATAGAACCGTTTCACCAGGGCGGTGAAGAAGGTCTCGCCACCCATCAGCTCATAGGGGGTTGGCTCCGACTCCGTTGACGGGTCCGGTGTTGACTCAGACATAGGGCCATTGTGCCCAATGGATGGCTGTCAGCGGTCCGTTGGGGGCTCAACACCTGAAATTGCCGGCGCAGACACATGGGACTCGGCTCGCACTTTGATGTTCTTGAGCATCGATCCGAAGATCAGCTCATGAAAGGGAACCATGGCACTCCAGTACGCCTCACCCGGAAGTCCGCGTGGCATGAAGAGCGCCTTCTGGACGTAGACAGTCTGCAGACGTCCGTCCGGTTGTGGATCCTGTCTGATGGCCAGTTCTAGCCAGGCCAGACCCGGAAGTCTCATCTCTGCGCGTAGGCGAAGGAGCTTGTTCGGAATGCGCTCTTCAACTCTCCAGAAGTCCAGGGGATCACCGATCCTGAGCTTGGTGCTGTCTCGTCGTCCGCGAACCAGACCCACCCCACCGACCAGCTGGTCGATGAACCCGCGGATCTCCCAGAGGACCGGTGGGGAGTAGTAGCCGTTCTCCCCACCCAGTGCCTCGATCACATGCCAGAGGGCCTCGGGTGAGGCGTTCACGGGCGCCTGGCGTTCATCGACCTTCAGCGGTCCCCCGGTCCACTCGGGGTCACTCGGGAGCGGGTCACTTGGCGCTCCGGGCAGGCTGGAGTTGGACCATGCAGTTCGCACATCTGAGTTGCGCACCCGAGCGAGCGCCAGTTCAAGGGATCGTCGGTACGAGGTAAGACCACCGGGTGGATCTGGGATGTACTGCTCGATGTCGTGCTCCTTGCAGACCGCTTCCATCGCCAGGCTCTCGACCAGTGGACGAGCCATCGACTGTGGTACCGGGGTCATCAGGCCAACCCACATACTCGAAAGGCCTGGGCTCAGAACACTTACCGGCACGATCTTTGGACGTTTGAATCCTGATACTTCTGCGTAACCGTCGATCATGCCCTGATAGGTCGTGACATCCGGTCCGCCGAGTTCGAATACCCGGCTCACATCGGCGGGGATGTCGGGTGCATGGGCGAGGTAGTAGAGGATGTCGCGAACCGCGATGGGCTGGGTGCGGGTGCGAACCCAGGTTGGGGTCACCATGAGCGGCAGTCGCTCGGTGAGATACCGGACCATCTCGAAACTCGCCGATCCACTGCCGATCACCATGGCAGCTCTGAACTCGATCACATTGACGTTGCTCTGACGAAGGATCTCGCCGACCTGCCCGCGACTCTTGAAATGCTCACTGAGTTCACTGTCCGGCAGGTGGGGTTGCAGGGCGCCGAGATATACGAGTCTTCCCACTCCCTGGGCGCTGGCAGCCCGCGAGAATGTCCGCGCCATATTGAGTTCGACAGTGTGGAAGTCTGGCCCGCTCATCAATGAATGCATCAGGTAGTAGGCCACGTCGATATCGGTCAGCGCCTCGTTGACGGCTGCTACATCCTGAGCATCGCCGGTCACGATCTCAACGCGGTCGACCCAGCTACGGTCGCGCAGCCGCTCAGGATGCCGCACGAGAACACGAACCTCATGGCCAAGTTCGAGCAGCTCTGGCACAAGTCGCCCACCGATGTAGCCGGTGGCACCGGTAACCAGACAGCGCATGCGATCAGTGTGTCGCGCTCAGCGGGGTTGCGCCATTCCTCTGACGGACTCGTCAGGCGCGAGGTGGAGTGGCTGGGCCAGTGGGAGGTGTACCAGGGGCTGGGCGGGCGAGGATCGGCATCCGGATTCCACTGGCGTCGAATGCGAGCTTCAACTGCTCACGGATGGCTCGCTCAGCTACAAGTCGCTGGTCAGGTGCCGAACGAGCCGTCACTCGGATGAACATGGCATCGCCGCTGACACTCTCGACACCGGCAAAGGTCGGAGTGCCCAGCAGTACACCGTCATATGTGGAGTCACTGTCCATCTGGCGGCCGATCTTCTCGACGAGTCGTCGCACCCGGTCGAGGTCCTCGTCGTAGGCAATCGGAACATCCACGATCGCGAGCGTCCAGCCCTGTGAACGGTTGCCGACGCGGAGAATCTCACCATTGCGGACGTACCACACCACACCTGAGGCATCACGCAGTCGGGTGATCCGAAGACCAACCTCCTCAACGGTGCCGATGGCCGAGCCAAGGTCGACCACGTCACCGGGCCCATACTGGTCCTCCATCACCAGGAAGATTCCCGAGAGGAAGTCCTTGACGAGGGTCTGCGCACCAAAGCCAAGAGCCACACCAATGACACCGGCACTTGCCAGAAGCGGACCGATATCCATGCCGATCTCGGTAAGCACCACGAGCACGGTGATGCCGCCGATGATGAATGCCGTAATGCTTCGGAGCAGCTGACCCAGGGCGAGCGCCCGCTGTTCGCGACGCTGACCCATGATCGCGTCCGTGAGCTCTGTGGTGGTGTCGGCGTTGCGGTTGGCCGCAGGTCGATCGACCCGCGCTCGCTTGACCGCAGTTTCAGTGATTCTGGTGATCGCACGTGAGGTGATGATCCACGCGATCACCGCCACTGCGATGGTCACCAGCACGCGCAGACCGTAATTGGTGATCCAGTGCGTGATAGGGGAGTACCACGCCTCCGCAAGAGCGGACGTCAGCGCAAAGTGCATGTTGGACAGTCTACTGCGCAGCCAACCCTGTCCAGCGCGCAGTGAACGCGAGCATGTCTGCACTCTCCTCGATGGATCGACTCATCGAGCGTGCACCGTGGCCGACATTGGCCTCACTTCGGATCAGAATCGGACGTGATCCTGTGGTGGCGTGCTGGAGTGCCGCACAGAGTTTGCGTCCATGCATGGGATCGGTACGGGAATCATTCTCGAACACCAGGAACAGGGTTGCGGGGTACTGCGTGCCGTCGGCCACGTTGTGATACGGGGAGTAGCCAAGAATCCAGTCCAGTTGTTCGGGGAGGGCAGGATCACCGTATTCGACAGTCCAGGTCGGACCGAGGTAGTTGGCCCCCGGTGGAACAACCACATAGCGAACCATGTCCAGAAGTGGTGCCACGCACACCACCGTGCCGTAGAGATCCGGACGTTGAGTGAGGGCCGCACCGACGAGAAGGCCACCATTGCTGCCGCCATTGATGGCGAGCTGTGCCGGGGTGGTCCATCCATTGTCGATCAGCCATTCGGCCGCGGCATGGAAGTCGTCAAACACATTCTGCTTGTTGCCGAGCATGCCATCGCGATGCCACTGCTCACCCTCCTCGCCGCCGCCGCGAAGCCCAGCGACCGCATAGACGCCGCCGGCCTCAACCCAGGACAGGGCCGTGGCCGAGTACGCCGGCTGCATGGGAATCCCAAAGCCGCCGTATCCGTAGAGGATGGTCGGGCGCGTTGTATCTGGCGTCTCAGTAGGTGACAGGACGAACATCCGTACGGTCGTTCCGTCCGCCGATGTGTACTCGATCTGCCGCGAGAAGACCTTGGGTACCTCGACTGTGCCAGGGGGAGAGGAGTACAGGCTGACCTCACCAGTGCGCGCATCGTACGAGTAGACATGCGGCAGGGTGGTGTAGTCGGTGTAGACAAACCAGATGACCGGCCCACCCTCGGGACGCTCAACCAGACCACCCATGGTTCCAACGCCCGGCAGCGGTACCGATCCCACCTGTTCGCCGCTCTCCAGATCATGCAGGGTTAGTTCACCGACTGTATGGCGAGTCCACGACACTGCCATGAGAGGTCGTTCCAACTCGTCACCGTCGAGGATTGCGAAGTCGTTCAGGACGGCTGTCTCATCCTCGGCAATCAGTTCGCGCCAGTGATCGATCGTAGGTGTGGTGGGATCGGTAACAGCAATCCGTCCACGTGAGGCGTCGAGATCGGTAGCCACATATGCGCGCCCATCCCGGCCGATGCTGAACGAGGTCTGCGCATCCACGTCGATCTGCACCTCGACCAGATCCGGATTCGTCAGTTCACAGGTGGTGAGGTCCGCGATCCATAGATCGTTCCGTGGCTCTGTGCCCTCCGAACTCGAGATCTGCAGCCAGCGTCCGTCGCGTGAAACAGATGCGCCGTAGTAGTTGGTGATGGTGCGTCCCTCACCGAAGATCATCACATCGTTGGCCGGGTCGTCCCCGACAGTGTGCAGCCATACCCGGCGATGGAAAGAGAGCTCATTGTCCGGTATCAGCGACGGATCGAGCCGACGCACGTAGTAGTACTTCTCACCACCGGGCAGCCAGGCCACAGGGGTGAAGCGGGTGCGATCGATGGGACCGTCGATGACATTGCCGGTGGCAACATCCATCACGCGCAGGACGGACTCCTCAGTGCCGCCTTCTGACAGCAGGTACGCGAGGCGATCCCCTTCCTTGCTGGGCTGCCACGAGTCAAGAGTGGTGAGACCCTGCGCATCGAGCTGCATCGGATCGATCAGCACTCGTTCGGTGCCATCGGGGTCGATCGTCAGCAGAACTGCAAACTCCTGGTCACCATTGCGCCTCATGAAGAAGGTGCGCTCACCGCGGAAGACAGGAGTGGAGACGACTCCCGCGGACAGAAGTGTGGTGATTCGTTCTCGAAACGCATCGGTCATCGTCCACTCAGCCCGCTCCTGTGCGAACAGATCCGCCTGAGCGGCCAACCAGGCCGCTGTCTGATCGGCATCGCCAATTGGTGCACCTTCAAGCCACCGGTAGGGATCAGCGACCCGCCGACCATGGAGATCGTCGACGAGGTCGAGTCGCGGGGTATTCGGGTAGGTAGGCGCAGAGGGGTGTGTACTCACCCTGCAACCTTATGCGGCGGGTCGCCGTCATGTGGCGTAGGCGGCCCCGGCACTATGTGTCCGTGGATGATGTGCTGCGCCAGTTGGCCGAGGCCTATGGGGTTGCGACGCACTACGTGGATCAGGCCGGTGCACCGCAGCAGGTGCGGGTCACCACGGTCCTAAGCGTCTTGGCCGCCTTGGATGTCGACACCTCAAGTCCGGAATCCCTTGAGCGCGCTCTCGTTGAACGCAGACTCCATGACTGGCATCGGATTCTTCCTCCCGTCGTGGTGTCACGGCAGGCCCGACCTGCCCAGGTCTGGGTGCACCTCCCACATGGAACCTCGCTGGACGTGTGGGTTGAGATCGACAGTGAGCGTATTCCCTGTGCGCAAGTGGACAAGTGGGTAAACCCGCAGGTTCTCAATGGGACGGACATTGGTGAGGCAACATTCCAGATCCCTCATGATCTACCACTTGGCTGGCACCGGATTGTCGTGAAGCGGGACGTCGACGATCGCTCGATCTGGACGACCCTGGTGGTGACTCCCGATCGAGTCGAGTTGCCCGCGAGCCTTGCAGCCTCGACCGGTTGGGGGTTTGCGTCCCAGATTTACTCGGTCAGATCCCAGGGCTCCTATGGTCTGGGCGATATCAATGATCTCGGTGCCTTGGCGGCGTGGAGTGGTTCCCTCGGAGCGGACTTCCTGCTCGTCAACCCGATGCATGCCGCCTCACCTCAGCCACCGATGGCACCATCGCCCTATCTCCCGGTCACCCGACGATTCGCCAACCCGATCTACATCCGGCCTGAGGACATCCCGGAGTTCGCTGGGCTGACCCAGGTGCAACTCGATGAGATCAGACCGGCAGTTGACGCGTGTCGGGCAGTAAATCTCACCGCCGAACTCCTCGAGCGTGATCCGGCCTGGGCGGTGAAGCGCCGAGTACTGGAACTGGTTCACGCTCAACCCAGAAATGACGAGCGTAGGGCCGCCCTTGATGCCTTTACGGCGCGAGAGGGTGCCGGCCTTGCCGACTTCGCGCTGTGGTGTGCACTAGTCGACAGATATGGCGATCCACAGGACTGGCCTGCAGAGATCGCAGATGCGTCAAGTCCGGCCGTCGCGAATGCACGGGCTGAACTCGACGAGCAGTTCTCCTTCCATATCTGGTGTCAGTGGATCCTCGACGAGCAGTTTGCCGCAGCTCAGGCCCGCGCGATCGAGAGTGGGATGGCGCTGGGCATCATGCATGACCTTGCTGTTGGCGTGCATCCGGATGGATCGGATGCCTGGGCGTTGAGTTCTGTTCTAGCGCGAGATATTGAAGTTGGTGCGCCGCCGGATATGTACAACCAAGTGGGACAGAACTGGTCGCAGCCCCCGTGGCGCCCGGATGCGCTGGCTGAAGCGGCCTACCTGCCGTTCCGTGACATGCTGCGCACAATCCTTCGTCATGCCGGTGGGATTCGCGTCGATCACGTTCTCGGACTGTTCCGTCTGTGGTGGATCCCCAAGGGTGCGCCTGCAAATGAAGGCACATATGTCCGCTACGACCATGAAGCGCTCTTGGGCATCCTCGCCCTCGAGGCGACCTTGGCCGGAGCCGTGGTCGTGGGCGAGGACCTAGGCACATTGGAGCCATGGGTTCAGGAAGCTCTGCGGGAGCGTGGGTTCCTGGGCACCACGGTGCTCTGGTTCGAGACCGAACATGACGGACAGCCTCGTGACCCAGCCGAGTGGCGGCAGCTCTCACTGGCGAGTGTCACCGTTCACGATCTGCCGCCTTCTGCTGGCTATCTGGCAGGTGAGCATGTGCGGCTTCGTCATGACTTGGGACTTCTCACCGAGTCCTTTGATCACGAGTGGGCTGAATATGAACGGTCCAGAGAGATCTGGATGGCTGAACTGATTCGACGGGGTCTTCTGGTCGAGCCATATTCGATCGAGGATGTTGTGGTGGCCCTGCACCGATTCGCAGCTGAGTCACCGGCCTCCTTGCTGGCAGTTGCGCTCGTGGATGCCGTCGGTGATCGGCGTGCGCAGAATCAGCCGGGAACCGATCAGGAGTACCCCAACTGGCGGGTGCCGCTGTGTGATGGAGAAGGTCGACCGGTCTGCGTAGAGGATCTGCCGAGTCTGGATCTTCCGATGCGAATCGTGAACGCCATCCGCAGCACCTGAACCTGCAGGTGGGCGGTACGATCGTCACATGACCTCAGGAGCCTCTCGCCGAATTGTCCGTCGCACCCTCGCTGCGTCCTCGTTGGTAGCCGTCGTTGCCGCGGCCACCACTGCGCCAGCTCTGGCGTCAGACAACAACAGCGTGTACGACCAGCAGCCGACGGGTCTGATGTCTCCCGGCACGGCGATTCTGGTCTTCGCCGGTATTCCATTGCTGGTGGCTGCGCTGGTCTGGTTGCTGGTATCGGCTCCGTCCTGGACTCGCAAGGCACGTACCTCAGATGCCGCTGCTTTCTCGGGTGATGCGCTGGTCGTCGGATCGGAAGCAGGCTCGGCTAGCGGTGCCGCAGACGGCGGCGTTGGCAAGCCCGTGATGGACATCGCCTCCGGGATTGATGTGCCATCGGGGGGTACGAGTGCCCGCTGGTGATGGCATCACCGATCGGCAACGTCTGTCGATCGAGGAGTTTGTTGCCGCGGCCGAGCAGCTCTGCGGGTTGAAGTTCACAGTCTTCGTGGGTCAGTTGACCGAGGGCCGTGAATCTGCGCAGCAGATGCTCACCGGCCCGGACCGGAGTAGAACGGTCCTCACCGCGGTGGACCCCACGTCACGTCAACTTGAGATCGTGACGGGTGAGGACGCTTCCTCGATTATTGATGACCGGACGTGCGCACTTGCCGCACTGGCCATGACATCGTCATTCCAAGCCGGTGAACTTGTTGGTGGCCTGCGCAACGGCATCAACTTGATGGCTCAGCATGCCCGCCTCCCAGCACGGCGTCATACCGACACTGTCTAGCTGTCGGACGCTCGTCGATCACGTTCCTGTGCCCGAAGGGCTCGCTGGATTCCGTCGCGGCCCTCACCGATCAGACGGCGTGCACCACTGGGAACGTCCTCGCGCTCGAGGAAGGCGTTCGTGGCATCGATCGTCTGCTGTGAAGCCAGCAGTGCCGGGTAGAGGCCCAGGGTGATCGTCTGTGCGATCTCATTGGTGCGCTCAGCCCAGATACGTGGGATCGCCTCGAAATAGCGAGTAACGAATGGCACGAGCAGCTCGCGCTGATCAGGCTGGTTGAAGCCACCGACGGTGGCACTCAACATGGCGTTGGGTAGCTCGTCACCGTCGACAGCCTCGGTCCACGCCGCCTCCTTCGCCGCTGCGGTGGGGATCCCAGCACGGGCAGTTGCGGCCTGACGACGGCCCGTCGCGGTGTCATCACGCTCAAGCTCCAGATCGATCTCCTCGGGCACTGCAGCGCCGAGCGCGATCAGTCGCTGGAGCAGTGTCCAGCGCAGATCGGTGTCGATCGCCAGACCCTCGGGTGCTGAGCCGTTGAGCCATTCACGCAGGACGGCTGCGTGCTCGGGAGTTCGGGCAGCAGAGGCAAAGTTGCGGGCGAAGGCAAGCTGGTGATCGCTCGCAGGTGCAGCTGTGGCGAGCAGGCCCGCGGTGAGAGCAGCCAATCGATCCCGGTACGCCGCCCGATGCTCGGGTGCCGCGTAGTTCTCGATGGCCAGCTTCACCTGGCTCAGCAGAACCTGAACCACGCCGATATCGGATTCGGTGCCGATGTTCTGCTCAATCAACGCGAGGTAGTCCCCGGTTGAGATCTCTGCATCGCGCGTCATATCCCAGGCCGCGGTCCAGACGAGAGTTCGGGCGATGGTGCTGCGGATAGTGCCGAGGGATGCGACAGCGGTTGTGAGGCTGCGCTCATCAAGTCGGATCTTCGCGAAAGTCAGATCGTCATCGTTGAGCAGCAGCAGATCGGGCTGTGCCACCCCGACCAACTCGGGCACGGACGTCCGTTCACCCACCACATCTGTCTCGACCCTGCCGACTCGCTCGAGGGCGCCGTTCTGAGTGGAATACAGGCCGATGGCGATGCGATGTGAACGCAGCACCGGCTCGATGCCCACGGGTGCGGACGGAGGCTCCTGGATCACGGTCACAGAGCTGAATGTGCCGTCATCGGCCAGCTCCAACTCGGCGCGCAGCAGATTGACGCCACTGGTCTCGAGCCACTGGTCCGACCAGCTCTTGAGCTCCCGGCCACTGGATGCCTCGAGTTCAGCCAGCAGATCAACCAGTCGGGTGTTGCCCCAGGCGTTCTTGGTGAAGTACGCGTTGATGCCCGCGAGGAAGTGATCCTCACCGACCCAGGCCACCAGTTGACGGAGTGCGGAGGCACCCTTGGCGTAGGTGATTCCGTCGAAGTTCACCTCGACGGTCTCGAGGTCGACCATGTCGGCGGCAATCGGATGGGTTGAGGGCAACTGATCCTGACGGTAGGCCCAGTTCTTGCGCTGGCTCAGGAACGTGGTCCACGCATCGGTGTAGCGGGTGGCGCGCTCATTGGACCAGTGCGCTGCCCACTCCGCGAACGACTCGTTCAACCAGAGGTCATCCCACCACACCATGGTGACGAGATCACCGAACCACATGTGCGCCAGTTCGTGCAGGATCGTGTTTGCGCGCGCTTCGTAGTACATGTCGGTGACGCGTGAGCGGAAGATCAGGTCTTCAAGAATCGTGACGCAACCCGCGTTCTCCATCGCGCCGGCATTGAACTCGGGTACGAAGAGTTGGTCGTACTTCTTGAACGGGTAGGGCACACCGAACTGGCTCTCGAAGAACTCGAATCCCTGCTTGGTGACGGTGAAGACATCATCCTGATCGAGGAACTCAGCAAGGCTCTGGCGGCAGAAGATGCTCATCGGGTAGGTGCCGTGCGGACCGGAGTACTCGTCCGATACGACGTGGTAGGGGCCTGCGCAGATTGCCGTGATGTAGGTGGGAATTCGTGGGGTTGCCTCAAAGCTCCACTCGGCCAGACCCAACTCCAGCTTGATCGGTTCGGGAGTTGGTGAGTTGGAAACCACGTGCCAGTAGTCAGGAGCAAGGACGGTGAGCTCGAACTCGGCCTTGAGGTCTGGCTGGTCGAAACATGCGTAGACGCGACGAGCGTCAGCGATCTCGAACTGGGTGTAGAGGTAGACGGCCTTGTCGACCGGATCGATGAAGCGGTGCAGGCCCTCACCAGTGCGCATGTACTCGCAGTTTGCGACGACGACCAGCGTGTTCTCCTCAGCAAGGTCGTGAATGGGCAGCCGCGTCCCCGTGAACGCTGACAGGTC
>CAXBQZ010000067.1:0-16342 GCA_963978055.1 uncultured bacterium
TGTGACTGGGTCATGTCGTCGACCCCAGTACGGGTACAGCCGCGAGCAGATCCCGGGTGTATTGCGCTGTTGGCGATAACAGGATCTGATCCCTGGAGCCAGACTCGACGACCTGGCCATCTTTCATAACAACGATGTGATCGGCGAGTGTCGAGACCAGAGCCAGATCATGTGACACCAGGAGAACTGCCATCGTGCGCTCGCGTCGCAGTTCATCAAGCAGACGAAGAATCTCGGCCTGCACCGTGACGTCCAAGGCGCTCGTGGGCTCATCCGCAGCAATACAGCGCACCTGCAGCGCAACCGCCAAGGCGATGCAAAAGCGCTGTGCCTGACCACCTGACACCTCATGTGGGTAACGTCGGAGAATCTCCTCGGGTAGGACGACTCGGTGCAGTGCATCGGCAATGCGGGTCTTGGCATCTGCCCCACGCACACCGTGCTGCTTGAGAGCCAACGACGCCAGCCGGCCCAGCCTCATAGTGGGATTCAGCGCTGCCTGAGGGCTCTGCGAGACCAGGGTGATCGATGAACCGTGCACCGAGCGAAGCTCCCGATCGGATGCTCTGACAACGTCGACTCCATCGATCAGCACCGAGCCCGAAACCTGCGCACCCGAAAAGGAGCCGAGACCAAGAATTGCCTGAAGTGCCGAGGTCTTACCCGATCCGCTCTCCCCCACAAGTGCGACACATTCGCCCTGTCGGATATCGAGGTTCGCAATGCTGGACACCAGGTGCTGGCCATAGTGAACCTGTAAATCGCGCACGACGATGAGTGCCCCGCCCGGTGCCGCCTGCTCGATCATGAGGCCATCACCCGTCGAGGATCCAGAGCAGTACGCAATCCCTCACCCATCATGTTGAAGGCAAAGGCAGCCAGCAGAATTGCCAGCCCCGGAAACAGCGACACCCAGTAAGCAGTCGTGAAGAGGTCCTGCCCCTGAGAGACCATCAATCCCCACTCGGGAGTCGGCTCCTGAGCACCCAGTCCGAGGAACGATAGTGCGGCCGCTGTGAGGATGATCCCGCCTGCATCCAGTGAGAGTTGAACGATCACCGGAGTCAGTGAATTGGGAAGAACATGACGGAAGACCGCTCGGGCGGGTGAGATGCCCAAGGCTCGAACCGCGTCCATGTAGGCACGACCCGAGATCGACGCAGCAACACCCGCTGCCAATCGCGTGTACCACGGCCACCAGGTGACGGTGATGGCCAAGATTGCCGTCTTGAGATCCGGCTGCAGGACGATGCACAAGGCAAGTGACAGCAGGAGGGCTGGAAACGCGAGAAAAACATCCGTCACACGCATGACCACATCGCGAACCCAGCCACCGGCGTACCCGGCTATCACACCAAGCGTGACTCCGATAATCACCGACAGGAACAGGACGCTGAAGACGATGAGAAGGGAGGTTCGCGCACCGAAGACCACGCGAGTGTAGACATCCCGACCCACCTGATCGGTACCGAACCAGTGCTGGGCACTCGGGGCGAGCAGTGAGTTGACCGGATCCACCCCACCCTGGGCATCCTGGGGATACGGGGTAATCCACGGGGCTAGTACCGCCATCACGAGAATGACCAGAAGGACAATTGCGCCAGCGATGAAGAGATGCTGACCGCGCAGCCGTCCCCTCGCCATCGACAGCAATGCCCATCGCTGACTACTCGGAACCAATTCCTCTGGTGGGACGATGGTCACGTCAACCTCACCCGAGGATCGATCACCGTCTGTGCGAGATCAACCACCAGATTCGCGATGACATAGGCGAGCGCAACGATCAGAGTGACACCGGCTACAGCGGCCGTGTCCAGGGATCTGATCGACTCAACCGCATACTTTCCAAGCCCCGGCCAGTTGAAGATGGACTCAACCAGGAACGCGTTGACAAGGGAGTACGCGAACACGAGCGCGAGCAGGGTCAGGATCGGATTGAGAGATGGACGGAACGAGAAGCGACGAAGTACCTGGCCAGGGGTGAAGCCCAGGGCACGTTCCAGGCGAGCATGGTCCAAGGACCCTTCCTCAGACACGGCAGCCCGCGTCATCTGTGTGACAACACCAATCGGATACGCGGCAACCACGAGCGCCGGCAGCACTAGATGATGCAGGGTGCTCAAGAAGATCGGCCAGTTGCCGGTGATCAGCGAATCAACGATCGTGATGTTCGTATACAGGTGAAGTGGTGAGGTTGAATCAAGTCTCGAGTCATACTCCCCCGCCACCGGGAACCAGCCCAGCTTGGTGGCGAACGTGTTCTGGACAATGAGAGCCAGGAGGAACACCGGAAACGCGGCGATAAACATCGATCCAAGCCGAATCCCACCATCGACCGGTGACCCAAAAAACCGCGCCGCGAGCAGACCGAGCGGGATTCCGATGACTACTGCGAACACGAGAGCCGCGCCCACAAGTTCAAGGGATGCCGGAAAGGCAATTGCCAGATCATGGGTGACCGGAAGTCTGGTATGAAGGCTGGTACCCCAGTCTCCGCGGACCAGACCGGACATGTACATGCCGAGCTGAACAACCACAGGCTTATCGAGCCCGAGGAACTCGCGCGCCCTGGCCAACTCCTCCGGACTCGCCCGGGGACCCGCATACGCTGCTGCGGGATCCCCGGGCAAGAGCCGGACGATCACGAACGTGAGAACAACCACCCCGATGACGACGAGCGCAGCCTGCGCAAGCCGACGAACGAGGTAACGACCCATATCAGGCGCCTGGCGCCATGTCGTAGACGAATGGGACGTTCGGGTACGCAGGATTGTCGACGTAGTTCTTCACGGTCGAGGAGTAGGCGCGCTGGTAGTTCTGCACGTAGAGCACAGATGCGACGGCATCCTGATCGATGATCATCTTCTGGAGCGTGGTGTACGCGGCCTGCGCCAACGGCGGGGTCACCGCTGTGAGGGCGGGCAGTGAATCGATCAACTTGTCTGCCACCGGATTGTTCCAGTACGCCAGGTTGAAGAACGGCGGCTCAGCGCTGTGGAAGACATTGATGAACCATGAGTAGGCATCCGCGTAATCGGGGTACCAGTACATGACGAAGATGTCCTGGCGCTTGGCCTTGTCCGCGGACTTGGCGCGATCCCACTGGGCATTCCACTGAAGCGGCGTGGCCTTGAGTTCCACTCCAAGCTGCTGAAGGGCAGACGTCAACAGGGTTGCAAACAACTGCTGATCGGCATCACCCTCGGCGTAGGTCATGGTCAGACTCAACTTGTTGCCGCCAGGACCATAGCCTGCCGCCGCCAACAGTGACTTGGCCTCATCGAGATTCTGCTGCTGGACGATGTTCTGGTTGAACCCGAGAAGTCCCTTGGGAACGACACCATTGGCCTGAACATCTGCACCCTTGAGTGCCGAGATGAGTCCGTTGAAGTCGATTGCGTCCCGCACAGCCTTGCGCACACGAACATCGGCCATCGGACCGCTCGCCGTGTTGTACAGAGCCAGCAGATTTTGGAATGACGAGGTGGTCTCCGTCGAGACACCCGGCGTGTTCTGAGCCTGTGCGAAGATCTGCGGGTTCAGTCGCTGAACCATCGACACCTGACCGCTTTGAAGCAGTTGCCAGGCCGTGGTGACCTCTGGTGTCACGCGATATTCGACGTTCTTGTAATGCGGACCTGACCAGCCACCCCAGTAGCCGTCGAAGGAAGCAAGCTTCACCTCTGTCTCCTGGCCCTTGTTCCAGCTGGCAACGGTGTAGGGACCGGAGCCGGCATCCTTGCCAGTGGCAACGAAGGTCTTCAGATCCTCTGACCCACCCGCCTTGGTGTCATAGATGTACGCACCGTAGGTGGACGATGAGATCAGGTCGAGTGGTGCCGGGTAGCTGAGGTTGAACACGAGCGTTCCCGCATCGGGAGTCTCGATTGTCTTGACCGCACCCCAGATGTAGGCAGCACCACCCTGCAGCTTGATGGTGCGCTCGATAGCCGCCTTGGCCATGGCCGCATCAAGAACCGCACCATCGTGGAACTTGACGCCGTCGCGCAGCTTGAAGGTCCAGACGGTACCGCCCTTGGACTGGGTCCAGGACGTAGCCAGAAGTGGCTTCACCTTTTGGGTGCTCGGATCGTAACGCGTCAACGTCTCATAGACGTTCGGCATCACGATGATCTCGTTGGAGTACGAGGTCGCGGGATCCCAGTCGGTGATCACGTCAAGGTTTGGGGCGTACACAAACGTATCGCTCACCGAACTTGAACCCGATGGGCTCGCTGTGCTGTCGGAAGGCTTAACCGAGCCACCCGAGCAGGCGGCTAGCATCGAGGCCGCCACGACGATCGCGCCAAATGCCGCGATCGACTTCATCCTTGTAGTGCGCATCCACCTTCTCCTTATGTTCCCGGACGTGTGCCGCGGTTTACGAATGTATATTCTGCGAACCTCGTACTCTGACCAAACTACTCACCAACAACTCACAACCATGCCAAGGGTCCGGCAGCTTTGACGTTAACCCGAATTGCCGGCTCTGGTAGGTAACTCAACGGAATCTCAATCAGTTCCACGATGTCGACCTGCGTGGGATCAGCACCGGCCTGCACAGCACGCTGTCTGGCCATGTCACAGGCTTTGTCGATGGCCGCGCGTCGACCAGCACCGTCAGGAACGATGGCATCCCACCGACCACTGGCCAATGCAATCGCTGCGCCAACAGCATTGGCCACATCACCGCGCTCAGGTCGAATGACCTCACTTGCCCCCGGAACCTCATCGGGGACCAGGAAGGCACCACCGCCAACAACAACCAGGGGTCGTTCAGCCTTACCCAGCGACATGACATCAACGGCCTCGCCGAACATTTCATCGGCCAGACCCAGACCCCGCAGGAGTGCTTCGGAGTGGTCACTTCCGACTTGTGTCGAACCAATGGCAGCGCGATGGGCCAGAACTCCCGCATCGGTGAGCGTACGGGTGGCACCACCAAATACCAATGCCTCATCAACCAACCGATGTCCGACGGACTGTGGGCCGACCCGGCGACCATCTTCGGTGATGATCGTTCCACCGCCAAGGCCGATACTTACGACATCGGGCATGCGGAAGTTGGTTGACACGCCGCCGATTCGAACGGCCTCCGAGGACTCCCGTGGCAAACCGCGAATCAGAACCCCAAAGTCCGTCGTGGTGCCACCCACGTCGGCCACGATCGCATCCTCGACCCCCGAGAGGAACGCAGCACCACGAATGGAGTTCGCCGGGCCCGAGCCGATAGTTAACACCGGATATCTGGCCGCGTACTCCATCGCCATCAAGGTGCCGTCGTTCTGGGCAAAGAAGGTGGCCGGCTCGAGCCCACGCTCGCTCAGCACCTGGGTGAGGGCGCCGGTCACGTCACGGGCCACATCGTGCAGCGCCGCGTTCAGCACTGTCGAGTTCTCCCGCTCGAGGAGTCCGATCTGCCCAATCTCATGACTCAGTGACAGCGCAATATCGTCACCGAGTTCCTGGCGCACCAGTTCACCGGCAGAGCGCTCCTCGTCATGCACAACCGGGCTGAAGACCCCCGTGATGGCAACCGCATCCGCCTTGCCTGCAACGGACGCAAGGAATTTTTTGATCGCGTCAACGTCCATGGGCGCAATGCGACGTCCATCGATCAGGTATCCACCTCGTGCCAGCAACTCTCCTGCGGATACCGCAGCGCGCAGATCTGCGGGCCAGGTGGTCAGTGGAGGTACCGAGGTGGTCGCAGGTGCACCGAGGCGGATCACCGCGACCTTGCCCAGACGTCGACGTTCAACAATCGCGTTCGTCGCGGCGGTCGTACCCAGCATCACCCGTCCGACCCGTCCAGGGTCGTCAATACCTTCCAGCACTGCGGCAAGTGCAGCACGCATGCCACCGGTGACATCATCGGTGGTAGGACGCTTTGTCCAGGTGATCACCTGGTCGTGAGCATCGAGAACGACCGCATCGGTATTCGTACCGCCAACATCGATTCCGATGCGCAGATCACGTCCAGCACTAGATGAAGGCATGTGCTGCCTCCTCAACGGGGACGTAGTCAAGGTCGTAACCGAACGCTCGGGGACCCACGACCTCAAGGCCTCGTGGCGTTCTCCACAGGTCAGCGCAGGCCCACGCCATCACACAAACACGCTGACCGTATCTCAGCAGCTCTGTTGCGATCGCACCAGCTGAGTGGATGTCGATTACCGAGATCAGATCAGGGACCGAAGCAAGCACCTGGCCATCTTCGAAGACAACGAGATTCTCATTCTGGATTTCAATGCGAAGGACCCGTCCGGAGTCTGCACCCATCCCATCAATGACCACACTGCCCCGAACGAAGCCACCCCCAGTGCGACGCTCCACCTCGATAACCTTGCCCGTGATAAGTCTGGCGGCACCCAGCTCATCGCACAGTGCTGCGACCGGATCTACGGCGCCCTGAGTTGCACGTCCGATTCGAACGGCCTGGGTCACAGTGTCTTCAACGATCGCCCCGCGCATGCGCTTGGCACTGATCACGTTGTCGGCCATCAGCGCGTAGGAACCAGCCGCGACGGAGACTGCGCGGGAAATGGTCTCGGCCCATTCCCAATCGGTTGGCCGCAGAAACGTGACATTTCCGATCACGTCCGCAAGGGCGATGTTCTCGATGGGAATACCAGCCACGTTCATTGAGACCATTTGAACTTCCGGGAATGCGCGACCCATCCCGTCACCATCAACCAGTGGCAATCCGAGTTGAGCCGCCCACCCCACGGGAGCGACTCCATTCGACCCGCCGATCTCCGAGCTCATGACGGCAACGACCGGTGCGCCGAGTGCGCGCTCAACGGCATCCCTGACCAGGAATGGTTCGTCGACCCCGTGCATCATCTCGTGGCCGACCGTCGGAGCTCCGATACCGCTCAATGGCAGCACGAGGCCGTCATCGGGGAGCTCGTCGAGAGTGACAAGCTGTACCGGACCACCGTTAGCCAGCGCGCTCAGAGCAATCAGTGAACCACTCTCTACCTCACCACCACCACCGGTGCCCAGCACGGCGCACCCGCGGGCCAACGCGGGGACATCATCGATGGTGATCTCCGTCAGACGCGAACCTGAGTCAGACATGCGGTAAGTCAACGGCCACTCGTTCTCTGTGACTACGTTCCGCGGACACGTATTTTCATCTAAAATTGTGCTGACAACACAACTAGGAGCCCAATGGCCACCATCGACGAACTACTTGCCCCCATCACCGTCATCGGGCTGCAGCTGATTGGCGGACAGGTGCCCCAGACACCGGTGAGCGAGGTTGTTGTTATCGAGTCCCTGGAAGCCATAGCCGACACCACGATTGGATCTCTGATCGTTCTGACCCCCACCTGTACGAGCAGAAGCGCGTCGTATGAGTTCGACATTGCAGTCAGGCAAGCTGCTGCGATCGGCGTCAGCGGGTTGCTGTTCGTCTCACCCGTATCACTGTCACCGACGACCACCCGCCTTGCAGAGCGATCTCAACTCGCCCTCCTGGGTTGCGCACCTGACACCACCGTTGCCCAACTGGTCGTCACCCTTGATCAGCTCACCAGAGGGGACTCGGGGACTCTGATCGCGCGAGCCATGGCCGCTCTGGAGCAGGTGCAGGACCTGTCACCCAGAGCCGAGTTGGACGACATCCTTCGTCACGTCTCCAGCCACCTCGGAACCGATGTGCGGATGGCGGACTACGGCGAACGCGTCTACGTGAACGGACATACTCGCTATCACATCGCGGCGGCCGTAGACGATGACGCGACCAGACTTGCCCTGCCGGGAGTCGCAGCCGCCCTCAGCCGCTGGCAGGCGATGATTGATGCGGAGCGACATGCTCCAGAACAGGCCCGAACGGAAGTGCTTTCTGAACTTCTCATTCGGGAGGATGCCTCCGTCAATGCTCAGATGATTGAGAGGCTGCGAGCCAGTGGGCTGCTCCTAGACGCGACACATACTGCCGTGTGCATCTCGCACGAACGAGCGGGGATGGCCGTCGACATCGACCTACTCACCCGCAGAGTCGAGCGAGAACGCATTAGGACACTGGCATCAAGCCTGCTGCCAATCCATGACGGCTGGAGTGTTGCCATTGTGGAAGAGGACATCATCTTGGTTCGCAGCCTCACTCGTGACCTCACTGATCGAGCGCAGCAGGCGAGTCTCAAGGCCTTCCTGCACGAACTCCACACAGAAGATCCCTCCACGACCCTGTACTTCGGGTGTGGCACCGCCCAACCGGGCCTCAGCGGACTTCAGCAATCTGCCAGGGAATCAAGGATCGCCGCCGGCTCGGCAGCTACAAAAGGGATTGCTTGGGTCTTGGAGGCTTTTGATTCCACCGGAGTGAACCGACTTCTCGCCCAGCTTGGCTCCTCATGGGCAGGTCGCAGAATCATCTCTGAGATCCTCGCGCCACTTGACCACCTTGGAGTCGATCGAGCCTCGACGCAGTTGGAGACCCTCAACGCCTATCTCGACGCCCGAGGATCCCTCATCGAGGCTGGCCGGACCCTGCACCTGCATCCAAATGCCGTGTCGTATCGCCTAAGACGCCTCAAAGAGCAGACCGGGTGGGACCTGGATGATCCTGACCTTCGCTTCGCACTTCAGGTTGCCTGCCGAGTACGTCTGATGACACCTCAGACCAGCACTGCGTGAACCACAAGAACGTAGTTACACGCTCGTGAGGACGAACCTGCATCACCCATTTGGAGTGCCGCACTCCCCCATGTGGGTTATCGCCGCACACGCAGGGCGGTGATCAAACGACAATAAGTCAGGAACTCTGCTCCGACAGGATTACCAGAAAGTCCTCGAGCGGCAAACCCTTCTGACGTACCGATGATTCACCAATCGAGCGCGATGCGTACAGGACGGCGACCTCCATCCGCCTGTGCAATGGCTCCCCGCGCAGATCCGCCCATATGTAGGCGGCGGTGAAGGCATCACCTGCCCCGGTGGGATCCGGTACTTCTAGGGCCGGCGCAGACACACTGACGAACTCACCGGATGGTGTGACGGCCACCGCCCCCCTTGGCCCCCGAGTCATGACGACCGTCGTCCCCAGATCAGCGAGAACTCGGACTGCCTCATCCGCATCCTCGATACACGTGACCAGTGTGGCCTCCCTCTCGTTGAGGAAAAGCGCCTCAATGTGGTCCAGCGGCCCGGTGAGCTTGCCCGATAGTTCCACAGCTTCGGGATCGCCGAGGATGGCATACGTGCGCAGACCCGCAGGCAGCTTCGCGACATTCGGGAGGTTGGCGACCACGGCGCCAGTTTCGATCGTCGCGAGAGTTTCGATATCCGGTGAAATGTTGGGATTCACTGTGATGAATCCGCGATCTCGGTCCGCGGGAATGGCCACGGAGATAGGTGTGGATGGCGTCGTACGACCTACCCAGTGAACACCGGACTCCTCAATCAGGCGATCCAGCACCTGCCCCAGAGCGTCCACTCCGCGCGGGGCACAGATCGCTGATTCAAGGCCCAACTGCTTGCACGCGTACGCCACATTGGCAATGCCACCGGGGGTCAGGGTGAGTCGCTTGGCCAGCACCTCTTCACCTGGTGTGGGCAGATGACTGAGCTCGTGGAATATCAGATCCAGGAATGGTGACCCCACACAGACGACGTCAAACCTCACCGCAGAATCTCCCGGAGCCCAGGCTGTCCATACATGTAGCCCTCGAGAATGCGCTCGGCCACCGTTACTGAGGGCACCAGCGGATGCAGGGCCAAGGCTCGAATAGCCTGCGCCCGCGATCCGTTGAGCGCCGCGTCAATAGCTGTTCGTTCAGCTGCCCGCACCTGCTGAATCAATCCCTGTGCAGACATCGGAACCGATCCGATGGACGTCGGGGTGATGCCACCACGATTCACCACACAGGACACTTCGACGATCGCATCCTCATCGAGGAATGGGAGGGCTGATCGGTTCGGAACGTCGAGGATCATGACCTGATGTCCATCTGAGTGCAGAGCATCAACGACACAGAGGGCCAGACGGCCGTAACCACCGGTCTGGCGGGCGGCGACCACTTTCTCCTGGTCATCCTGACGTCCATCCCAGGCCTCAGCCATGTAATTGGACTCACGCTCTGCCAATGTGTGCTCCCATGCTGGCAGCGCCGAGCCCGGGGCAAACGCCGTGTCGTAGAAGTCCCGCTGGGTTCGCTCGAGGTATTCGCTGCGCCGAGTCCCCCCGCGCATAGCCGCAAGCGCCTCAGTCTGGAAGTAGTAGTAATACAGGTACTCACTCGGAATCATGCCATTGGCTCGGATCCAGTCCGGCCCGAAGAGTCTGCCCTCCTCGAACGACAACAGGCGCTGGGAGTCCTGCAGCAGTTCGGGAAGTACGTTTCGATTGCCAACCCGCATTCCCTTCAACCACCCAAGATGGTTGATGCCGAAGTAGTCGAACCAGACCTGATCCGGTCGATAACCAGCGGCCTCGGCGGCCCGGCGGCACAGTTCGGCGGGGGTATCGCAAATCCCAATGACGCGATCCCCGAGCACTCGACGCAGAGCCTCGGTAACCAGACCGACGGGATTGGTGAAATTGATAAAGAGTGCCCGTGGCGCCCATCGCTGCACCTGCTGAGCGATCTCCATCATGACCGGCACTGTTCGAAGTGCGTAGCCGATCCCGCCTGCTCCCGCAGTTTCCTGGCCAATGGCACCGGCCTCGATGGCTACCGTCTCGTCGACTATCCGCCCGGCAACACCACCGACTCGGATAGCGCAGTAGATGATGTCCGCACCTTCGAGAGCTTGATCAAGTCGGGTCGTTAAGACGAGATTCACCGCCGAGTGGATTCGCATATCGGCGATGACTGCCCCTATCTGATCGAGCCGCCGCTGATCAGTGTCATAGAGAACGATGTGGTCGTATTGAACGACCGTCTCACCACTGGCGATAGCTCGAATCATCGCAGGAGTTCTAAAGCCCCCTCCACCGAGCAGGACGAGTTTCATGACTCACTCGGATCCGGGGACACGGGAGGTTCCTCCATTGGCTCCCGTTCGGAGAATGACGTATCGAGCTCACCTGGGATACCGAGGGTTTGACCACCATCCACGACGATGGTCTGACCCGTCACGTAGCGTGCCTCATCACTCAGCAGCCATGACACCACATCGGCCACATCTCTGGGCTCACCGAACCGACCGAGAGGGATTGATTTGAGGTAGCTCGGAGCCAGTTCCTCATTCTGAACAATCATCGTCGTAATCGGTGTGTCAATCACGCCGGGGGCCACCCCGTTCACGCGGATTCCGTGTCGACCAAGATCGATCGCCGCTGAACGGACCAGCGTCATGAGAGCGCCCTTGCTGACGTTGTATGCCGTCATGGTTTCTTCGACGTCGAATGCGTTGACTGAGCAGGTGACCACCATCGATCCAGGCCTCCCCTGCATGGCCCTGGCCGCATGTAGTAAGCACCAGAAGGCGCCATCGACGTTTATGCTCTGGTGGCGACGCCAGTGCTCGGCATCAATCTCAAGAAATGGCCGCGCGAGCGCGATCCCCGCATTGGCTGCAACCAAATCGATGCTGCCGAAATGATTGACCGCTGCCTGCACTGCGTCGGCACACACCGATTCATCAGCCACATCTCCCGCCACAGGGAGCACGGAATCCCCGAACTCCCGGCAGGCGTCTCGAAGTGTCTGGCCTTTGACGTCGAGAGCCACCACCCGGGCGCCATCGGAGACAAGTCGACGAACGATTCCCAGGCCCAGACCCTGCGCAGCGCCCGTAACCAGTGCGGTTCTGCCCTCGTGCCTTGTCACACCGATAGTCCTTCCACTTAGCAGCGGCAGAGTGATGCGCCGACTCGTCTGAACAATACGCAATGAGCAGTCGTCATACATGCAAAGCGCACGACCTCCCGGATCGTCCGTGATCGGTCATGCTCGGGCTGCCGACGCCGACTAAGCGCGTACTCTTGAAACGTATGCAACTGCAGATGAAGGATCGTGATGACCGTCTTTACCGAAGTTGAACTGGAGTACCTCGGCTCCCAGCGACTGGCCCGCCTCGCAACGTCCTCGGCAAGTGCGACCCCTGACGTATCGGCCGTCGTGTTCTCTGTAGATGGCGACACGATCACCAGTGGTGGCTACGACATCACCAAGACGATCCGCTACCGCAACCTGCTCGCGAACCCTCAGGCTGTCATCGTGATCGATGACCTGCCCACTACCAACCCGTGGTCACCCAGAGGTATCAAGATCCGCGGCTCAGCCACCATCGAACAGGGGAAGAATGGTCTGTTTATCAGGATCACTCCCAAGACCATCTGGACCTGGGGCTTGGCGCAGGCCGATGACAGTGAAGAGAAGTTCGGCGGCGTGGCCCGGCGCAACGTCTAATTCAGACTGATGACCGCAACAACGGTTGAGGCAGCTGACAGCAGACTCTCGATCTGGAGCCGCGAGCGGATCGACACCACCATCGGCGTGCTCGTGTGTTCCGGGCTCTTGGCGTGGATCGGCGTCAATGTCGTTGCAACTCCAGGTCGATTCATCGACCTGATCTTCGCCGGACTGCAAGTTGGGTCACTGTATGCGCTCATCGCTCTGGGCTACACACTCGTCTACGGGATCATCGGATTGATCAACTTTGCGCATGGTGATCTATTCATGCTCGCCTCGATCTTCACCTCGGTGCTTCTGGAGGATCGGCTGGGTGTCCACGGCCCCGGGGTGATGCCGTTCGTTCTGACCGCCGTTGTTCTTCTGGTCGTGATGGCCGCATGTGCGGGCATCAATATCACCGCGGATCGACTGGTGTTCCGGCGACTGCGTGGAGGCCCGCGATTGGCTTCGCTTATTGCTGCAGTCGGACTCAGCTTCACCTTCCAGTGGCTTGGACTCCAGATCAACGGTTCAGGTCAGCGCATCTGGCCAACGGTGATCCCGAATGGGGGGGTCAACCTCGGTCCGATCACCATTGCCTACTCCACCTTGATCGTCACCGGCATCACGCTCCCGATTCTTCTGCTGCTCACCTGGTTCGTCACCAAGACGCGTCATGGTCAGGCGATGCGAGCGACCTCGCAGGATGCTGGGGCAGCCGAACTCATGGGAATCCATGTCAACCGAACAATCGCAGTCACCTTCGCCCTCGGCGGGGCACTTGCTGGGGCAGCGGGGCTGCTCTACTTCGCATCCTTCGGCAACACCAACTATCTCGACGGCTATCAGTTCGGGCTTATCGCCTTCACAGCCGCAGTCCTCGGCGGAGTTGGGAACCTGCCGGGTGCGGTTCTCGGCGGGTTCCTGATCGGCATCCTGCAGTCTTTCAACGACGGATTCACCTACGCCTTCGGACAGCAATGGTCTCAATCGGTCGTGTTCTCCGTGCTCATCCTCGTTCTGGTGTTCCGCCCGCAGGGGCTCTTGGGTGAGAAACCACAGGACAGAACCTGAGGCCGCCGGATTGGCTCACGGAGTCAAGAAATCAGTAATGGCAGTCGCCACCTGTGCACGATCACCACTCACGGTGAGGAAATGACCGCCCGGAAGCACCTGTACCTCAACGGCTCCGGGTGCCATGCTCTGCTGGGTGGGAGTCACATAGTTGACGGCCGCAAACGGGTCAGCCTCCCCGATCAGGAAGAGGGATCGGGTGTTCAAGCCGACCACATCCTGCGCAAATGACGCACCGGTCCAAACCAGGAAGTACTGCTTGTAGGCATCCTCATCCATGGCTTCGAAGGTGGCATTGACCAGATCATGTAGAGCCACTGAGTCCGATGCCAGCACTGGGTCCAGTCCCGCGATGATCATCTGTGGACCATCGGATGCATCTGGCCCCTTGGAGTAGGCGGCCATGTAGAGCGGACCAGTTTCTGCTGTTGCCCCGCAGTTCTCAACGGCAATGGCATCGAACCCAGTTGGCATTACGGGACAGATACCAACGAGTGAGCCAACTCGGTGCGGAGCAAGAGAAGCGATCCGCAGGCCTGCAGCACCCCCGTAGCTGTGCCCGATTACGTCAAATGCCGCCCAACCCAATTCATCAGCAACGGCGAGATGCTGCTGAGCGAGATCGGTGATGTCTGCGGCTGGCTCCTGACCGCGAGCGAGCCCGTAGCCGGAGTTGTGGACGATCGCTATGTCGAACTGCTCTGGGTCGAATGAATCGAAGAATCCGTCGTAGACACTGGGGCCAAACCACCCGTGCAGCACGAGAACGCGCTGAGGACCGTGACCAATTCGTTGGGCAACAACTGCAGCCATGAAGACTCCTCACTCGATGTTGCTGTGAAGCGTAACGCCCTGTCTCATATGACGGAAGGCACAGCGCAAACGGCTGGCTAAGCCCGCTCGAAACCTCGCTGGCGATCCCAATCCGTCACAGCCCGCCGCGATGCGTGAAGTTCAGCACGCGCAAGTCCGCATAGATGCTCGTGCACCTTGGGCGTGAGCTCGCGCTTTGCCAGTTCACTGGCTTCGAAGGCCTGCACCGCCTCGGTGAGATCAGCCGGTACTCGCGCTGAGTCACTGGACAGGTAGGCATTGCCCTCCGTCGCCGGCGGCGGGGTGAGGCCCAGCCGCATCCCCTCAAGTCCAGCCATGAGCAGTCCGGTGAACGAGAAGTATGGATTCATATCAGCACCGGGGAACTTGAACTCGAAATGGATCCCGCTGCCACGATCAAGGGCTCGGATGGCACAGCCACGGTTGTCCCAGCCCCAGGACAGATTCGTGGGCGCCATACTTCCCGGCTGGAACCGACGGTAGGAGTTCGCGAACGGTGCGTGAAGCCAGGCAAGCTCCGGGGTGAAGTGAAGGACACCAGCGAGGAAGGCGTTGCCCGCATCAGTCAACTCATCCACTCCGAAAAGTGAGTCTCCATCCGCGTCATAAAGTGAGATATGGGTGTGCGCACCTGATCCGGGGTGGCGGTCATCCGGCTTCGCCATGAAGGTGACGGACTTTCCTTCCAGTCGTGCGATCGACTTCACCCCGTGCTTGTAGAGCACATGGCGATCGGCCATCTCCACCAATGACGTGGGGTGGAAATTGAGCTCCTGCTGTCCCGGTCCATTCTCACCTTGAGTGACGGCAACAGTAATGCCCATGCCCCTCATCGACTGACGGATCCGGCGAAGGAACGGCTCCTCAGCCGTCGTCACGAAGACGTCGTTGTCACCATGGAAGTGCCATGCGGGAGTGAGATCCCGGTAGCCGTCAGCGTGGCGCTCCCGATAGGACTCCGCATATAAGTAGAACTCAAGTTCAGAGGCGATCAGAGTGCTGAGGCCAGCGTCAGCCAACCTTTGTTCTTGTTTGCGAAGGATGCTGCGCGGAGCGACGTCAACCAAATCCCCATCAGTGGAGTACGTATCCGCTAAAACATATGCGGTCGCCGACTCCCAGTCGGGACGACGCAGAGTGGCAGTGTCCGGCTTCAGAACACCGTTGGGGTAGCCGGTATGTGAACCCGTAATCGCCAGCCCGGGCACTGGGTTGTTCTCGATGTCGGTAACGAGATGGAAATTGGGCATCGACAGGCCCGCCTGCGACAGGCGCGGCCACTCGGCAATATCCACTCGCTTGCCGATCAACCGCCCGACGTTGTCCGGTACGCAGATCACAACCGTCTCGACACCGGAGAGCATCGCCTGAGAGGCAAGTTCACCTGCAGGAAGCACGGACGCAGCAACAGCTGAACTGTGCTGATTCTGTGCCTTCATTGCGAACCACCTCATTGTCGGCACGGCCACGAACTGGCTGATGCTGGTGTTTGCTGTCATTCTGACCGTAACAGTGAGAAAGGTCCACTTCGCTTTTTTGGGCCCAAATGGACTAGTCGATGACTACTCACAACTGAACGGGCGGCTGCCTACGGCTGAATGTCCAGACCGCTGACGTTCACATTGTTAGACCAGACGTTTGAGGGATCGACAGACCAGGAGCCGACATATCCAAATTCACCACCTGTGGGGAAGTACTTATCTCCGAATACGTTGTTGGTGAAGATCATGTGGGTATTCGGGCGTTCGCCATCGGCGTCCGTGTCTCCCGCGTAGATCGCGTAGGAGCCGCCGTTGAGCAGGTTGTGATTGATGGTCCAGTTGTCGTTCGGGCCACCCGTCCAGTTCTCTGGGAAGATGCTCAGCGCCGCCGTGCACATGTTTGTACCGCACCCGAGGGTGTTGTCGTAAAGCGTGACGTTGTTGACGTTTCCGCTGGTGAGAATCGCCTGCGCATGACTGGTACTGGGATTGTCGAAGTCATCGAGGTACGAATGCACGACCGTCATGTTCGAGCTTGCGTAGATACCACGCTGCATTCCATGGATGAGTGAATCGCGAACCGTGAGGTACGGGCCGGCGAAG
>CAXBQZ010000068.1:0-16183 GCA_963978055.1 uncultured bacterium
GACACCGCCACAAAAACCGTGTCGTCCGGTCCAAACGTGACGTCGTAGACACCTAAGCCGGGCAACTCGATCATGCGCTCGTAACGTCCATCAAGGTGCACGCGGAACACTGCCTCACCGAAAGCACCCGCCACCCAGATAGATCCGTCTTCGGCTACCGAAAGACCATCCGGCGTCGAACCACTAGACAGCTTGATGCGATTGATAACCCGAGCGGAAGGAACGTCAATGATGGCCAGCCGATCAGCAAACGTCTCTGAAACAACGAGTGTGTGATCGTCCAGAAATGCCATGCCATTAGGGAAAATCAAGCCTCCGATGAATTCGGAAACACCACCCTGTGGCGAAACCCAGTACAGGGAGGACGGCGTGGGGTCGTCGACATCCGGGTTGTAGCCGTACCCTCCAATGAGTGCCCATCCTCGATCATCGGTGATCATCTCGTTGGCTGGGTGATGCATCAGATTCGACAGGTCGGCGTGGACCTCACGACGTCCGTCCAACGTCAACTTCAGGATTCGCCTGTTCCGGCCATCGCAGATCAGAAGTTCCTCGCCGAGTGTCCAGCCAAGGCCCGAGGGACCGGTGTCGAACGCAGTCACCTCGTGCAAACCACCGTCCGGACTCCAGCGATATACCGCCCCACCCAGGATGTCTGAGAACCACAGTTGATCATTGCGCCAACGAAGGCACTCGGGGAAAGCAAAGCCCTCACATGCAATAGCGGGTGCGTCCATGGGCCTACTATGCCAGCAAAACCGCATCACGCTTGGCTATCGTCGAGGTAAGGATTGGAGATTCCTTGAGCGTACCCATACCCGGCGACGGACCGACGCACTCACGGGCCCCCGAACGCCATGTCGGCCACCGGTCTGGCTGGCTGCGGGCAGCGGTACTGGGTGCCAATGACGGGCTGGTCTCCACATCCAGTCTGATGGTGGGCGTTGCAACCGCAAGTGGTTCACAGCCCTCTGCTGTTGTGGTGGCAGGTCTGGCCGGTTTGGCTGCCGGTGCCATGGCGATGGCCGCCGGGGAATGGGTGTCCGTTAGTTCTCAGGCCGATATTGAGTCTGCTGACCGGGCAACGGAACGACGTGAACTGTTGAGTGATCCGATTGCGGAGAAGGAGGAGCTCACCAACATCTACGTGGATCGCGGACTCTCGCGACAGCTCGCCGAGCAGGTTGCAGAGGAGTTGAGCAACAGGCCAATTGACCAACTTGTTGATGTTCATGCACGAGATGAGCTCGGCCTAACTGAGATCCACGCGGCACGTCCGGGTCAGGCCGCATTGGCCTCGGCCCTGAGTTTCACCCTCGGTGGCCTGATTCCATTTCTTGGACTCTTGGGGCCATTTGAAGGTGCGGCAAGAATCGCTGTGATCGTGGGAGTGACCATCATCGGGCTGATGATCGCCGGAGTGCTTGGGGCACGGGCGGCCGGCACAGCATGGCCAAAACCAACAGCACGAGTGGTTTTCGGCGGTACCGCTGCCATGGCCGTTACGTCATTGGTGGGACATCTCGCCGGGGTCGCAGGGATCTAGGCCTCGAGGGCGTTGGCGAGAAGTTCAACCGTTCTGGTGATGTCGTCGCTAGTGGTGCGCGGGTTGATCGTGCACAGGCGGATCACAGTGCGTCCGTGAAGAACCGTACTTGTCGCTGCAGCAAAGCCGTCTGCGGTGACCTCGGCAACCGCAGAAACATGTGCCGCGGCATCGGCGGTCGTGGATGCGAACGTGACCACGCCAAGCTGCGCCGGGGTGACGATCGTCAAGCGCGGATCTGCTTCAACGACCTGTTGGGCGTATTCAGCTAGCGCTATTCCCCGGTTGACGGCATCGATCAGAACATTGAATCCATAGGTGCGGAGGGTGAGCCAGAGTTTCACCCCACGCGCGCGCCTGGTGAGTTCCAGGCTGCGGTTGTGCAGGTCGACTGCACCCCCTTGGGTATCGGCGAGGTACTCCGGGTACATCGCGAACGTGCGCTCAAGCGCTTGTGGATGTGCCACCCAGACGCAGGCCGCATCGTAGGGCTGGAACAGCCACTTGTGCGGATCGAGGACGAACGAATCGGCCAGCTCCAATCCCGTGATGCCATTGCGATCTGGGGCCAAGGCAGCGGGTCCGCCATAGGCGCCGTCGATGTGCAGCCAGAGGTTGAATTCACGACACAGGGCAGCCAATGCTGGAACATCATCGACCACGCCAGTGTTCGTGGTTCCCACCGTGGCAACGAGCACGGCTGGACGCCGACCCGCTTCAATATCGCCGAGGATCGCCGCACGTGCGGTTTCGGGGTCGAACCGAAAACGTGCGTCGGTCGGCAGAACTGAGATCTCGTCCGGACTCCATCCGATGCCGAGTGCACCCCTCTTGATCGACGAATGGGTCTGATCACTCAGATACAGGACACCTGACCCATGCTGTGAGCGCGCGGTGATCAGAGCGGTGGTACTGGCCAGAGATCCGCCAGACACCAAGACTCCTTGTGACGACGGGTTGAGTCCCAGCACATCGCGCAACCAGTTGAGAGCCACCACCTCGACAGTTGCCGTGCCCGCTCCCCCGCCCCATGATGAGGCAACCGCCTGCATCCCACTTGCCAGCCAGTCTCCGAGGATAGCCACCTGAGATGAGGGCCCTGGGACCCGCGCGAAGTAGCGCGGATGGTCACCATGCTGCTGATTCTCCAGGGCGACATCTGCGAGCAGGCGCAGTCCATCGGTGAGACTGCTGCCCGTCATCGGTACCGGACCACCGAGCTGCTCAGAAAGACTTTCGAAGGACGCCGTGCTGATGGCTGGCCGGTCGGTCAACGAGTCCAGGTGCTCGATCGTCCGGTCGACAACCCAGTAACCGAGTTGGCGAAACTCCTCCGGATCGAGATCAAGGATGGCCGGCGAGATATCCAACCCTGACATATCCAGGGGCTCACCGTGGCGCTCGGTCACCTCGAACCAACTCCCTTGACTAGAACTTCGAGCCGTCTACCACTCTACGGCGGCCGCTGCAGATCAGATCGTGACCAGAACAACAGATAGCGCAGCCATCACCAGACCCACCACCTGAACGTGCCGCACATGCTCTTTCAGGAAGATAAAGGCGAGAAGTACGGTGAACGCAGGATAAAGCGATGTGATCACTGTCGAAATCGTCAGACCTCCGGACGAGGCGATGAGGAACCATGCGCTCGCCAGAGCCGCCAGCGTACCGGCCAGCATCACGCCGCCGATGATTCGCGGCTGGAAGATCGTTCCCTTGCCACCAGGCCATGCCCGCAGGCCCAGCGGGATCAGCACGACGAAAGCCACCACGTTCTGCGACATCACCGGCCAGAGACCGTTGGCATTGCCAGCCCCGTGCAACCCGATGAACAGAACCGAGAACGCCAAACCGGCTGCCAATCCCATCAGGAAGCCGGAGGGGCCGATGTGCTCATCGCCCACTCGGCCAATGAGGAAGGTGGCCGGGAGGGCCAGGGCAATACCAATCCAGGCAATCACCGATGGGCGTTCACCGAGGAGTACGCCCACCAGAGCCGGAACAGCCGCAACCGTTACGGCAGACACGGGTGCCACCACCGAAATCCGTCCTATCGCGAATCCTCGGTAGAGGGCCAGTGCCCCAAAGCCACTACCAACTCCGGCAACAGCTCCCCACAACATGGCGTGTGGGGAGTTGGTGGCACCCGAGGCAAGGCAGATCACAAGCACAACGAGGCCACCGAAGATCTGCGAGAACATCGTGACGAGGGTGGCATCACTTCTGCGAGAGGAGATTCCGGCAATGAAGTCAGAGAATCCGTAGCCCGCCGCCGATAGGAGCGCGTAGAAGACTGTCAGCACTGTGTCACCACCAGTGATCCGCATCTGACGGATTCTCGGGCGCCCACACTCCGAACTCAGCGCGCACGTCCGCGATTGGCAATGGCGCGAGCTCGAAGTGATCGATCAGCGAGAAGTCGCCCGTGCACCTACTCCCCCTGCGTAGTTCCTGTGCAAGCAATTGCGCGTTTCGAGGGTGCGATAGGACCGAGTCATCGGCCTTGGCCAGATGCTCCGGATGGGCAAAGCCGGCTTCATGGGCCACCAGCGAGGCCAGCAGAGCGGCGCGGTTGATGCGATCGTTGTTCATCGCAAACTGGAATCCACTGAGAGCAACCTCCCCAGCAACAGAGGTGGAGAGTCCTGCGATTGTGTGCGTCATGTCATGTGCGACGAAGAAGTGATGGTGCGTCGAACTTTCGAGTCCAGGAAGGGTTAAGCCGAAGCGTTCATAGAAGGTCAAGAACGCGCGCCCCAGAGTGCCTGGACCATACTCAGCAAAAGCCTCGAGCTTCTCTGCAAGAGCAATCTCCCGCAGATCAGCATCTGGATCTTGGTGTGCCAGAGATGGTTCCACACGCTCATGGAGATTGTGGTCGAGGAAGCGTCGATAGTCGGCGGCCGCCGAATCAACACCCTCCTGCACCAGATCCCTGAAGATGGCCAGGTCTTCACCTTCTACTCCCAGGGCATCCGCGTACAGCTGCACGAGCTCAACCTGTCCATCGGTAATGGGATGTCGACAGGTCTCGAGCGTCAGATGCAGCTCGTGAAATGCATTGCGGTGATCAGTCTCAAGAAGAAGGTCGGCCAGCTCACTCGGCCCCACTCGACGAGAGGCCATGAGGTCAAGGTCCGGTCGATTCCACACCGTCGACACGATTGCCCGGAGCACGCCCAGTTGCTCACGCGTGGGCCCGCCGTCAACATCGATTCCGGCCATGAGCCCACCAACGAACGGCTCGACCACATCAGGTGGAAGAAACAGCGACATGGAACCCCTTGATGACAGATATGTGCAGGACAACATTCGCACGATATTCGACCAACCCATTGGCTTGAATCGCCGACAACTGGCCACCAGTGAACCTCGGCGCACCTAGGCACCCACAACCGAAGTAGATTGAACACATGGACCGTTCCAAGCAGTCATTAACCGAGTGGTGGGGCGACCTAACACCACCGCAGCGCGTCGGAATAGCCGTACTTGCCGGTATCGAGGTGGTGGCCACGTCGATTGCACTGGTAGATCTGGTGACCCGGCCACGCGAGTTGGTCCGCGGCCCCAAGTTGGCGTGGGGGCTGGCCTGTGCGGTGCAGCCCGTCGGACCTCTGGCCTATCTGACGTTTGGACGGCGCAAGGCAGACCCCACGCTCTGATGTTTGGCTCACCAACGGGGTCGCTAGATTGTTCATGTGTCACAACTCGATGAATACCTTGCCGCGGCCACTATTGATCAATCCGTCTTCGCACTTCGGCCTGACTATCGCGCACTTCTGATCGCAGTAGCGGGCGTCCGCGGTGGGCCCTCGGATCCAGCAAGTGACGCTGCTATTCAGCGCGCGGAGTCAAGTATTCGAACCCGACTTGATGGCCGGCCACTGGAGGCACTTCCGGAGATCTCTGCCTGGCGTGAGGCCTTTCTCGACTTTGGGGTGAAGCCGAGGGTGGCACGCAGCAGTATCGAAGCACTTGTACGACGCATCGACGCTGGCCTTCCGCGGATCGATCGACTCACCGATATCTACAACGCGGTCTCGGTCGAGCATCTCGTACCGATCGGTGGAGAGAACCTTGATCGCTACGCGGGTTCACCGCGACTCGTGCGTGCAGCGGGAGATGAGCCATTCGACACTGTTGCCGATGGTGAGCAGGTTGTTGTGACGGCCGAGCAAGGCGAGGTGGTGTGGCGCGATGATCTCGGAGTTACGTGCAGACGGTGGAACTGGCGTCAATGCGTGCGCACTCGCCTTGATGAGTCGACGACAAATATTCTCTTCATCCTCGACGGGCTTGCCCCAATGACCACACCAGCTCTTGAGGCCGCCGGGCAAGCACTGATGGACGCGATCTCAAGCGACAGCCCCGACGCAACATCGACGGTTCGACTCATTGACCACGTCACATGACTGGCTAAGTCCGTCCGTGTGCAAGACGCTCATGGATCACCCGTGCCGCTTGAGCTCCGCTCAGGAGCGCACCTTCAAACCAACCCGCCTCATGCTCAGCGACATCTGATCCAGCAAGCACAACCCGTCCCTGCAGGGCCATCGCCGCAGGATCAAACTCCGATGCACGCCCGGCAGGCAGGGTGAGCCACGTACCTCGTGAATAGTCATCGGCATTCCAGTCATGCCAGCGATAGTCGATGAGCATGGCCTCGGGGAAGTATGCATTCAGCGCCCGTTCTACCTGTGCACGATCTTCCGGATCAAACTCATCCTTCCAACCGAAAGCGATGAGGCGGGTCAGGTCGTCAACGCGGTCGTCGACGTACCAGAAGCGCAGTGGGAAGTTGGGGTCATGGCCCACGACAAGACCATGTGGTTCGACATTGCTCGCGAGCACCACCAACTTGACCGCACATCCCACATTTGCACCCGCGAGACGCTGGACGGCCGGCGGAAGGGCCGGCGCAAAGGTGATATGTGGCAGGCAGTTGAGTGGCACGGCCACGACCGCGGCGTCACCACTGAACTCACCTGCGTCGGTGGTCACGGTGACGATTCCGTCGCTCTCCTGGACGGAGGAAGCAGCAACCGACAGTCGTACATCTATCCGCGGATCCGCTGCCATCGCCTCAGCCAGAGCCGACCAGCCAAGCTCGGGACCATGCGCCAGACACGTGATCAGGCCACTGATTCCGCCATGCCCCGCAACAGAGAGCAGCATCTCGCTGATCTCAGCCACCTCCGGTGGAGCACCGGCCATCAACTGCCAGATTCCGAGGATGAGATCCCCTGTGGCTGCCGGCATATCGAGTGCATCGAAGTAGTCGGCCGCTGAACCCACCGCAACACCTGCACCTGCCTGCGCGGAGGCGAAGCTATCAGTGTTGATCTTGGTGAGCACCCGCTCAAGCTCGTTGAGTTCATTCCAGGGAACTGGGAGTCCAGAGCGAAGCACGCCGTCGGTGCGCCAGCGTGCGTAGGACACGGGTGCGTAGTCACGTACCGGCTGCCCATAGCGAGCCAACTCAGCCCGCACCTCTTCGTGGTGAGGAGTGAACCAGGAGCCACCGAGCTCGGCCGTGCGTCCGTTTATCTGCACGGTACGCCCGCGGCCACCCACTCGATCTCTGGCTTCGAGAAGGATAACGGAACATCCTGCGTCGGCGAGATCGCGCGCGGCCCGAAGGCCCGCAAGACCGGCACCAATCACGATCACCTGCGACATAGCACGAGCCTAGCCGACCTCGGATTCAGCGATGTGTTGCGACGATGACCTCAGCCAGGATGGAGTCACGGCGGCTGACCATCGCCCGGAAGTCGTCAGGCGAGGTTTCGCCCATGCCCGACACCAGAGACTGGATCGTCACATCATCAAGTCGAGGTGAGCCAAGATCATCCCACCACCGATTGAAACTGTCGGAGTATCGCAGGCAGAACTCAGCCAACCCACCATCGTCACCACCGAGATGGAAAAGTGCCGTGGGACCCATCACAGCCCAACGCAGTCCCGGACCAGATGCCACCGCGGTGTCCACATCCTCAACCGAGGCAACCCCCTCGAGAACCAGGTTGATTGCCTCACGCCACAGCGCCGCCTGAAGGCGATTGGCCACATGTCCGGGAACTTCTCGCCGAACTTCGATCGTCACCTTCCCGACCGATTCGTAGAACTGACGGGCGATCTGAACCATGCCCGGGGCCGTGCGCTCATTGCCCATCACCTCCACGAGAGGGATCAGATGTGGCGGGTTGAACGGATGTCCGAGCACAAGAGGTGAGGGGTCCTGCCACCCCTGCTGCAACTCGGACAGAGTCAGACCTGACGCAGATGAGGCGACCACCACATTCACGCCAAGGGCCGGCTCGATGGCCCGGTAGAGCTCATGCTTGAGCCCAATCCGCTCGGGGATGCTCTCCTGTACGAACTGCGCATCCTTCACGGCCGCTACCGGATCTGCCACCACGCTCAGCCGGTCGATGGCGGCGTCGAGGTCATCGGGCTGGGCAAGGCCGAGGCGTGAAAGTACCGGCCACGCCTCACGTACGGTGTCGCGAGTACGTCCACCGGCGGCTGGATCTGGGTCGCAGATGGTGACGTGCTTCCCTGCGGCGAGGAACAGTGCTGTCCAACTTCGTCCAATCAGACCTGCCCCAAGTGCCGCCACCTGCGTCACGTCGCCGGCTTGCCGATCGCTCATGACTCCTCGCTCGGAACCAGTGAACGGTACGCCTCGATCAGCAGGCTGTGGAAGTGGTGCACTCCATGCTCAGACAGGCCGGAGGACGGATCGTGCACAATGCGGCCGCGGTTGAACGCCGGGGTGCGCATGCCCCGCTGCACACTCTCGACGATCGCGATGTCCTGCGGCTGGAGAACTTCGTCCACATAGCGCACGGCCTCCACCTCAGCAGGTGTGAGGTTGGCATCCTCGAGGAAGAAGTCCCAGGTCTCGAGTGTTCGATCCGGGCCATCGGGAATCACCTGAAACACCATGAAGTTTCCACGCCCCGGATACCGCAGCAGACAGGTGTTGGGCCACAGCCACCACACGGCGTGAGTGGTCACCGTTGCTCCACTTACGTCGTAAGCACTGTTCTCGGTGGTGCCGGCGTCGGCGAAATGGCTCGACCAGATGCCGTGGGTGCGCACCTCATAGGTGTCCATGTCGACCAGATCGACGAACTCAGGGTGTGCGATGTGGCAGTGGTAGCACTCAAGGAAGTTGTCGATCACCGTCTTCCAGTTGGCACTGACTTCGAAGTGGAGTCTCTTGACGTGCGTGAGCTGCTCCACATCAGGTGCCCATTGGGCAATCTCAGCGCCGAGATCTCCGGCCTGCTCACGCAGTGGCGCTGCCTTCGGATCCAGATTCACGTAGACGAAGCCGCCGAACACCTCGGCTTGAACCGACGTGAGGCAGAACTCCGACTTGTCGAATCCCTCCATGCTGTCGGCGCGACGTGCCGCCTTGAGCTCTCCGGTGAGGTCGAAGGTCCATGCGTGGTAGGGGCAGACCATATTGCGCACTGTTCCGGATCCCGAGAGCAGCTCATGTGCTCGATGGCTGCACACGTTGTAGAACGCGCGAAGCACACCATCCTTTGCCCGGGTGACCACGATCGGCATACCTGCGACGGTCGCGGTGACGTAACTACCTGATTCACGAACACTTTCGACATGGCACACCCACTGCCAGGTCCGAGAGAACACGGCCGCCTGCTCAGCCTCCAGCCAGCTCTGCTGCAGATAGGCATCTGCGCCCAGCGACATGGAACGCGCCGGGTCCGGATCGAACCCCGTGGAGATATCCCGAACAACATCGTCTGAAAGTTGAGTCATGAAGGCAGACTAACGACCATTGAACGATCGTTCAATACCCTGCTGCCTTGGAGTTCAGTCGCCGAACGCGATCTCTTCACAGGTCTTCAACGCACGTCGAAGTGACGCGCGATCTACCCCAAGTAGAGAGCTGAGCCATACCCCGTTCTGCACCACATCAATATCGTTCGCCCTGCGCCGGCAGTCGGCCTTCGAGAGTTCAGGACGCGCGTCGCTGATCAGCGCGGCCAACTGCGTCCGATAGCGCACGTGCGCACTCGCATTGATCTCGGCGAAATCCTGATGTGCTGTGGCCAATGACCACAGTTGCAGGCGAAGCGACAGATACTCGGTTGTCATGATCTGTGGTGTGGCCACTCTGGCAAGCGCAGAGCGCAGCTGCTCCTGAGCATCCAAACCCTCAACAGGATTTAGAATCGAGACATCATCCGCCTCGATCCGCTGCAAGGCGGCACAGATGAGTTGATGCTTGTCAACGTAGTAGTAATTGACCAGACCCAGACTTACATCGGCCTCACGTGCAACAGCACGCATGGTGACACCAGCAATACCCTCACGCGCAAGCAGAGCAAGCGTGGCATCAAGAATCGCCTGATCCCGCTCAGCAGGCAGAAGCCGTGCCCTTCCTCGATTCATTCTCTAAGCCTAGTGACCTTTGCAGTTGATCTAGCGAACGCGGACGCTGGTCAGGCACACACGACGATTCGCGCCATGCGACGCTTGCTCGGTGAAGACCCACCATGGTTATGTCACTGGATACGGTGCTGAAAGCCCGAGCGGGGCTCAACGTGAGGCAGCAGCCTCTCATTCTCCCCATAGTCCTCTGCACCATGGAAGAAGAGCCTGGGTCGACCTTCGATCCGCCTAAGGGCGTCTGCATACTCGCAAAGGACTGCCGCTCGATCACTTTCCGACTTTTGCCCCGGCGCATGAACCACGAACGGGACGACCACTTCAAAACCGGTGTAGCGAAGGATTCCATTGTGAACGGGCCACATCACGTCCAACAGCGCTCCGTCTATACCATCCGGTGCGTAGGTGTCAGCGTCAGTACCAGTGGTGACCACGACCATGGCAGTCTTACCGTGCATGAGTCCACTGTCATACTTGCGCCCAGGCAGGTACGCAAACCCTCGAGTGAAGACGCGGTCAAACCAGCCTTTAAGGATGCCGGGAGGCATGAACCACCACATTGGGTAGTGAAAGATAACGAGGTCCGCCGAAGCGACCTTAGCTTGCTCGGCCTTAATGTCAGGTGATGTCGTTCCTAACTCATGCGCGAACGTCTGCTCGCGATCGAGCCGGAAAACTTCTTTATCCTCTCGCCCTAACTTAAAATCATGCGGACCGGCCACGGCCTCGAAGTTCAATGCGTACAGATCGCTGGTCACCACGGTATGACCCAACTGCGCCACCGTGAACGCAGCAGTCTCAGCCAGGGCTGCGTTGAACGATGTGGGTTCAGGATGAGCCTTGATGATGTGAACCTTCATGGATCCAGTCTTCCAGTCAACTTCAACTTTGGGCGACTGACAAGGTACGAGATCTTTTTTCTCAGAGTTGGCTATTGACATTAGCCTCATGACTAAGTACCATACTCCTTATGAACACAAACTTTGTAGAGCGACCAGATGGACGCATCGCCTATGACATTCAAGGGCAGGGACCACTTGTTGTGATGGTTCCGGGCATGGGCGATCTGCGCAGCACCTATCGATTCCTTGCCCCGGCAATCACGGAGGCCGGCTTCACGGTCGTCACCACCGATCTTCGTGGACACGGCGAAAGTGATAGCACCTTCCGTTCCTACGGAGATGTTGAGACTGCGGACGATGTGGTCGCCCTGTTGGAGCACCTCGATCAACCCGCCGTGCTCATGGGCAATTCCATGAGTGCAGGCTCAGTCGCCTACCTTGCAGCAATCAAGCCTGAGTTGGTTCGCGGCCTGGTTCTGGTTGGCCCATTCGTGCGAAACGGCGACACCTCTGCGATTCAGCGGCTGATGCTGCGGGCGGCGATGGCTCCCGCGTGGGCCGCTCAGTCATGGAGGGCATACCTTCCCAAGCTCTACGCCGGGACGAAGCCAGCAGACCTAGACAGTCACATCAGTTCGATCTTTTCGTCTATCAAACGGCCGGGATATGCATCGTCGTTCTCGCAGACGACGAGGACGTCACATGCACCCGTGGAAGTTGTTCTTGGCCAGATTTCTGCTCCAGCTCTTGTGGTGATGGGTGAACTCGATCCCGACTTCAAGTATCCCAAGGCCGAGGCACAGTGGATCGCCGAGCGCCTCGGTGCAGATGTGGTCATGGTTCCCGACGCTGGTCACTATCCGCACGCACAGCACCCCGAGATCGTCACCCCGGCCGTGCTCGGTTTTCTGTCTCGATTGTCAACCGATGCCTAGGGCCGGCCTCAGCTCGGCGATCGTTGTCAGTGAGGCCGCCGATCTCGCCGATGAGGTCGGCTATGGGCGCCTCACTCTCGCCGCACTCGCCGAGCGCCTCGGAGTACGTCAGCCATCGCTCTACAAGCACATCGACTCCATGGACGATCTGCAACGCGGGATCGCCGTTGAAGCCAAGCGCGAGCTCGGTGATGTACTCGGGCGTGCCAGCATTGGACGAGCCGGACCTGATGCGGTCCGGGCCATGGCCCAGGCCTACCGCTCCTGGGTCCTTGAACACCCGGGTCGATACGCAGCAACGGTTCGCGCCCCTGACGACGATGAGGATCGTGCAGCCTCAGATCAGGTGGTGGCCGTGGTGCTTGCCGTCTTGGCAGGCTTCGGACTCAAGGGCAACACCGCTATTGATGCTGCTCGATCCCTTCGTTCGGCGCTCCACGGGTTCGTGTCGTTGGAGGCCGGTGGCGGCTTCGGGCTACCGAGACAGGCGACGAACAGCTTCAACTTCCTCGTCGAACTTCTCATCACCGGTCTTGAGAACCGCTGACGATTTCATTTACCGGGCGGTGGCTTCACGCGCATACTGAGGTAATGCGGCCAGTGGCGAGACGTCATGAGTGAGACCGACTCTTCGGGGATCCGTCAGAAGGTCCTGGCGGCTTCCGCGGGCCGTGACAGGGTTGCTGACGCAGTAAAGGCGCTGGCATTGGCGCTCGTGGTGGTCGCCCACAATCTGGCGTGGACCGTGAATCCGGACGGCTCAGTCACCAACACCCTCGAAGCCGCTCCGAATCTCTTCCCACTCACCTGGGTACTTCAGATCCTGCCGTTGTTCTTCCTACTGGCCGGTTCGGGTCTGCGCCGTCATGCGGGTGCCGTAACCACCATGAGCGTGGTGAAGCGGATCGATCGTCTGGTAACGCCCGCGGTACTTCTGCTTCTTGTGACGGCCGTGCTCTCAGCTCTGCTCTCACAGGTGGCCGGAAGCACTATCGGTCAGTACGCGGGCCTACTCCCCATGCAACTGACCTGGTTCCTTGGCGTTTACCTCATGGTGGTTGCGGTCTCTTCCCTGCTGGCCAAGATGACCCGATGGTGGCACTTCGCGCTGATGCTGGTTGTGATTGCGATCGTCGATGCTCTGCGCGTAGCCATTTCCGAGCAGATTGGCTGGGTGAACCTACTTCTCGTGTGGTCGTACTTTGCAGCACTGGGGTTGCAGTTGCCGAAACTGCGAGAACTACAACGATCGATTCTTGCCGTTGGTGCGGTGGCCAGCGCCGGGCTGGCTGTGGCCGCTGTCACTCTCGGGCCTTATTCCGCGGCTCTTATCACCACCAGCGCGTGTCCCGGTCTTTCAAACCTCGCTCCGCCGACGATTGTGCTAGCCCTTGCCGGAACTGCTCAGATCTGTGTACTGCTGCTGCTCTGGCCGATGCTCGAACGGATGCTGCGTTCTGATCGCCGCTGGATTCCCGTTGCCGTCTTCTCATCCCGAGCGATGGGCATCTACCTCTGGCACATGCTGATCCTGTCGCTCTGCGTCGGTGTGGCCACTTCACTCACGTTGGCGCCCACTCCACTTGGTGCGGGATGGTGGGGACTTCACCTGGTGGTGTTCACCATCGTGATCACCGTCGTCTGGCTCATCTCCCCCACCCTGCTCCGACTTTCGGACTCTTTGATCAAGACTCTCAGCAGGCTCGTCCCCGATGGCGTGTCACAAGCGATCAGATCACTTCCCCCGACCGTGGTGGCATGGGCCGCGGCGATCGTGGGAGTTGTGATGGCATTGGCGAGTGAATCAGGTCTGTCGGATCTTTTGACGCCACGACTGGTGATCGGTCTCCCCTACGTTCCTGCAGCTGCCCTGCTCATCCTTGTGAGCGCGGCAGCGCTGTCCCGAGCCGCGCAAGCACACGAGCGCTAGCGGGCAAGCCCGTTGTCGTCCGAGTTGCCTTCAGCCGCCTCCAACTCAGGCGGCGCCGAACCGAACTCCCGAGCGGCCTCGAACTTCGCCTTCATCGTGGGGTTGTTTCTGGTCAACTTCTTGATGGTGACGTCCTGCGCCTTGTCGTTCGCCAGACGCAGTTGGCGGTCGGTTCCCAGAAGCGCATCCTTCGTCTTCTGCAGATGATCGATGCTCTTGTCGATCTCCTCGATCGCGGTCTGGAACTTTCGGTTGGCAATGTCGTAGTTCTTCGCGAAAGCATTCTTGAATGTCTCCAGGTCGTTCTCGAACGTGGTGACATCGACGTTCTGCGCACGTACCAGTGCCAGTTCGGCCTTGTACTGCAGCGTGTTTAACGAAGCGTTGCGTAGCAGGGTGATCATCGGAATGAAGAACTGCGGACGGATGACGTACATCTTCGCGAAGCGGTGCGATACATCGATGATGCCGGTGTTGTAGAGCTCGCTGTCGGGCTCCAGCATTGAAACCAGGACGGCGAATTCGCAGCCCTTCTCCGTCCGGTCCTTGTCGAGTTCCTTGAGGAAGTCCTCGTTTCGCTTCTTCGTCGCGGTGGAATCGGCCTCGTTCTTCATCTCGAACATGATGGAGACGGACTCGGTTCCCGACTCGTCGAAATCGCGAAAGATGAAATCTCCCTTGCTTCCCGTACGCGCGTCGTTGTCTTTATCGAAGTAGGCACGTGGGAATGCTGTAGCGCGAATCTTGTTGAACTCGTTTTCACAGTGCTGCTCAAGGGTCTCGCCAAGCATCTTGGTCGAAAGGCGCGCCTTCATGTCCTTGAGGCGCTCAATCGCATCGTCACGATCGCGGATCTGCGTCTCTTACTTCTCCTTTAACGAGGCTTCGAGCAAGAGCCTCTCGGAGTCTTTGCTCTCTATCACTCGTTTGAGATCGTCACGTTCGCGCTCGACTCCACTCAGGGCTTCCTTGAGTTCAAACTGCTTGGTCAGACGAGCAATCTCGGCATCCTTCTTGGCTGCCTCTTGACTCAGCTGGGCGGCAAGTTCACTGCGCGCCAGAGCAATTGCCGCATTCTTGTCCTGCTCGGCCAGTTCGAGCCGCTCGTGAAGTGCCTTGTCGAAGGCCTCATCGCGAACCTGCCGCAAGATGTCGGCGTAGCCAGCCTCGTCAATCTCAAATGTCTGACCACAGTGCGGGCAACTCAATTCGTGCATCTCGCCTCGCACCTTTCCCTACGTCATGCCCTATGTAAGCGACCACACGTTCAACAGTTCGACGTGGTTAGAACAGCAGCTCGTCGATACTGAGCACCGTCCGTCTACATTGCGCTCATTCTCGCACGCTCTCCTGCAATTGGTCGGGAGCGTTTCGGTGCTCAACCAACCAAGCGGGCCAGCCGAAATTCGCCCGGGTCCATAGCTACCAGTCATCTCCGTCACGCGCTTCGCAGGTGAGCGCCTGACTCACATCGACATGTGCGAGTCGAGGAGTGGCGAGGAACATGATGCCGTCATCTTCGTCCTCGGTTCGCCGTGTGACACCAAGGTCGCGGACGAAGGTGGGCCCTTGCCACCTCGCCCAACCTGCGTGGGAGTAGAAGCTCTGACGACTCGTCGACAGTAGGCCGAGCTCGTACTCGCGTTGAATCCAGGCGTTTACCTCCCTCATCAGCAACCTCCCAAGGCCTTGACCCTGATGATCGGGATCAACCGCAACCGCCTCCACGTATCCCACGGCGAGAGGGATGTCGCCGTAGACAATGGTGCGCGGAACAACAGCGGCATGGACGATAACTTCGCTTTCCGACAGCAAAACCCAGCGGCCGCCACCGAATGAGTGCTGCCAATCTTCATCGCTGAAGCGGTCTCCAAATGCCCTAAAACACAATGCCCGGGCGGCATTTAACAGCTCAGAATCCCAATCCCCGTCAGCGCTGAAGTGCATCCCTGCCACCCCTTCGACTCTGACGTCATCCCAATGCGTGATCTGCCTGCCGGTCAAACCGTTGTTACCCTCAACTCGCTCACCTGTCATTCACTCAAATCACCTATACCCGTGTGGCCTGGTTATCGCAGTTGCGCACGTGATCAACCGGTCATTCATCGCACCCGCGTCCGAGGTCGAGTCATCCTCCTCGCCGACCACGCAGGAGCCGCACTAGCCGCAGGATGCCCTGATGGATGGCCACACCCAAACCAGTGTTTATCAGCCCGAACAGAGCGGCTCCCGGGATGCCCGCCGCCGTAACAACACCAGTCGTGAAGAGGATGGTGGCCCAACCCACCGCACCGATCACCAGCGCGGTCTTCCACCAACGACCCAGCAATAGCCCGAACAGGATCATGTTGGGAATCAAGGGACCTCCACTGTCAGAACTTACTGAAGACGGTACGCCTCCGATAGCACTCAGGGGTCCGGCACGCTATAGCGCGACCGAGTCGGCAAAAGCCGGCTGGTCAAGGGTTCCTGCACACAACGAGTCCTCGGACCACGCCAAACA
>CAXBQZ010000069.1:0-16050 GCA_963978055.1 uncultured bacterium
CGAGTGGAACGCCGAGCTGAACGGCGAGAGGATCGATGGCACGCGCAGCGACAAGGCGTTCCTCCTCTTGAGGCAGGGCGACCCTTCCGGCGGGGTGACGAACTTCGTCGTGGTGCTTCCGCCCGGCACGACTCCGTTGTTGCTGGACTACGATGATTCGCACCCGCGACCGCCGGGGTCGGGCAAGAACGTGGTCTTCATGGACGGGCACGTCGCCCCGCTCGCGGCCGAGGGTTCTCCGGGAGAATGAGGCTTCGGTTTAGCGCCTCCTATGACTCGGTCAGACGCTTCCTCCGCAGCTTCGAGCGCCAGACCGAGATCCCGTTCCGCCGCGGCGAGTGTATTCCCGGACTGGAGCCGCAGGTCGACCTCGGCCTGGAAGCCTGGCTCCTCGTGCATGGAAAAAACCGACCTGACGATTTTTGGAATCTGGTGCCATGCGCATCCCTCGAAGGCATCTGTGGTTGTCATGGTCAGGAAACCTGAACGAGTGAGACGGGTGAATCAGTAGGGGGTTTGGCGCTTGCCCGGCTTCGCGCGGGGCGCTTCGGCGGGCATTTTTTCGCGTCGCGAAAAAATGGTGGGCCCACTCGGATTTGAACCGAGGACCAAACGATTATGAGTCGTCTGCTCTAACCGCTGAGCTATGGGCCCAACCCGCCCCCAGTAGGGGGAATCCTGCGGCGATACTGAAGCCTATTCTGGCGGAGTTCCACTCCGCTCCTTCCTCGGACACCCCCGGATCGCCCGACGGGGGCTGCTGAGGAAGTGCGACCTGGCTCAAATCCGTTTCTCGTCGGCGTCGATGAAGTCGACGAAGGTCTGGATCTCGGTCCGGTGCCCGAGTCCGGCTTCCTCCTTGCGGGTCTTCAACCGCGCCCGCACCCCTTCGTCCGGACCGGAGCCGAGGGTGAGGAGGTAGTCGGCGAAGCCCTTCCGCGCGGCCTCGCCCGTCGTCACGTTCTTCGACACCCAGTCCGCCACCTCACCATCCGTCACGGTGCCGCGCACGACTTCGATGAACTGCTCCGCCCCGAGGCCCGCGGCCTTGAGCCAGGCGGCATCAAACCCCTTATGGGCGAAGTTCGGTTGATAGTCGGGATGAAGCTTCCCGGCGAGGTGAAGCCTGATTTTGTCAATGAAGCGGGGGAGATACACCCATCCAGACATGGTCTCCCGGGGGCTTCGGGGGTAGATCAGCGTCGGCGTTGACATGATGGGGAGTGTGGCGCGGAGCGGCCGGCAGTAAACATCAAACATCGCCCGCCACCCCGCGCCGGCTACGGGGGCGGGCCCCAGGGTCACGCTCCGGGCTTGGAGGCGAGCACCGAAAGGAGCGCGCGGGCGGCGTGGGCGGCCGGGATGGAGGTCATGCACCCGAAGTCGACGGGGCACTCCCTGAGGAAGCAGGGGGTGCAGGGGGCGGTGCCGCGGAGCAAGTGGTGGCGGGGGTCCCCCGGGAGGCCGGGGCCGGTGAGCTCGGGGGAGGTGCAGGAGTTGGCGTGGCGACTGGTGTCGCGCTGATCACCGTCGCACCAGGGGTCTCCCATAGGAGCAGAGCCGATCCGTCGAAGCATGCACCGTTGTCGTACCAGACCTGATAGCCGTTGGTGTTGTTGGTGATCGTGGCGCAGGCGAACCCACCTGTCTGACCGGGTGCGAGAATCACCGATGGTGACATTCTGGGATCCACACTGACGGGTATTCCATTGACGATCGTCACATAGTTGACAACCTGCGTGTTCGACGTCGGAGTAGCCGATGGGCTAGCAGAGGAACTGGCAACTGCACTTGTTGTTGGGCTGGCCGATGGACTTACCGAAGCACTGGGCACAGCACTGCTGGCGCTTGGGCGCGGTGCTGCACTTGTCAGTGTTGGCGTAGCCGTCACCGTAGCAACGCTGGTGGTATCTGCGAGCAGAACCGTCGAGCAGGTGTAGGTCCACGTCTCGCCAATGTTGAGCAGAGGATCGGCGTCATTGCCCGTCGGCCCAACAATCTGCGAGCAGCCGACATCCGAGATTCGCACATTGGTGAAATCAGTCTGTCCCGTGTTCTTCAGCACATAGGTGAACGTGACGGTCGAACCGATGGACACCAGAGATTGGTCCGAGGAGGTCACCAGTGACATCGATGCGTTTCGGGCGTAGACGGTGTGCCCGGAACTCACCGACACATCGATGTTCTCGAGGTTAGCTCCCGGCGGAATGGGGGCACTGTTATCTCCGAATGCTGACGATACGAGGTTGGCACCAAACACGGCAGCCACACCCGCAGCCGTACCGGCAGCCAGCAGGCCGCGGTTACCGCTGACGGAGAATGAGCGCCCTGGCGCGGCATGCTTTCCCGCAGCCGCGACATGACGAGCGCTGTGCTTACCCATTGACGCTTCCGCTCACTCAATCCGGAGCAGGTCAGTAACCGGCCTGCGTCAGCGCGTCCTGCAGAGAGGCCTTGTATGCGAGTGAGAAGAATGTCGCGCCGGAGGCCGAGGCGATGTTCGCTGAGTTTGCCGCGATTGCCGCAGTTGACAGTGTGTTGGGCGCATCAGCAACCGTGGTGACGTAGATGTTGTTAGCACGCGCAATGGTGGAAAGCAGCTTGACTGATGTCAGCTTGCCTCCACTCACTACTGCAGCCACCTGGACATTGTCAGGAGCTGCGCCACCAGTAGACGACGCGAAGCTGGTGCCATCTGCCAGCGTGTAGCTTCCCTCATTGAAGACGGCGCCGGTGTAAACACCATCTTTGATCGCTGAGGTGGCACTGGGCGAGGCAACGGGCACGTTGGCGGTAGACAGGATTGGCGTGGCCAGCACCGAGGCATTGTTGGTCTGGTCGGTGAGAACGGTGGTGGTGCAGGTGTAGGTCCAGGTCTCACCAGCATTCAACAGCGGATCGGCGTTGTTGCCCTGCGGGCCAACGATGTTCGAGCAACCCACATCAGAGATTCGAACATTCTGGAAGTCCGTGGTTCCCGTGTCGGTCAGGGTGTACGTGAACGTGACGTCCGTGCCTGGTGACACGAGGTTCTTGTCGGACGTGGTGTTCAGCGACAGTGACGCGTTACGGGCGTAGACAGTCTGACCCGAGGAGACTGAGACGTCGATGTTGGGCAGGTTCGTGCCTGGTGCAACAGGGGTGCTGTTGGCAGCCAGTGCGTTGTTGAGCGCATTGGCACCGAACACGGCGGCGATTCCAGCGACCGTGCCGACTGCAATGAGTGGTCCGCGGGACAGGGGAAGACGCTCGCGGAGCGAGGGGTTGGCGGCGACGTGGCGAGTCATCGAGATCCTCCGGGGGTGAAAGCGGGACTTTCCCGCTCGCGGAGAACGATCCCCCATCTGGAGTAGCGCCAGAGGTTCACCTGAGTGAACAGACCATGAACAGATACGGGCTATCTGTGCAACCGCCTTGGGCGGTATCACCATGAATATCCCTTATGGACGGAAGGACATGAACAAAGGGTTACTCAGAGTCATGAGCCATCAGCAATCTGCATATTTAGGTCTCCGCAGAGAGCAGACGACCGGGCCCCTTATACACCCTTCTGCACGAAATACCTCTTCAACCGCTCAAGAATTCACATGTATTCAATGTGAATAATGATGAATTCGGACAAAAGGAACGCGGTTCAAGTTGCTGGCTCGGTCACGCCCCCGCACATTGCTGTTGGGCCAAATGGGGAAGCCCACATCACTCACAATCACCGTTTGGGGAACAACGATGATCGACCGAACCGAAGAGGCACTTGAGTCCATCGGAGGTGGGGCAACACCGCCTCCTGCCCTGAAATTTCGGGGCCGCGGCATCGCCATCGCGCTGAGCGTCCTAGTAGCCCTCGGCTGGACCATCCTCGGGCCAGGCGGCGTCGGCTCAGGACACGACCACGGAGCCGTTGCGAACGCTGCGGGTGCCTGTACCGGCAGCGCCAAGCCGATGACTCGTACGTACTACGTCGCGGCAGATCTGGTGCAGTGGAACTACGCTCCCGACGGTATCAATGTCGCACAGGGACGACCTTTCGATGCAACGGAGAACACCTACGTCGCCTCCGGCCCAGGTCGAATCGGAAGCACGTACACCAAGGCGCTCTACCGTGAATACACCGACGCCACCTTCACCACGTTGAAGCCCCGACCGGCGGCAGATGCCTACCTCGGGATTCTCGGTCCGGTCATCCGCGCACAGGTGGGAGACACCATCAAGGTGGTCTTCAAGAACAACTCGTCGTTCCCTGCCTCCGTACACCCGCACGATGTGGTCTACACGCACGCCAACGAAGGTGCGCCGTACGAATTCCCGGGACAGACAGCTGCTGACCGTCTCGACGATGCGGTCACACCCGGCGCCACATATACGTACACCTGGAACGTCGCGGCCCGCAGTGGCCCCGGCCCTGGTGATCCGTCCTCGAAGTTGTCGATGTACCACTCGCATACCGATGAGGTCGGCGATACCTACTCTGGCCTGATCGGTCCCATGATCATCACGAGGGCCGGGTGCGCCAACGCAGACGGCAGTCCGAAGGATGTCGACCGCGAGATCATCAACCTCTACCAGGTCTGGAACGAGAACAAGAGCCTCTACCTCGACCAGAACATGACGACGATGACCCCGGACCCCACGCTGACGAATGACCTGCTCAAGTCTGACCCGGGTTTTGAGGAGTCGAACCTCATGCACGCGATCAACGGATACGTGTACGCCAACGGTCCGAAGCCCGCGATGACCCAGAAGACGAAGGTTCGCTGGTACATCTTCAGCATGGGTACTGAAGTAGACCTTCACACCCCGCACGTCCACGGAAATGTCTGGACGAACAGCATGGGTATGAACATGGACATGTTCGGAGTGCTACCCGGTGAGATGCAGACGCTGAACATGGTTCCGGACGCCCCAGGCCTGTGGCTCATGCACTGCCATGTCAACGACCACATCACTGCGGGCATGATCTCCCAGTACCAGGTCAACTAGCCCCTGCCCATTGACGAGGGGGTGTTGCTCACATACCGAGCAACACCCCCTCGTCCTATCAGGGGCAGACGAGTTGGCCTATAAGCCGGGTTCTGTGTCGATCATTGATCGACGGCGACCATCCCTCTAGGGCCATCGTTGCCGATGGTCTCGTGCGGTCTACCCGCAGACTCGGACGGGCAGTCCTCGAACGTCTGCGCAGTGCACCCAAGGGTGCACCTCTTGACCTTGCTCCAGGTGGGGTTTACCAAGCCGCGAAGGTCACCCAACGCGCTGGTGGTCTCTTACACCACCGTTTCACCCTTACTGAGGACGCACGCGTCTTCAGCGGTCTGTTCTCTGTGGCACTTTCCCGCGGGTTACCCCGGGTGGGCGTTACCCACCACCCTGCCGTGTGGAGCCCGGACTTTCCTCGACAGTGCAGTCACCTGCCTGCCGCGGCCGCCCGGCCAACTCGCCTGCTCCTGAAGGATACCTACTCAACCAACAGGCTGGAAAGTCACCCGACCAACGCTTGGGTCAGCCGCAGTCAACTCGAGATCGACGCGCGTCCCCAGGGCCAGATGGGGATCAGCCACCCGTGCCCGCACCGCCGGCCAATGTAACTGGACGTTGACGTAGTCCTTCTTCTGCTCGACAACGATGGCTGAGTACCGCTCCCCGACATGATCGGCCAGCAGCACAGCCTCGACCAGATCCACCTGAGCCCGCTCAAGTGCCCGGGCTTTGGAATCGGCGGTCTTCATCTCCTCGGGAAGAGTCGGCAGCGCCGTGATAACCCAGTCGGGCACTGGCTCCCCGGCAGCGATCGCCAGGCAGCACTCGGTGCCGTAACGGTCCACGAGTCTACGTAGGGGCGCAGTCACATGTGCGTACGCAGAAGCCACCGCTGCATGACGTAGCGATGGCGGCTCGTCATTTCCGACGGCATGATCGAGCACGGTGTATTCAGCAGCTCGAAGCAGCACAGTGACCAGATTCAGGAACGCGGCGTGAGCTGGTTTGCGCGGATCCAAACCGCGCACGAACTCCGCGTAGGTCTGATCGATCGGCCAGTCGATATCGAGGCTCTTGCCTGTGAGCCGCACCTTCTCGTAATCCTCTTGCGATGGTGCCTTCATCGTCCGCAGGATCCCGACGCCCGCATCAAGCATCAGGCGGGCAGCGCATATCCCGGTAAGCAGTGAGATCTGGGCGTTCCAGCCCTCAACTGGAAGTGGGGTACGCATGGCCAGTCGATATCCAGGCCCATCAGCCTCGATCTCCTGATCAGGGACCAGCACATCAATGCCGCCACGCTCGACTTCCAAGTGTTGACGGTGCTGTCCAACCTCGCGCAGGCAGATCAGTGACTCATCAGCAGAGCCATCATCCAAAGCCTTCTGCACCTGCTCGTAACTCAACTTGGCAACACTTCGGACCATCGCCCGATACACGTCAACCTCAACCTGTTGCCCGGCCGAGTTCAGATCGATCTGCCATACGACGGCGGGCCGATCAACCCCGGCGAACAGGCTGGCCACCCCCTCCGAAAGCACCGGTGGATGCAGGGGGGTTCGCAGATCTGGGCTGTACATGGTGACCCCACGCCGGTGGGTTTCAACGTCGAGAGCTGAACCGGGCTCGACGAACGAGGCAACATCAGCGATAGCGTAGAAGACTCGATAGCCCTTACCTTCACGTCGAATGAACACTGCCTGATCCAGATCCATCGACTCGGCCGGATCTATCGTCACGAATGGCAAATCGCGCAGATCCCGTCGCTCAACACCGGAACGAGTTGGTGGTGGTTGCGGACCACTCGAGATGCGCTTGGCCTCGTCCAGCACGTCGGGCGGAAATTCCCGTGGGATCCCCTGCTCATCTCGAATGCGGGCAAAGCCCTCGCGTAGTTCTGCACCCTGCTGAGCCTTGGCCAGAAGTCGACGTCTCGTCACGCCCTCAACCTAGAACAACGCGGGCTCTGGTGCCTCGACTAGCCGAGTACGGAGACGATGTGGCGCGCCGAGGACCCCAGATCGGCCAACGAGGAGCCGATCCTGCCGCCCGCGTAGACAGCGGTGTATGTTCCGCTGGTTCGCACGTGAGTGGACACCGTGAAACGGCTGCGCGTCGGGATTGACGACGGAGCAGCGAGAACAAGTGAGATCAGCGAGGTGACTCTCGTCGCAGATGACGTGAAGTACAGAGCAACCCATGAGGGATGGGAGGTTGCGCTCCGCAACTCAATAGTTATTCCAATGAGCTGGTCGCGGCGAGCAGAGCGCTGGCCCGACACTGACATGGACGAAGGTCGGTACTGATTCGACACCGCCGAACCAGGACAACGACCACCAACGAATTTGGTGGTATTCCAGAAGCGCTTGGCCGATGGATCACCGGGAGCTGGTGAGGTCACGGTTCCTATTCCGACGTAACGCACATCCGCAGCCAACAGATTCGCTCGATGTGGCGGTGATGCAAGGTAGTCGGCCAAGAGCTGCGCTGGTGTTGCGCTATCCGCATAGGCCACGTTCTCTCTGATGGCCCGAACCGCACAGAGTGCGGCTGCTTGATCGGACAGACCCCGATCGTGGCTCAGCGCACCAACCTTGCGCAGGTGGGTGGACCAGGCCACGGCTCGGTCGGATAGATCTGCCAACACCAACAACGGAACTCGTGCATTGCTCAGGCGAATGCGGTTGATGAGCGCGAGCAGTTGCACGTCATATGGTGCGACCGGTGCCACTGACAACTGAACAGCAGACAGGTGCGATGACGGCGGGCTGGTTTGTGTGGTCGCCGACGCACCCACTGGCATCGTGAGGGCAGCTGTGAGGAGAGTGACGAGAGACAGGGAAGTGACTGCCCTAGATAATCGGAACCTGCGCAAGCTGCGCCTCCCCTCGTGATCTCCAGTTCCAAACGTATCCGGCAATGTGGAGTACGGCACCCTTCTGCGACCAATCTTGACCGTCCCTGAGCAGAGTCTGCGCAGATAGGACAGGATTTCCGTGTGCTCGTACTCCTACCTCCCTCCGAGACAAAGGCCACACCCGTCCGCGGACGTCCACTTGATCTGGAGCGCCTGTCCTTCACCGAACTCAATCCGGCCCGAGCGACCATCGCCGACGCACTTGTATCACTGTGCACCGAAGCACCTGATCGTGCGAGCAGAGCACTCGGCCTATCCCCGAAGCAGGGCGAGGAAATTCGGCGAAACCAGCATCTCTTCTCAACTCACTGCGCTCCCGCACACCAGATCTACACTGGGGTGCTCTACGAGGCCCTTGACCACAAGACGCTGGACGCAGCGGCACAAAAACGCGCGGCAAAATCCCTGGTCATCTCATCTGCCCTGTTTGGTGCTGTGGGATTTGCTGATCGCATTCCCCCCTATCGACTGTCGGGTGACTCAGTGCTCCCCGGGCTGGGAGCCATGAACAGCTTCTGGCGTGATCCGTTGGCAACCGCCATGACCGATGCGGCCGCTAGGGGTCTGATCGTCGACCTGCGGTCCGGTGTGTACGCCTCCATGTGGAAGCCCACCGGCGAGGTGGCCGAACGAACTGTCACTATTCGCGTGCTACACGAGCGACCGGACGGAGCCCGAGCCGTCGTCAGCCACTTCAACAAGGCGACGAAGGGGCGTCTGATCAGACGCTGGCTCAGCCAGGGGGTCAAAGCGACGAACGCGCAGGCTCTGGCCGAGTCATGCGTATCTGACGGGGTTGAAACTGAATTGGGACCACGCCGGAAAGGCCAGCCTCAACAACTGGACGTGATCGTCCGCGATCTCTAGCCGACCTGCACGGGATCACGTCGACAGGGCTGATCCGAACGCGAGCATTGCGTGGGTCAGCCCAGCATGATCAAGGAGCACATCTTTGTCATATGCACCCATCCCCCCACCGCACAACAATCCCGAATCAGGGATACGAGCCTGCGTCCACACGCGATCGAGGTACGCCCGAACATAGTCACACCATTGACGACTCCGAACATCGCGGTTCAGGGCCATCAACTCCCTGATGAAGATCGAGTTGAATACTGGTGCATGCTTCCAGAGCCGGTCGAATCCGAAGGCCGCGATAGTGCGATCCGCCAACTCGACCGCCTGATCTCGACGACCCATCTCGGCAAGCAGACCTATGGCCAAACCCTGGTTGTAGGTGTAAACCGCACCATCGATAGAACCATCGGGCCGCCGGTGATCGCGAACGAGACCCTCCTGGTCAACGAGCGAGACCAGGAAGTCTGCACAGCCCCCAGCGAACTCAAATGCCTGCGACCTATCGAGCAGGTTCCGGTGAGCAAGTCGAATCGCAACCAGGCCGGTCGATCCGGTGGAGCACGCATGATGATTGAACCCTGATTCCACCCAGCGCACACCGACCCCTACGTTCGGAATTACGTCACTGCCCTGCTCAAGGAATCGGAAGATCCGAGCCGCAGAGTCAAGCGAATCTTTCGTGCCGTAGTCGATTAACGCCAGAGCGATCCATGCGTTGTCATCGAAGTAGCGACGTTTATTGGTTGGGCGCTCCGCATATGCCGTTCCGGCCCGATAGGTCTCAAGGGTAACCAGGAGTTCATGAGGGACTCGTCTGGCGATGAGGTGCGCGTCGGACAACACGGTGGCGGTATGCAGCACCTGACTGAACGGCCACAGCGGCACTGCCCGCAGGCCTGCGGGCTCCTTCACGCGGGTACGTCCGCCGCGGTGGCGGATCCCGGCACGCTCACAGGCTTGCCAGGACGAAACTGCGCGAGACCGCCAGAGCTCACTCTCATCCACTAGGGCACCCAGGTCTGCTGCAATTCATCCAGGTGGGCTGCCTCGGCGAATGAGCGCAGGGACGCGTTTCCATCCGCGTACCACGACAACGTGGTCAGCGAGGCCGGGGCGATCTCAAGCCGGTTGATCGACGACAGGGGTGCGTTCAGAGCACGGACGGTAAGTGAACGAATTGTGCCAACATGGGCGGCCACAATGATGCGCTTGCCAGGATGGTCAGTCAGAACTGTGTCGAACGCGGCGCTGACTCGCTCGTACACCTGACGAAGGGATTCGCCACCCGGTGGTGCCATGTCAGCAGAGCCGAGCCAACCGGACATCTGAGCCGGCCACATCTGCATCACCTCGGCGAAGGTATGACCATCCCAGTCACCGAACTGTGCCTCCTGCAGGCCATCAATCACGATTGGATCGCAACCGATCCGCTCTGCGATGATCTCGGCCGACTGACGCGTCCTTAGCATCGGTGAGCAAACCAAGACGTCCGCTCCCCCGCGCCGCGCGAGCTCACGAGCAGCTACCTCGATCTGAGCTCGACCAAGATCTGTCAGCTCTGGATCGTGTTGGCCACCCGATCCGGAGAACCGACGCTCCATTGAATGTGCCGTCACTCCATGCCGAACCAGCAGACTCACGGTTGGCGCGCCAAGATCAGGTCCCCATCCAGGAATCGCTGGGGTCGGACGGTCGGCAGTGCCCTCAATGCTCATCGCCGTGGAAATCTCGGGTATCACCTCGAGCTCGGATTCGAGTTCATAGGCATCGGATCGCACGCGGCGGATGAACCCCGTGCCGCCCTTCTCCACATCGTCCATCGACTCATTCGCCAGCTTTTCGGCAGCCGTATTCCTCTCCCGTGGGACCCAGGTGTAGGTCACCTGATCCCTGGGGAGCACATCGCGCGCCTGAATCGCGATTCGACGAAGGGCGTCGTTCTTGATGGCCCACCGACCACTCATCTGCTCAACGACAAGCTTCGAATCGAGCCTGGCTTCGACCTGCGCCAAGGGGTCAATCTGCGCAACGGCACGCAGTCCCTCGAGCAGTCCCGTGTACTCGGCAACATTGTTGGTCGTTACGCCCAGATGTCCGGCCAGTTCGACGAGAACATCACCGGTCGCTGCCTCGCGGACAACAGATCCATAGGCGGCCGGCCCTGGGTTGCCGCGTGATCCGCCATCTGCTTCGACAATGAAGGTGCGACTCACAGCCCGGACTCAGCCGTCCTCACGAGGATTCGCCGACATTCCTCACATCGCAGCAACTCATCTTCGGCTGACTCTCGGATGCGCCCGATATCGATCGGGGTCAACTCCATGCGACAGCCCTCACATCGACGTTGACGAAGTGCAGCAGCACCCACGCCGGCGTTATCGGCGCGCAACTTTTCATAGAGAGCCGCAAGATCCGTTGGGATATCTGGGGCGATGGCTGCCCGGTCGGCCCGCAGATCGATCGACTCAGCATCGGTCTTTTCGAAGGCGACGTCCCGCTCATCAATAGCGACGGAGCGACGTGTCATCAGTTCATCCCGTTCAGCGGTGAGGGCAGCCAGATGCTCGCGGGCACCTTCAAGCTGCTCCATCACTTCGAGTTCGACATCCTCGAGTTCACTCTGCCGACGAGCCAGGGACTCCACCTCGTGCTGAAGGTTCTCCAGCTCCTTGGATGCTGTGATCCGTCCAGAGTTGAGCAGTTCCTGATCACGATCCGATCGGGCGCGAACTTGCTCGACATCAGTCTCAGCCTTGGTCTGGGCGCGCTGCAGATCCGTGACCTCCGTCTCTGCGGCGATGATTCGATCGGCAAGAACTCCTAGCTGTGAGTCCAGGTCGGCGATCACGCTCAACGCAGGCAGGGTGCGGCGCTGATGCTCCAGCTGATCAAGCCGGGAGTCGACAGCCTGCAGTTCCAGAAGACGCTGCTGCAATGCAGGTTCAACCTTCACCTGAACCCCTTCCAAGGATCATCCACTTCTACCTTCTCCAACCGTAGTGGTTGCAGGGTGCAGACGGCACCCACGCCTTGGAGTTAGTCAGTCCTGTGGGTCACGGACGTGGCGATGGAATAGCCCGCTGTGATCTGATGTTGAACACCGTAGCCACGCATCACCTGAGCGGGGCATGAACCGTTCCAAGGAGTACCCGTGTCCACAATCAACCTCACCGCTGACACCTTCGAGCAGACAATCAATGCCAATGATCTCGTTCTGGTCGACTGGTGGGCCAGTTGGTGCGGGCCCTGTCGCAACTTCGCCCCCATTTTCGAGAAGGCCGCTGAAACGCACGCAGACATCGTGTTTGGAAAGATCGACACCGATGCCGAGCAGGCACTTGCGGGTGCGGCAAACATCACTGCCATTCCAACGCTGATGGCTTTCCGCGAGGGCGTCCTTGTTTTCTCCCAGCCAGGGGCCATGGCCGGCCCCCAGTTGGAGGAACTCATCACAGCGGTTCGCTCAATCGACATGGCACAGGTCCATGCCGAGATCGCAGCACAGAACTCACAGAGCTGACTCGACGATCACTTTCGTCAACGTCACGTCATCTCAAGGGGTACACATGCGTTACATCATTTTCGTCATCGATCAGCAGACCAACACTGCGAACTCAGATGAACGAGCTGCCATCGATGCCTTCAATGAATCGCTGGAGAGCAACGGTCATTGGGTGACCGCCGCAGGTATCAGTGGTCCGGCGAATGCAACGGTGATCGACAACCGCGACGACGTCGGTCTGACGCAACCCGGATCCCTGTTCGATGCCGATTCCTTCTACAGCGGATTCTGGATCATCGAGGCAGAATCCGACGCCACGGCCTTGACTCTGGCCGCTGCCGGGTCGCGCGCATGCAACCGACGGGTTGAGGTCAGGCCCTTCCTTCGCTAGCCGATGGTCAGCATCGAGGGTGATCGGGCGGGATCTCAGTTGGCCGACGTCCCCAACAAGATCGATAACAGCTCACCCTCGATCTGAACGAAAGCCGGATCCGTCAGCATGTCCAGGGTTCGAGGGCGTGGCAGTGGCACCTCAACCTCGGCCACGACGGACGCTGGACGCGCGGAGAACACGTAGATTCGGTCGGACAGAAACACAGCTTCACGCACGTCATGGGTGATCAGCACCACCGTCCAGTGGAACTGCTCCCAGACCCCCTCGAGCCACCGCTGCATCTGAGTGCGGGTAAGCGCATCCAACGCGCCGAACGGTTCATCCAAGAGCAGGACGTCACGCTCTTGAACAACAGTGCGCAGAAGTGCGGCTCGCTGCTTCATTCCCCCCGACAGATTGAATGGGTATTCATGCTCGAATCCCTCGAGTCCGAAGACGGGGATCAGTGATTCAACTCTCTGCCGAGCAATCGACCGCCGGACCCCCTGCACCTCAAGACCGAGGGTGAGGTTGTCGATCACCTTCCGCCACGCAAGTAAGGCATCAGCCTGCGGCATGTAGGCGAACTGCCGACCCGGATTCTCCAGCGGAGCGCCGTCTACAAGTACCGTTCCGGCACCGGGCTGGGTACCGCCGGTGAGCACGGAGAAGAATGTCGATTTACCCGACCCACTCGGTCCGAGGATGCTGACGAACTCCCCCGGCTCGACGTGCAGATCCAGATCACGCAGGACCTCACGTGAGCCATATGAATGCCTGAGTCCCTGCACCTGAAGTTTCGGCAGTGGACGCGCGGTCATGACTCCACCTCACTGCGACGCGAGAGCCGCCACCACGGAATGGTGAGGTATTCGATCAGGTAGGTAAGAGCGAACAGCAGCAGCGTCAACAACGCGCTCACACCGACCGCAGCCAGAACCAGATCGGTTCGAAATGAGTTCTTCGCCACCTGCATGTAGATGCCCAGTCCCTCGGATGCCCCTGCGTACTCAGCGAAGATGGCGGCCACCACCGCATACGTGATCGCGATGCGCAGCCCGGAGAAGAAGTACGGGAGTGCACCCGGCAGCCGCAAAGATCTGAAGATCCGCCAGCGCCCCGCCCCCATACTGCGCAGCAGGGCCTCGGCTGTTGGATCTGCTGCGGCGTAGCCCTCCACGAGACTGACGGTGATCGGGAAGAACGTAACGAGCACGACAATGAGCACCTTGGGGAGCAACTCAAAGCCGAACCAGAGAATCATCAACGGAGCGATAGCGATCAACGGCAGTGTCTGCGATACGACGAGCACCGGCAGGACACTTCGACGCACGGCAGTTGACGAATCAAGCACGACTGACAGGAAGAACCCGATAACCAGTGACACTGCAAAACCGATCAGGGTCGCCCGCAGAGTCGGAAGTGCATTGGCCATGAGATCCCCACGATGGAGCCAGGCCTGCGAGAGGACTCGTGACGGAGTGGGAAGGATGTCGGCACCAAGGCCACTGGTGGTTGCGTACCACTGCCAGACAAGCACGAGCACTGCAACGACCAGGAGTGGGCCGAGAATCCCGGCCACTCGCTCTCGAGACGTTGCGCGCTTCACCCTGCCCTCCCTACCCTGCCCCAACAAGGACCAGATCGGCGAGATCCGGAAGCCCCTCACGAGCGAACAAGGTGGTTTCCTGCACGGCCCACACATCCCAGTGATCGGCGAACGTATCCCAGTCTCTGGCCTGTGCTCTCCTGCGACGTTCGTCATCGGGAACCTCGAGCCAGATGGCCAAACTTGTATGTGCCCGCACTGCCGCGCTGGCCGCACCGACCCCCTCGAGTATCAGCAACCTAGGGACAGCGATCTCAACCGGCCTCCCCCAACCACCGGCATACCAGTCCCACTGAGGCACCGTGGCTGCCTTACCCAGTGAGAGCGGTTCAAGGACGTGGGTTACTGCGGTTTCGACACCGGCCTCGAGCCCATCCCAGCCGTGGTACAGGTACTCCAGATGTACAACCGTGGCATCAAGTGATTCGGCGAGAGTCTGCGCGACCGTGGTCTTGCCGGAGCACGATCGTCCATCAACAGCCACCAGAACAGAGTCTCCAAGTCGGGGCTCCAGGGTGGGGATCTGCTCCACGAGCGCCTCGATCGACGCGGAGTTCAACGCACGGGACTGCTGTGACATCAACTCAGCTACCGGGGGGCAGATAGTCGTTGGTGTAGTAGGACGTCCAATCAGGCTCACTGGTCAACTTGCTACCCGAGCCATCGGTCAACAACCCGTTGGTGAAAAGGAATGAGCCGTACTTCGTCCACATCTGCGGATCCTGACGCCCGACCTGACCGTTGGCATCTTTGAGATAACCGCCGGAGGCAAGCAGTTGCTGACTCTTGGTGACCAGATCGGGATTGGTGAAGACCCCGGGGTTGGACTCAACCATAATCGTGGCTGCATCCGTCGGATTATCGGCAGCGTACTGATAACCCTTGGTCAGCCCGGCCAGGAACCGTCTCGCGATCTCAGGATTGGCCGAGAGAAACTTCTGACTGCTCGCCACCAGCACCGAGTACTGATCAGGAAATCCGTAGTCTGTGAGCGCGAAGGTCTTCATCGGCTTGCCAACCAGACCCGCCTCAACCCCTTCCCACGTCACGACCGGAATCGTGAAATCGGCCTTGCCTGCATACAGAGCCTCATAGGCAGAGGTGTTCAGCGTGACCGTCCTGAACTCCCCCTTGCCACCATCCTGCTTGATGACGTATGTGAGCTCAGGGCCTTCATCCGGGGTGCCGAACCCGGCATAGATCTTGCCGTCGAGATCCTTGGGACGAGTGATGTCACTGCGATCGGCTCGAACCCCGATGGCGTAGGTGCCCTTCTGATCCGGGGCAAATACCGAGACCACATCTGCACCAGAAGCATGTGCGTAGGCGGTGCCGGCCTGATACGAGAACCCGAAGTCCGCGAGTCCCCTCGAGATCAGCGTCTCGGGTGCCGTTGATCCGTACGGCAGGATCTTGACTGTGATGCCCTGATCAGCGAAGTAGCCCTTCGATTCAGCCACATAGAGCCCGGTGTAATCGGTATTCGGCGTCCAGCTCAACGCGATGGACACCGTGGCCGGGGCGGGCGATGACGAGATCGATGACCCACTGGACGCGGCAGATGTTGGAGCGTACGAGCAAGCCGCCAAACCGAGACACAGGATGACTGCAGCCATCGGACGCATCAGGGACATGACCCGATCCTAACCAGTGCCCCATCCACCTGCAGATGTACGTGGGGCCCACGAGCACCCCTCACATCAACGCAAAGTCCCCTACTGGCAACAGCAGTTGCCAGCGGGGGCCCACGAGCACCCCTCACATCAACGCAAAGTCCCCTACTGGCAACAGCAGTTGCCAGCGGGGGCCCACGAGCA
>CAXBQZ010000070.1:0-15762 GCA_963978055.1 uncultured bacterium
AATACCCGTTGCCGGGGCTGGTGGCACGGGTGCCGGTGGCACGGGTGCCGGCGGTGCAGCCGGGACAGGTGGGGCACTGACTACTGGAGAAGCGGCGGTAGGAGCAGCTTGCGCGGCCGGGGCCTCAGTGCGTCCGTCCAGATCGCGCAGTGCCGATTCGTAATGCTGACGCAGCCGGGTGCGGTATTCCCGCTCAAAGGCTCGAAGTTCCTCGACCCGACGCTCGAGAGCTGAGCGGTCGATCTGGCCCTGTCGCTCGAGTTCAACAACCTTGGCCCTGGCCGCCGCGACCAGATCCTCGGCCTCGATGCGAGCACGGGTGGTGTGCTCCTCGGCCGTGCGCTGAGCAAGTGCGAGCATGGCAACGGCCTGCTCGTTCATGTTCTGCACGCTTGGGGCCGGTGGCGCGGCAACTGCGGCCGGGGCTGGTGGCGCCTGAACCGGGGCCGCAGCGGCGCGTGCCATCCCCTGTTCGGCGGCAGCAAGCCGTCCACGAAGTTCGGCGTTCTCACGCTGCAAGGCACCCAGCTCGAGCTCTACCTGATCGAGGAAGGCGTCTACCTCGTCCATTTCGTATCCACTCTTGCGCTTGGCAGTCGAGAACTGCTTGTTGCGTACGTCCTCGGGGGTCAAGGCCATCGGAATCACACCTTGTCGTCAATGGTTCATCGGGAAGTTGGTCTTAACATTACTGGGCTTGCGCCTTACGTGAGGGAGATCGTGCTCAACGTCGTGGACAAATTCCCCAACAGGCCGTGAACATTGAGCGCACCACCAACAGCCCAAGAATAGCGGGCCGTTCCCCACCACCAGTCTACGGCTAGAACCGCGAAACGATGTTGATAAGGATCTGGACGCCGATCAAGACGATAAGAAAGGCCAGATCGAAGGAGATATTGCCGATCCGAAGGGGTGGGACCACTCGACGAAGGGCTTTGATCGGCGGATCTGTCACGGTGTAAATGGCCTCGACAACGACAAGAACCACCCCCTTGGGGCGCCAGTCTCGCGCAAAGATCACAACGTAGTCGAGTACCAGGCGAGCGATCAGAATGACCAGATAGATGGTCAGAACAGTGCCCAGCGTACTTCCAATGACGGAGGTACCGAGAGTCACAACGTCATCCTCAATCCGAAGGAATCAGCGCTGCAGATCAGCCCTGATTGGAATCGATCAGCTCTGGTTGAAGAACCCATCCTGGGCGAGCTTTCGAGCCTCGGCGGCCACATCGACATTCGCCGGCGACAGAAGGAACACCTTGTTTGTCACACGCTCAATCGTGCCGCGCAGTCCGAAGACCAGTCCCGCTGCGAAGTCAACGATCCGCTTGGCATCGGTATCGTCCATCTCCGTCAAGTTCATGATGACGGGAACGTTCTCACGGAATTCCTCGCCGATGCGGCGAGCATCGTTATACGAGCGGGGATGCAGCGTGGTGATGCGGTAGGCATCACCGGCGCCCATCGGCTCCACCTCATTATCGAAGACCACCTCACGGGCAACGGCCGTGTTGCTGGAGTAGGAACGGGTCTCGAGGTTGCCGCGGTCGTAACTCGTCGACCGAGGTTCACCGGAGCGGGGATCCAATGTGCGAACCGAGGATGACGTGACACGCGTATCAGGACGAGAGCTGGGCGCGGAAGTGGACGAGTAAGCCGAGCGAGGCTGCGCATAGCTGGTGCGCTGATCCTCGTACTCGTAGTCATCGTCCTGGTAGTCGGCATCATCTTCGACCAAGCCGAGATACACAGCCATCTTGCGCATGGTGCTCATATCGCACTCCTTCTTCAAGCCTCGCTTGTACCTAACGCTACCCGACGTAAGCGCGGTGTCCGAGCACCGCCGTCCCGATGCGTACATGTGTCGTGCCCGCGGCAACGGCCGATTCGAGATCCCCGGACATTCCGGCTGACATCACCTCGGCCTGCGGGTGCTCTGAAAGAAGCTGCTGGTGAAGCTCCCTCAGGCGTTCAAAAGCTGCGCGGGGATCCTGATCAAGGGGTGCGACCGCCATCACCCCTCGGAGCCGCAGTGCGGTGCTGGAAGCGATCACATCGGCGATCCGCTGGACATCCGCAGGCGCTGCACCTCCTCGATGCGGGGCCAGCGGCTCCTGCAGATCAACTTGGACGAGGGCATCGACCACGCGGTCCGCCTCACTTGCGGCGCGGTCGAGCGCCTGAACCAATTCAAGACGGTCCACAGACTCCACCACGTCGGCGTACTGCGCAACGGCCCGACACTTGTTGCGCTGGAGCTGTCCGATGAAGTGCCAGCGAAGATCAAGACCCTGAAGCTGGTCATACTTCCCCACAGCTTCCTGGTGCCGGTTCTCGGCCACCTCGTGCACTCCAAGGGAGGTGAGCAGTTCAATATCGCTCGCCGGCCAGGTCTTGGTCACCACGACCAAGGTTACCGAGCCGACCGGACGTCCTGCGGCGGCTTCGGCGGCGCGGATCCGAGCCTGGACCTCGTCAAGATTGGCCTGCAGTTCAGTGCGTCGATCCCAGTGGACGTTCGTCACGCTCCAGCCCCAATCACGATCATCGCACCCTGCCGTCCGGTCAGAGGATCACGTCGATAGGAGAACAATCGGGCATCTTCAAACGTGCAGCCACCCCAGGTGGAGACATGAACTCCACATGCCCGAAGTTGCGCTAAGACCCCGAGCCGAATATCGAGTCCCAAGGTGCCATCTGGATGCATCACACCAGACTCAGGTGCAACGGCTACGGTGGCATCGAACCGATCCTGATCGACCTGGTAGCACTGCCCACACACACTGGGGCCAACGACCGCATGAATTCCCTCGGGAGTGGCCCCGAGGCTGCACATGGCCGCTACCACCTCGGCCGAAACATCCGACACAATTCCCTTCCAGCCTGAATGTGCAACACCGATAACCCCTGCCTCACTGTCACCGAGGACCACCGGGGAGCAGTCCGACCCCACCACAAGCAGGGCACGTTGTGGGGTCGAGGTAACCATCGCGTCGACCTGAGCGACCGGCGAGGTGGAGGTGGACGTCACGATGGCAACCGAATTGCCGTGTACGGCATCCATCGACACCACATCATCGACGTGGGCTCCGATCAGTGCAGCGACCTTCATGCGGTTGGCACGAACATCCAGAGGATCATCTCCAACATGCTCGGCAAGGTTGAGCGAATCGTAGGGTGCAGCGCTCTGACCCTGGGTGCGGTCGGTGAACGCCCAGCGGATCTGAGCACCAAAACTGCCCTGTGCAATCGCCATAGTTCCTCCATCATGCCGGACCGACGCCACAGCTGGATTGCAAAACGGCGGGTCCCCTACCCGACAATCAGGTAGGGGACCCACACGGCGATCTAGACAGCGCTCACTTGAGGAAGTCTGGGACGTCCAAGTCATCATCGACGTTATCGTCGAACACAACTCGACGCGGCTCGCGCTTGAGTTCCTCTTCGACGATCGTCGCGGCTGACGTCGGGATTGTCGCCGGAGCACCAGCTTCAGCGGTGGCCCGGGCAGCGTCCACCGCAAGCGGGGTGGACTCGACATCACTTCGAGTGATGGGACGAGCCGTTGATCGCCTCGCGGGAGGTGCCCCACCGTCAAAGCCGGCAGCGATAACCGTGACTCGAACCTCGTCACCGAGTGTGTCATCAATCACTGCACCGAAGATGATGTTGGCATCGGGGTGGGCCGAGTCAGCAACCAATTTGGCGGCCTCATTGATCTCGAACAGACCGAGGTCGCTACCTCCGGATACGGAGAGCAGAACGCCGTGTGCACCATCGATGCTTGCTTCCAGAAGAGGACTTGAAATAGCACCCTGTGCCGCCGCCACGGCACGGTCATCACCGCGCGCAGAACCGATACCCATCAGAGCGCTACCGGCCCCGGACATCACACTCTTTACATCGGCGAAATCAAGATTGATCAAGCCCGGAGTGGTGATCAGATCGGTGATCCCGCTGACACCCTGGAGCAAGACCTGATCCGCCTGACGGAATGCATCGAGCATCGAGATCGTGCGATCAGACAGCGACAGAAGCCGATCATTCGGGATAACAATGAGAGTGTCGACCTCGGCGCGCAGCGCCTCCACGCCGTTGTCCGCCTGGTTTCCACGGCGCTTGCCCTCGAATCCAAATGGACGAGTCACCACACCGATGGTCAAAGCACCAAGTTGGCGCGCAATGTTTGCGATGACAGGCGCACCGCCCGTACCAGTTCCGCCACCCTCGCCCGCTGTCACGAACACCATGTCGGCACCCTTGAGCACCTCAGCGATATCGTCACGATGATCCTCGGCAGCCTGACGACCGACCTCGGGATCGGCACCAGCACCCAGACCCCGGGTGAGTTCGCGACCGATATCCAACTTGACGTCCGCATCACTCATCAGAAGAGCCTGAGCATCGGTGTTGACCGCGATGAACTCCACGCCCTTGAGGCCGACCTCAATCATGCGGTTGACGGCGTTGACTCCACCACCACCGATACCAACCACTTTGATAACTGCCAGATAGTTCTGCGGAGCCGCCATGGCTATCGCCCTTCATGTCAGGGGATCTCATCGTTATCCATAACTCTCAACCTCTACTAGAGGCCTAGAGTTATGTCAACTTGTTGACTCGAGGACGATAGAGGTAGTCCCGACAAATGTGCAACCCGCAACTAGAGACTGAGCGTCAACTGAGAGTTCCACGGGTCGTCGGCAGGTCGGGTGCGCTCACGTCGTACGCGCGCGCATGAAGGTGCAGCAGGGCCGCCAGCACTGCATATTTGCGCGCACTGTCATCGGCACTCCCCCACTGCACCCACGCCGATCCGGGCAGGGTCAAGATCACGTTGTCTCGCGACTGCGCCACCACCCGGGTCACCGTCGAGCGAAATGCTGGTGGCAGCGAAGCCAGGATGGCCGAACCGGTCGCACGGGCGGTGGCATTGCGAGCGATCAGCAGTGGTGTGGTCGGCGGAACTTTCGGCAGGACCTCGAAGATCGTTCCTGATCCATCTACGAAGCTGAAGACCTGGCCGACAGGAACCACAGCCACGGGCGTGCGTTCGGTGACAACGATGACAAGCACATTGGGCCAGCCACGTCGAACCTCGACGGACTGAACCCAGCCCAGAGCGCCCACGCGGTCAGCAACAGCATTGGTGTCGACCCGGGCGAGTTGAATCCCGGGGGCAACCGCCGCCGCTTGTCGAACCGCATCCGCACTAACGTGGACCGCTCCAAGGACGCGTTCTTGTCGAACGGTCAGCAATGAGGAGAAGTAGACGGCATAGATACCTGCGATCAAGGCACCCACCAGTGCACCCAGAATCGCCCAGCGCCGCCACGGGGTTGTCGACTGCTCTGCAGTGAAGCGATCCGCTTTGTCGATGACCGTCATGAAGTGATCACCTCTCGAAGCCTGAGCAGGTCAAGCACCTCGGCGCCAATCATCGCAATATCACCGGCACCAAGAGTCATCACCACATCGCCCGGTCTGGCACGGTCGGCCAAGTGCTGAGCCACCCGGCTCCATGAGGGCTCGAACACCACTCGCTCAGGTGGTAGGGGTACATGGGAGGCCATAGCTACCCCTGACGCACCTGGGATCGCCTCCTCACCCGGAGCGAATACCTCTAGGACAACCACCTGATCGGCCAACCCGAGGGCCTCACCGAATTCCTTCACGAACATCGCTGTGCGGTAGTAGTGGTGTGCTTGGAACGCCACGACCAGTTGGCCACCTCCGATCACCTCGCGCATTGCTCGCAGGGTGGCCGCAATCTCTGTCGGGTGATGGGCGTAGTCATCGTAGACACGCACCCCGTCCGCACTGCCCCGGTAGTCGAACCGGCGACGGGTTCCACTGAACCCTGCCAAACCGGCACGGAGGTCAGTGGAGCTGTAGCCAAGTCCCATCCCCGTCACGAGGGCCGCAGTGGCGTTGAGGGCGTTGTGCCTACCCGGCACGGCCAGTTCAACCATCCCCAGACGGACACCATGGGCGATCACATCAAAGCGCCAGCCGCGATCACCAACACCGAGCATTTCAACTCGGAAGTCAGCCTCCGGCGAGACACCGTACGTTCGCACGTCCACACCGGCCTGGCGCGCGCTGGTTGCGAGTCTGGCCCCACCCTCATCGTCGACGCATATGGTGACGAAGCCACCGCGATTCTTGATCGCGACGCAGAAGTCGAGGAAGGCCGCCTCAATCGCATCGAAGGTCTTCCAGTAGTCGAGGTGGTCTGGCTCGACGTTCGTCACAATTCCGGCAGAGGCCGGCAGGGCCAGGAACGCCCCGTCACTCTCATCGGCCTCCGCAACGAATTCAGCTCCGGTGCCGAGGTATGCATTGCTACCACTCTCATTGAGTTCACTGCCGATCGCGAAGGACGGGTCTGCTCCGCAGGCCTGCAGCGCAATCGTGAGCATCGATGTGGTGGTGGTCTTCCCATGTGTGCCAGCAACCGCGATCCCGCGATGACCATCCATGATTGCGGCCAGGGCATCTGCTCGGCTCATGACCCTGATGCCGCGTTCACGAGCAGCCGCGAGTTCGGGGTTGGCCGACGGAATTGCCGTGGAGACCACCATGGTGTCCACATCCGGTACATGGTCTGCACTGTGCCCGATGTGGACATCGACACCGATCGCAGAAAGTGCCGCCACGCGTCGTGAGTCCTTGGCGTCACAGCCGCTCACCTGCACCCCGCGCGCAACCAGGATGCGGGAAATACCCGACATGCCGGCCCCACCGATCCCCATGACGTGCACCCGTCCCAGAGAAGTCAGGTGATCACCCGCGTCGTTCATGTCATCCCTATCTCGATCGCGAGAGATCAACACCCGCGATCGCGTCCAGAACCAATAGACGTAGTCTCTCGTCAGCATCGCGCTGACCGTGGGAGGCTGCGGCGATTTCCATCTCGCGTCGCTGATCCACATCCAGCAGGAGTGGGCGAACGTTGTCTGCAATCCACTCACCAGTCAGCGATGCATCATCGATGATCAAACCACCGCCGGCGCCGACGACAGGAAGGGCGTTGAGTCGCTGCTCGCCGTTGCCGATCGGGAGTGGGACATACACGGCCGGTAATCCCACGGCGGCAAGTTCAGCACAGGTCATTGCCCCGGCCCTGCACAGTGCGACATCGGCAGCCGCATAGGCCAGATCCATCCGATCGATGTACCGCAAACCCACATACGGGGCCGAGCCAAGAGCAGCGGTCGGACGCTGATCATCGTTGCGTTCACCTGCCGAGTGAAGGATCTGCACCCCCGCTGACGTCAGGGCAGGTGCAGCGTCCACGATCGCCTTATTGAGGCTGCGAGCACCCTGGGAACCACCGAACACGAACAGTGTCGGCAAGTCCGGGGCCAGTCCGAAATGCTCACGGGCTTGCTGGCGGATGGCTGCCCTGTCCAGGGTGGCGATGGCGCGCCGCAGTGGTAATCCGATGTGCTGTGCGCCGCTGATTGCATCGGGCACGGCCGAAGCAACATAGGAGGTGAACCGTGCACCGACTCGGTTGGCCAGACCTGGCCGTGCATTCGCTTCATGAATAACGATCGGTGTTCGCCCTCGAGCGGCAAGATACGCAGGCAAGGAGACGTAGCCACCGAACCCCACGAGGACATCAGCCTTGGTCTGCTCGAGTACTCGTTGAACATCTCGGATTGACTGTCGGACCCGGGTTGGCAGCCTGACCAGATCCCCACTCAGCCGGCGAGGCATGGGCGATGCGGTGATCAGCCGAAGATCGTATCCACGTTCCGGGACCAACCTCGTCTCAAGCCCACGCTCAGTCCCCAGTGCCGAGATCTGAACGTCTGGATCGTGACGAACCAGGCAGTCGGCAAGATTCAACGATGGCTCGATATGCCCGGCGGTTCCGCCCCCGGCCAAAAGGACATGCACGGGTCACCGTGCCCGTGAGGAAGATCGCTCGACCGGTTGACGCCCGGCCTCGGCGCGGGCAAACGACATCAACATTCCGAGAACAAACAGCGTAGGCACTAGCGACGACCCGCCATAGGACACCAGCGGAAGTGGCACACCCGTGATGGGGATCAGCTGCAGAACCGCACCGAGATTGAGAAAGGCTTGGGTGAAGATCCAGGCGACCGCAGCAGCCGACGCCGTCCGTACGAACGTATCGGAGGTCCGGCGCGCCATGCGGAGGCCTGCAATCACGATTGCAGTGAAGAGTCCGATGACCATGAGGGATCCAAAGAGTCCCAGTTCCTCACCCACCACGGCGTAGATGAAGTCCGTGTGTGCCTCCGGCAGTCCGACCCACTTCTCCCGTGATGCGCCAAGCCCCATACCGAACCAGCCCCCGCTGCCCATTGCCGCACGGGCGTGCAGGACCTGATAGCCGCCATCATTGGCCGCCTGCTCTGGGTGCAGCCAGGCCTGATATCTGTTCATCCGGTAGCCCTTGGTCAGGCTCTGAACCGCAACCAAGCCAATAGCTCCGACCGCTCCAAGACCAAAGATCCTCAGTGGAGCCCCATTGACCAGAAGTACTGCTGCAATCATCGGAATGATGATCATGGCAGTGCCGAAATCTCCTTCAGCCAGAACCAGAAGCACCAGCAGCAAGCCGACCGGCACGACGGGAATCAGAAGATGCTTCCACTGATTGAGCACATTGCGTTTGCGCGTCATGAGATCGCCCGACCACAGGACGAACGCCAGCTTGCCTACCTCACTCGGCTGGAACCGGAACGGGCCGTAGAGGACGATCCAGTTCTTCTGTCCCGCGACCGAGTGGCCCTTGAGTAGAACAAACACAAGGGTTAGCAGGGCGAATATCAAGAGCGGATAGGCCAACTTTCGATAGGTGCTCACTGGCATCCGCGACGCAGCGAACATCGCTATCACGCCGACAACTGCGAACATCACCTGCCGGAACCACAGGGTGTAGGCAGACCCGGTCTCGTTGTAGCTCACGATCGTCGAGGCTGAGAGCACCATCGCAAGCCCGAGCAACAGAAGCACGACCGTCGCTCCCAGAAGCAGGTAGTACGTGGTCATCGGGTGCTCACGACGCGGTGAGGTTTCCAGTTGCGGTGCGAGAGTCTGCGTCATGGCAGGACCAGTCTGCTGATGGCGTCGGCAAAGGAATCGCCACGCTGTGCATAGTCGCGGAACATGTCCCAGGAGGCGCACCCGGGTGCCAAGAGGACGGTGTCGCCAGCATGCGCCATGTCAGCAGCGGCGCGCACAACATCGTCCATTGCACCAGTGTCCGTCCGCCCAACCTCAACAATGGGGACATCAGGGGCGTGTCGCAGGAGAGCTGAGCGAATCTTCTCCCGATCAACGCCCAGCAGAATTACGCCCTTGATGTGGTTGGCCGTAAGTTGAACCAATTCATCGAAGTCCTGGCCCTTGGCCATTCCACCGGCAATCCAGATCACCGAGTCATATGCCAGGAGTGAGGTCTGAGCGGCGTGGCAGTTGGTGGCCTTGGAATCATCGACCCATCGGATACCGTCGTGATCTGCGACGGTGGCGATGCGATGACCAGCGGCCTGAAACGTCTCGAGGCCAAGCGCTACAGCAGAGGCAGGCACCCCGTATGCTCGAGCGAGGGCTGTGGCTGCGAGCGCATTGGCCACGTTGTGGGGCGCAAACGGCTGAACCAGTTCAACCGAGCCAAGTTCAAGAGCGGAGTCTGCGCGATTCTCGATGAATGCGCGGTCAACCAGAAGGTCATCTACAACTCCCAGCATTGACCGGCCCGGCACTCCCAGGGTGAATCCGATGGCTCGGCACCCCTCGATCACGTCGGCTTCCACGACCATATGCTCGGTCTCCGGATCTGCCACGTTGTAGACAGCAGCAACTTGCGTATTTCGGTAGATACGCGCCTTGGCATCGCGATACGCCTCGAACGAACCAAACAGGTCGACGTGATCAGGTGCAAGATTCAGGCAGACGGATGCAAGTGGACTGGCTGAGAACAGGAACGGGAGTTGCGGAGCGCCAACCTCCACGGCCAGCACATCGAAGCCGATTGGATCCATCACCGCATCAACAAGTGAGACACCTATGTTCCCCACCGAGGCCGTCCGGAGCCCAGCGGCGCGCAGAATGGATTCGAGCATCAGAGTGGTTGTTGTCTTGCCATTCGTCCCAGTGACGAAGAGCCATGCCGCCGGGTTCTCGCCCCGCAACCGCCATGCCAACTCAAGTTCACCCCAGACCGGAATTCCCCGCTCGAGAGCAGCCAGGATGATCGGTGCCCCGGGCGGCAGACCTGGTGAAACGATGAGGACGTCGATGCTCTCGGGCAGGTCATCTGCGTTGCCGAGGCGGACCTGTGCGCCCACAACCTCGAGGATCTCCGCCCGCTCCCGCTGGCGATCACCATCAGCAGAGTCGACAACCGTTACTTTGGCGCCAAGGTGCAGCAACTGATCAGCGCAGGCGAAACCCGCCACCCCGATGCCGGCAACAACCACATGAACACTCGTCCAATCAGAGGTGCGGTTGTAGTCCGAGACATCTACCGGGCTCACTGACGAACCCATTCGGCATAGAACAGGCCGACACCAGCCGCGACGAAAAGTCCCTGGATGATCCAAAAGCGCACGACGATCTGAACCTCGGGCCAACCGAGCATCTCAAAGTGATGGTGAAGTGGAGCCATCCGAAACATCCGCTTGCCGGTGAGTTTGAAACTTCCAACCTGGCCAATTACCGACAGCGCGACAATGACGAAGAGGCCAGCAAACAGTGGCAGTAGAAGCTCGGTGCGAGACAGGATTGCAAGTGCGGCGATAGCCCCGCCGAGGGATAGGGATCCCGTGTCACCCATGAAGATCTTGGCAGGTGAGGTATTCCACCAGAGGAATCCAAAGCACGCCCCGGCCGCTGCGGCTGCAAAGACCGCGAGATCCAGTGGATCACGAACGTCATAGCAGCGCGCGAACTGGCCGAATTCGCAGTTCTGTCCCTGCTGCCAGACACAGGTGATGGTGTACGCACCGAAGGTCATGACCGACGCACCGGCCGCCAATCCGTCGAGCCCATCAGTGAGGTTGACTGCATTCGTGGTTCCGGTGATGAGAAACCAGACCCAGATCAAGAAGACAGCTGTCGGCAGGACGATGCCCGTATCTCGGAAAAGAGATATCGCCTGCGATGCGGGGGTGCGCCCGTACTGATCGGCAAACTGAATCGACAGCACACCAAACGACAGTGCCACAGCTGCCTGTCCGATGAGCTTGGTTCGCGCACGCACTCCCGTACTTCGCTGTTTGAAGATCTTCAGATAGTCATCTGCAATCCCCACAACACCAAGTCCGCAGGTGAGGAACAGCGCCAGGAGACCCGAGACCGACGGCAGGCGCCAGATGAGCAGGTGTGCGAGCAGGTACCCGATGATGAGTCCGCCCAGAATCGCCAGCCCGCCCATCGAGGGGGTCCCCTTCTTCCCCTGATGCTCGGGATAGGGCTCATCTGCCGTCGAAACCCGGATCGCCTGGGCGTACCCGTGCTGACGTAGGAATTTGATCAGGAGCGGAGTGCCGAGAATCGCGATAAAGAAAGCAGTGACCGAGCCGATGAAGATGAGCCTCATTCCTGCGTCTCCATGAGTGCTGTCGCTACTACTTCAAGACCAACGGCTCTCGAGGCCTTGATCAACACAACGTCGTCACTGTGCAGGGACGCCTGCAGAACGGCTATCGCCTCTTCCGGACTGGCAACCATCGTGGTTGTCCCTGACATACCAGCAGCACTCCGAGCCTCAGCGATTGCCGAAGCAGCCGCACCAACAACAATCACCTGCCCAATGCCCAGCTCAACGGTGAGCTGGCCAATCCCCTCATGGGCGGCTTGTGAGGATTCTCCCAACTCCCGCATCTCTCCGAGAACTGCAAACGATCGGCGAGTCGCGGAAATCTGTCCGGACTGTCCGTGCGCGATGGATACCAGGGCTCTCAGTCCGGCAGCGACCGACTCCGGATTTGCGTTGTACGCATCATTGATGACGGTGACGTTGTCGGGAGTTGTGGTCACCTCCATCCGCCAGCGGCTCAAGGCCCGAACCCGACCAAGTTCCTGCGCTAGCATGGTCAAAGGCGCCCCAAGTGCTGTCCCTACGGCCACGACAGCCGCAGCGTTGAGTACGTGATGCTCACCAACGAGGGGAAGCACCACCGGAACGCTCTCATCGCCGACGCGAACGGTGAAGCTCGAGGTTCCGTCCGGGGCCACCACCACATCGGACACTCGAATATCGGCCGTCTCAGCCCGACCGAAGGTAATAACTCGCGCCCTGGTACGGCTTCGCATGTCTCGCACAAAATCGTCATCCTCGTTCAGGATGGCAACCCCGTCATCACTCAGCGCCTCAACGATCTCGCCCTTTGCCTGCGCGATGACCTCACGCGAGCCGAACTCCCCCACATGGGCATGACCGACGTTGAGCACGATCCCGATGTCGGGCGGGGTGCTCCGACACAGGTAGGCGATATGGCCCAGTCCACGTGCCCCCATCTCTGCGATGAGGAAGCGGGTTGCCTTATCCACTCCAAGAGCTGTGAGGGGTAGCCCTGTCTCGTTGTTGAAGGATCCGAGCGGGGCAACCGTCGGCCCTAGAGCTGGCATCACTTGGGCCAGAAGGTCCTTGGTGCTTGTTTTCCCCGACGATCCGGTGAGGGCGATTGTGGTCAAGTCCGGGAGCCGGGAGACAACACCGGAGGCAAGTAGACCTAGGGCAACGATCGGATCGTCCACCAAGATGTGTGGTCCGGAAACGGGACGAGAGACAACGGCAGCCACCGCACCCGAAAAGAGCGCCTGATCGGTGAAATCATGTCCATCGAAAGTCTCACCTGGAATGGCAATAAACAGATCCCCTGGCCGAATGATGCGCGAGTCGATCCTGACCTCACCGCTCACCACGGAACGCAGATCACATCCGGCAGAGGGTTGACCCTGAACTATTGAGACTATGTCCTGAATCGTGAGTGCGATCACCGCACACCGTCCCGCTCGTGATTCCCCGATGAGCTGACACCGGCGAGCACCTCTGCCAGCACGACTCGATCATCGAAGGGCGAGATGACTCCGTCGATCTCCTGGCCCTGTTCATGCCCCTTACCCAGAACAAGGACCACATCACCAGCCTCGGCTATCTGCACGGCCAACGTGATCGCTGCCCGTCGGTCCCCCAACTCGTGAACCTCTCCCCCACCAGACAACCGTGCACCTTCCAGAACTGAAGAGCGAATGTCAGCAGGAGCCTCGGAACGCGGATTGTCATCGGTCACGATCACCACATCCGCAAGTCGCGAGGCTGCACTCCCCATCAGCGGGCGTTTGGCCCGATCGCGATCGCCCCCTGCCCCGAGAACGGCTATGACGCGGCCGCGGGTGCCTGCACGCACGGCCTCGATCGCACGCTCAACAGCATCGGGCGTATGTGCGTAGTCGACCAGAGCAACCACTCCATCAACCCCACGCGGATCGATGATGCGTTCCATCCGTCCTGGCACACCACCACAGTCGGTGATCCCTGCGGCCGCATCGCGCAGGTCAACTCCGACGGAAAGTGCACACTGCAAGGCACCCAAGGCGTTGACGACGTTGAACGCCCCCGGCAGGTGGACGGTGATCGATAACTCCTGACCCTTCGATCGTCGAACACTCACCTTCGATCCACCGGGAATCGTGGTGATCCCCTCGGCACTGACATCGGCCGATGGGTTCAGCCCGAAGGTGGATACCGCAAGGCCACGCTGTTCGCACAACACGACCAGATCTCGACCCCAATCGTCGTCGACACAGACCACTGCTCGACCGGCCCGCTCCGGCATGAACAGGGATGCCTTGGCATCGAAGTAGTCATACATGTCCGCGTGAAAGTCGAGGTGATCCTCAGTCAGATTGGTGAAGCACACGGCCGCGAATCGCACTCCGTCCACTCGCCCCAGCCTAAGCGCATGAGAGCTGACTTCCATTGCAACCGCTCGCACCCCTGACTCACGCATCAGAGCCAGGAGGGCGTGCACATCGGTTGCCTCAGGGGTGGTCCGAGTGGTCGGGATGAAGTCATCACCAATCCGGGTGCCCACGGTTCCAATGACTCCGGTGGTGAACCCAGCCGCACGGAAAGCCGAATCGAGCAAGAAACTGGTGGTCGTTTTGCCATTCGTGCCGGTGATACCAACCACGATCAGATCTCTCGACGGAGACTCGTAGATCGTGTCGGCCAGTTCACCCACCCGCTCTCGAGGATGTGCAGCGAGCACCACCGGAACGCCGGTGGCCGCTGCAGTCTCAAGGCCGACCTCATCGGTGATGATCGCGACCGCACCGGCGTGGACAGCAGATTGTGCAAAGTTCGCACCATGGGTGTTGAACCCTGGCAGCGCAGCGTAGAGGTCGCCAGGATGAATCTGGCGCGAATCATGGGTGATTCCGGTGACGATCGGGTCGGATTCCCAGTTTGCGATAACGGCCAGTTCGAGTGACGAGACAAGCGCAGACAGGGCCACCCCTGTGATGCGTGGTCGGGGGCCGATGGACACGATCTGAGCCTATCCGGTGTTTACCAGGTGACTGGGATCTGCGGTCGCGTCACATTGGTCGGCGGAACTCGGAAATGCTCGAGGCTGTATGTCATCACTCGCTTGAACACTGGGCCGGCAAGTACACCGCCATAGTGACCATTGCGGGGATTGTCCAAGATCACAGCAACAACAAGTGTGGGGTTGTCGGCGGGCGCGAATCCAATGAAGGACGACGTGAATCCCTTATAGCGTGAGCCGTGAGCATCCGGGTTGGCACGATCGGCAGTTCCTGTCTTGCCAGCCACCCGATATCCGGGAATCGCCGCCATGGGTGCCGTTCCCTCGTCTGAGACAACGGATTCGAGCATCATGCGCATTGTTCGAGCGGTGGCCACACTGACGACGCGGCGGGAGGCGGCAGGAGCCGCAGCCTGGAATCGACCATCTGCGCCGGTGTAGCCGGAAATCAGCGTCGGCGAGACACGCACTCCGTCATTTGCGATCGTCGAGTAGATGGAGGCTGCCTGAACAGCATTCATGCTCAAACCCTGGCCGAATGCGATCGTGCCGAACGATGTGGCTGACCAGTGAGCGGGGTCTGGGACGTATCCATGGCTCTCACCCGGGAATTGAAGTCCGGTAGGCGAACCAATGCCGAACTTCTTCAGGTAGTTGTACAGCATCGGTCCACCGATTCGCTCAGCAGCAAGGATGGTCCCGATATTGCTCGACTTGGCGAGCACTCCGTTGAGGGTCAGATGCTCGATCCCGTGCTTGTCGTGATCGTGGTAGGTCTTGCCGGGACGGACGAGGACTGGCGGTATCACCAGCTTGGTCAGCGGTGTCGCCTTGTGCTGTTCGATCACCGCAGCAAGAGTCATCACCTTACTTGTGGAACCTGGCTCAAATACCTGTGACAGAGCGCGATTCCCGATATCAGCCTGAACTGCCTCTGCCGGTTTGTTGGGATCAAAGGTCGGCACTGTGGCTAGTGCGTAGATCTGTCCTGTCTTCGGGTTCATCACCACAACTGTTCCGCTGTCCGCACGGGCGAACTTGACCCGTTCGGCAATCGCGTTCTGAGCCACCCACTGAACATCGCGATCAAGAGTGAGTGTGACGCTCGTGCCAGCAACGGGCTCCGTGCCGGTCGTTGTGGTTGTTGGGATTGCTGTGCCGTGCCACCCACGCTGGAATTCAATGGTTCCCGGAGTACCCGCAAGCTGCTTTTCCAAGCCGT
>CAXBQZ010000071.1:0-15413 GCA_963978055.1 uncultured bacterium
GGGAGACGGGAGGCCACCTCAGCCACAATGTGGCCGACCAGCGGGATGTGGGACTCGATCAACTCGTCGGGAGTTCCCGGTGTTGCGTCGCTCATATACTTCCCCTTCACAAGCGCCTGCTCGGTGACCGAACAGATGTCAGGAATAACCTGTGGGCGATGTCTTCCGTGTCGTGGCTCTGCATCCTGCGAGTGGCCCTGGGGCCGGACGTTCGGGTCATGTGGTCGTTATGGTGTTGTAGATCACTTCTCGGTCGACCTTGAGTTTCTCTTGAGCCAAAATCGCGAATTCCTTGGGTTTTTTTTGATTCAACGATGCGTCTTGGGAGGAAACCTTGAGGTTTGGCTGAGATCGCAACTATGGTGGGCTGCTCTCACACCCTGCAACTCCGACGAACCGATGTCCCCCGATCGGTCCAATCCCATGCCCGAAACGGCCCAAACAACTCCAGTGGTGGAGTGAGTGAGCACGGCAAAACATTCAGGATCGATGACCCGTTGACGATGGGCGAGTATGACGATTGCCCAAGATGGTGTTCACCGATGAGCCTCAACGATCTCTCGACTCTGCTCTGGCGTGAACGTGAAGTGCTGGAACTGCTGCTCTACAAGTTGCAGACCCAGCAGCTCATGCTGACCACCGGACGTACCGAATGGCTCGCCGTTGCTGCGCGCGAGGTCGATGCTGTCGTTGAGGTGCTGGGTCAGGCCGAGCTCCGCCGGGCAATCGCAGTGGAAGAGGTTGGTACCGAACTTGGTCTTGGCACTCAGCCGAGTCTGCGGAGCATCGCTAACGCAGCCCCTCAGCCGTGGGCGGATATCCTGCGCGATCATCACAAGGCATTTCTGGATCTCGCATCCCGGATCGAGACTGCAGGAAGTGCCAACAAGGATCTTGTAAGAAGTGCCCAATCGGCGGCCCTTCCCCTCTTGGAGAGCCTGGAAGACAGCATCTCCACCTCAACCTACGAAGCACGTGGCCGGCGGGATGCACCCAAGCGCCGCCACGTCCTCGTGGACGGTGAGCTCTGAGATGAGCGACTTCTCAACCCTCAATCTGGCTCTTTCAGGGTTGATGGCTGCCCGTCGCGGGATGGATGTCACGGGTCAGAACGTGGCCAATGCCAATACCGCCGGATACACCCGCCAGCGCGTTGTCTCCGAGGCGATAGGCGCCCCGACCCAGCCGGCCATCTGGGCCAAGTACGACGGTAGTAACGGCGGGGTTCGGATTGCTGATATCCAGCGACTGCGGGATGCGTTTCAGGACATCCGCTCCCGTGATGCACACGCAAATCAGGGCACTCTCAGCGCCACTGCCGACACCCTGAGCCAAATTGAGTCGCTGTTTCCAGAGCCAAGCTCCAATGGCCTGCAGAGCATGTTGGATTCCATGTGGAGCGGTTTCGGTGACGTAGCGAACAACCCGAGCGACCCTGCCGCTCGATCACAGGTGCTCGCCAAGGCCAACACAGTGACTACCTGGCTCAACCAGACCAGCACGTCACTGGATCAGCTGAGCAGCAACAACATTGAGAAGCTCAAGGCCCTCACGACGCAGATCAACACCACGGCAGCCAATCTCGCAGCCCTGAATACCGCGATCCTGCAGGGTGGACATGGCGGAACGCCGGTGAACGAACTCCTCGATCAGCGGGACAAGCTGGCCGACACTCTTGCGCAACTTGTTGGCGGTCAGGCGCGCACAGATTCCGACGGCAGTATGGGCGTCTACCTCGGCGGCACCACCATCGTGCGCGGAAGTGTTGCCGCGACGGTCAGTGCAACCACCGATCCCAGCGGAACCCACCTCACCTGGGACAAGGATGGCAGCACCGTCAGCGTGACCGGTGGTACGGCCGCAGGCATTCTCGACACGATCAACACCATCATTCCAACCTGGAAGTCCAAGCTGGATGACGTTGCAGCACAACTCATCTCGAGCGTGAATGCCCTCCATTCCTCCAGCGCGACAAATCCAACGTACGATGCCAACGGGAACCCGGGCGGTGCATTCTTCTCTGGCACCTCCGCTGCAGATATCTCCGTTGCGATCACCGATCCGCTGCTGCTTGCTGCGTCCCGTCAACCACCTGGCACCGCCGGTCCATCTCGGGACGGCAGCAACGCCGACGCACTATCAGCTCTCGGTGGTGCCACCACCGGTGCGAATGCGACCTACCACTCACTCGTCGTGAATCTCGGAATCGCATCATCCAATGCAACCCTGCGGTCAACAACGCAGAACAACGTGACCAATCAGGTAGACGATGCTCGGGAGTCAACGACTGGAGTCAGCGTCGATGAGGAGATGACCAACCTCGTCACATATCAGCGAGCCTACGAAGCCTCCGGACGGGTACTCACTGCCGTCGACCAGCTCTTGGACACTCTCATCAACCGCACCGGTCTGGCCGGACGATAACGCGAGGTAACACATGGATGGCATGCGCATAACCCAGCGAATGACGGCAGCTCGCACCCTGGCCGGTCTCGAGTCAAACCAGGCTGCGCTTACCCGCCTTCAGCAGGAGGTGTCCAGCGGCAAGGTGATCACTCAGCCCAGCGACGATCCTGCGGGTACCGTCTCGGCACTCCAACTCCGTGGCGAGATCTCCCGCCAGGAGCAGTGGGCACGCAATGCCAACGACGGGGTGGGATGGCTTGGCAATCTGGACACAGCGCTGACATCGGCCAACTCAACCCTTCGGCGCGTTCGCGATCTGGTGGTTCAGGGCATGTCGTCCGGCTCGAACTCACCGCAGAGTCTGCAGGCCCTGGCCACTGAGGTCACCTCACTTCGAGACACCCTCATCGGTGATGCCAACACCAATTACCTCGGTCGACCGGTCTTTGGAGGGACGACAGCCTCGGCAACGGCCTATTCCTCGAGCGGCACCTTCCAGGGCGACAGCGTTGCCGTCTCCCGCACCATCAACGCAGGCAACAGCGTTCGAGTTGACGTGAACGGCCGTGACGTCTTCGGTGATGACTCCACCGGCAGTGATGTCTTCACTCTGCTCTCGACGATCGCAACGAACCTGCAGAGTGGCAACACAACTGCTTTGGCCAGCAACCTGACATCCCTTGATGCACATTCGTCCAACATCGTCACCAAGCTTGCCGATGTCGGTGCGCGCTACAACCGGGTCGACCAGGTACGCCAGAACTCCGATTCCAAGCAGTTGGACCTGAAGTCGTCCCTCTCGGGGATCGAGGATGTCGACCTGCCGAAGACGCTGATGAACATCAGTCTTCAACAGGCGGCGTATCAGGCAGCCCTCAAATCAACCGCCAGCATCGTCCAACCCTCGTTGGTTGACTTCCTTCGCTGACGTACCAACGTTGAGCAACCAGATGACGAGGATGGACTAATGTCAGTGACAGTAGATGTTGACGAAACGAAGGCACCGGTTCGCCAGCACACAGTTGATCGGGAGGAACTGATGACCGATCTCGGCGTGGCCGAGTCTGAGGAAGTGCCGGTTGTGCACTTCGCGGACGGGATTCCCGGCTTCCCTCAGATTCAGCAGTGGGCCCTGGTACGTCTTGACGACCTCGGCTCGGTCTTCGACCTGCACGCCCTCGATGGAAGTGGCACGCGTTTTGTCACCGTGCCTTCATTCAGCTTCTTCCCGGACTACGCGCCCGAGATCAACGATGACGTCGCTGATCTGCTCGAACTGACCGACGCCAATGATGCCCTGGTGCTTCTGATCGTCACGGTTGGTGCTGATCTGCCGTCCTCTACAGCAAACCTTGCCGCACCCGTGATTGTGAACTCCACCAAGCGCAAGGGTGCCCAAGTGGTCCTGGACGACATAAATCTGCCATTACGTGCACCACTGGCATCTCCAGCCGTAGACTAGGCCTGTGTTAGTACTGAGCCGACGGACCGGCGAGAGCATCGTCATCGGGAACGACGTCACCATCACCGTCCTTGAAGTCCGGGGCGATGTGATCCGTCTGGGTATCGATGCCCCACGAAATGTGGTTGTACATCGGCAGGAAGTGTACGAGCAGATTGCTGATGCAAACCGAGGCGCCACGGTCTCAGCGGAAGAGGCATCCTCATTCGCTGCATCACTGCGCAAAAAGACGGACTGATCCCGACAGCAGATTGCCCCGAGCCGAAGCCCGGGGCAATGTTCATTTCAGGACCAATGTGCTAGGGCGCCAGCACAATCGACAGGTATCCGTCACCGTAACCAGGCACGGTGACATGTAGATCCAGTCTGCGACCAAGTGAATTTGCGAGTGCCAGCACATCCAGTGGCGGTGGGGTGCCAGGCTCAACGGTCTGATACAACTTCAGGTGCTGGCCACCGGGATAGTTGAAAATCCCCGCCGACATGTTGAACACCTCTGGTATTGCTTCAACCACTGTCGCCGGAAGTATCCGCCGCTCAACTGCCTCCTGGACACCACCGGCGGGCATCACGCACAGAGCAGCTGACAACCATCCGGCCAGGGAAAGGTCCAGCACCATGATCGCACCGATCTTGAGATGATCATTGGTGTAGATGCCGACGTAGGTGTCTGAATCAGCGGAGACCGGAATTGGTCGCCCATTGGAGATCTCGATCTGCTTGTCAGCAATCCCCGTCAAAGTGTCCTTGACGTATTTCGGTGCGGGGATTGTCTTGACATTCATGACAGCACCTCCGCGAGGGCATCTCTGAAGGTGTCGGCTGTGAAGGGCTTGGCGATTAGGAACGCGGCACCAGCCGACTCCGCTCGACCTCGCATCTCATCGGAGCCCTCCGAGGTCACAAATCCGAAGGGAACCGTTGAGCCAGCACTGCGCAGACCTGTCAGGAACTCGATTCCACTCATCTCCGGCATGTTCCAGTCCGAGAGCACCAAGAGGGGCGGCTCGGCGAGCGCCGCATCAAGACCGGCGCGGCCGTTATCAGCCTCCTTGATGTCATAGGAATCGAAGCCGGCCTGACGCAGCGTCCGGGTAACGATGCTGCGCATCACCTTGCTGTCATCAACAACTAGGATGTGCATGGTCTTTGTCCTCGTCTGCTCTTTGCGAATTTTCGTCGGGTCTTCAGGAGTCTGAGCTTTCAGCCCACACGGTTACGGTGATCGGTCCGGTCTCACTGGCCCGCCCATATCGAAGGATCGGTGCCATCCCAGGGAACGACAGATGTAGGTCATGGCCCTGAACGACGGTGGGCAATGACAGTCGACTGGGCTCGGGCAGCATGCCCTTGATCCCGCCACCGACCATGTTGACCAGCTCGCCAACGGCGTCCACGATCTCCTCATCCGAGAGGATCTCTGGATCCAGCATGAACATCGCCGCCGCCGTGCCCTTCTGAGAGGTATCGGTCAGCTCCATCTGGACTGCTCCGTTCCATTCACCGGAGATGGTGACCGAGCCCGATACCCCGAGGTCTCCCACGGCATCCGGATCGATAGGGAAGGACTCCAGGCCCAGTGAGCCCAGCACTTCACCCAATGCCTCGTTCAACTCATCTGGCGAAATCGCCTCGGCCGGATCACCGGACAGGCTCGCTTCAAAGGTCTGACTCATGTACTTACTCCTAATCCAGCCTTCTACCGCTTCAGCCGGTAGACCGATGACCGTGCAATCTCGGTACGTACGAGTTGGTCGTCAATACCCAACGATGTCTCTGCACCGCCCAGAACCACGAACCCATCAGGCCGCAGTGCTCGACGGACTTTTGCCAGTACTTCACTCTTCGTCGCCGGAGAGAAATAGATGAGGACATTTCGAATGAAAACAATGTCGAAGGGCCCTCCCAGAGGAGGTGCGTTCAACAGGTTGTGCGATTCGAAGGTGACCATGCGACGGAGCTGCTCATTGACTCGCCAACCGGTACCTGCGCGATCGAAGTGGCGAACGAGGTGGGTGGCAGGGAGTCCGCGGTTGATCTCGAGCTGGCTGTAGTGCCCCTCACGGGCACGGGTGAGCATCTCTCCGGACAGATCCGTCGCAGTGATTCTGATGTTCCAGCCGGCGAGGGCCGGAACATCCAGCAGAGTCATAGCAATCGAGTACGGCTCCTGCCCACTCGAGCAGGCTGCGGACCAGATGGAGATCGTGCGGGTGGCACGACGAGATTCGATGAGCTCGGGGATCATGAACTTGCCGAGTGCATCGAATGGATGGCGATCACGGAACCAGGACGTTTCATTCGTGGTCAGAGCATCCACCACCTGCGCCTGCAGCTGTGCCTCACCACCGCGGCGCAGGCGCTGGACCAGCGCTGAGGCGTCCTGCACACCAATCTGACGAGCGATCGGAGTCAGCCGTGACTCCACCAGATACTCCTTGCCCGGCTCAAGTACGATGGCCGCCTTGGTCAGAGCCAGTTCGCGCACAAAGTTGAAGTCCGTAGCGGAAATACTCATGGGGTACCTACCAAGGCGTTTGAGCGGGCGGCTTGATTGAGTGCATCCGCGATCCGATCGAGTGGGAGTACTGCGGCGGCTGAGCCGGCCATGGCCACGGTGCCGGGCATCCCCCACACCACGGACGTCTTCTCGTCCTGGACGATGACACTTCCACCGGCACTCACAATGGACTTCGCCCCTACACCACCGTCATGTCCCATACCGGTGAGAACACAGGCCAGAACGGCCCCGCCATAGATCTGTGCAGCGGATCTGAACAGCACATCGACAGCGGGTCGGCAATAGTTCTCCGGCGGGGCGCTGGACAGATAGGTTCGGACCCCTCCGCCTTCGCGTCGCAGCTCCAGATGATGATCACCAGGGGCCACCCACACGGTGCCCGGTCGGACATCCTCACCGCCCTCGGCTTCTTTCACCGACAGCCCACAGATTCGGTCGAGGCGATCGGCGAACATCTTGGTGAACAGCGGTGGCATGTGCTGAACGATGGCAATCGGCAGGGGGAAATTGGCCGGGATGTCTCGCATGACTGTGCAGAGCGCATCTGGGCCACCCGTGGAAGCGCCGATAACCAGAATGTCCGGGCGATGTGGGCGTGCAGTGCGAGTCGCCAGGGAAACCGGTGCGGACCGCGTCACCTGGGTGGTAGAAGTCGTCACCGCGTGGCCCGCCGCTGTTGGGCGTGGGCTCTGAATCAGACTGCGGTGGCACAGTGCCTTGATCTTGGGTACTAGCTGGCTCTTCACGGCTTCAACGCCTGCGGCGAAGCTACCCACATTCGAGGGCTTCGTCACGTAGTCCGATGCACCGGACACCAGCGCATCAATCGTCGCCGCAGCACCGCGCTCGGTCAGCGTGGAGAACATGATGACCGGAAGGCTCGGCCAACGACGACGGATCTCCCGCATAGCCGTAAGCCCGTCCATCACCGGCATTTCGACGTCCAGGGTCACCAGATCGGGGTGCAGATCTGCAATGCGATCAAGGGCGACCGCACCATTGTTGGCTGTACCGACGACATGAATGTCGGCATCGCCCTCCAGGACTGTTGAGACCAGGCGTCGAATGACCGCCGAGTCGTCAACAATCAGCACATTGACTTTGGGCATCTCACACCTGCGTCGCAGTGATACCGAGAATCTCCAGCTTGTCGACGATCGCGTCGGCGGTGAAAGGCTTGATCACGTATTCATGGGCTCCCGCAGCGAGAGCGCGAACGATCTGCCCCTGCTCACTTTCGGTGGTCACCATCATCAGCGTCATACGACGGTACTCGGGATTGGATCGACATTCGCTGACGAAGGTCAGCCCGTCCATAACGGGCATGTTCCAGTCCACGAGGGCGATATCGGGGAGATCGCTTGAGGCCGCGAGAACATCGAGCGCCTCCTGTCCGTCACCAGCCTGGGAGATCGTGTCGAACCCGGCTTCGCCGAGGATGCGGGTCAGGATCGACCGCATCGCCCGAGAGTCATCTACGACAAGAGCATGCACAGTAAGTCCCCTCCTAGGCCGCGACGTCGATGTCGGCGACACGAATCACATCAAGTGCAAGCAGGAGTGTTGAATCCAGCTTGTAAGCGCCGAGCACGAGCCCGCGGGATGGGCCGGTCAGGGTCTCTGGAGGTGCTTCGAAGTCGGCCTCATCGACCTCGATAACGTCACCGATTGAGTCGACGAGCAGTGAGACAACGCCGTCGCCAAGCCTGGCGACGACATTCATTGACTCCCGCTCACCGTCATTCGGTGGCAGTCCGAGCCGCTGACGCAGATCAACTGCGGTGACCACCTGGCCACGCAGGTTGATCAGACCGGCAATCGCTGGTGGCGCCAGCGGAACCCGAGTGATCGGGTGGGGACGAAGTACTTCCTGGACAACCCGCACATCCACTCCGAATGTGTTCTCGCCCACCTTGAACGTTGCGTACTGAAGCACGATCACACCCCCGCGTAGTGACTTGACCGACGTCGACCATGACCATGTGGAGCAGGTGGTACCTCCGGAAGCTCTGGAAGCTCCTCCACCTCTGGTTCCTCGAAGAGATCTGCCAGTGACGGATCGGCCAGGGCCACCGCCTCAGCCACCTTGAGCAGTTCGGTGATTCGTTCCTGAACCACCGCAGACCCGGCCAATCCCATCTGAGTTGACTCTTCCCGTGCCCCCATGGGGCCGGTAGTGATGTCGAGGATCTCGTCGACAACCAGACCGATCGTCTTGCCTCGGATTGTGTGGACGACCACATGCATTGTGTTGTCGCTATCCGGCATCGACATGGCACCGAATACCTCCGAGAGTCGGATGAGCGGCAGGATCTGGCCGCGGTATTGCACGGCCTCACGTCGACCCGCGTGCTCAACCGAACTGGTGCGGAACTCCTCGAGTCTGGTGACATCACCCAATGGAATCGCCATCCGACGCTCCGCTCCGAGACGCACAAGCAGATGTGCCTGCTCATCTTCATCCAGGTCGACGTCGGTAAGGCCAGCTTCGAGCGCTGCACGGTCACCAGCCAGAACACCGGACATTGCAGCCAGGGCCAGCACGTCGAGGATGAGCGCAACACGACCGTCACCCAGGATTGTGGCGCCGGAGTACACCGAGATTCGCTTGAGCTGTTGTGACAGTGGCTTGACGACGATCTCCTCAGTGTTAACGACTTCGTCAACCACCAGTCCGAACTGCTGACCATCGGCCTGAAGAACCGCAATCGTCCGGCCATCACCACCGCGATCTTCCAGTGAGAGAAGCTCATTGAAGAAGATGAGCGGCAAGAGGTTTCCACGAAGTCGATAAACCGGTGCGCCCGAGAGGTATTCGATATGTGCTGAACCCTGCTCATCATTGAGTGACACAAGTTCAATCAGGGAAATCTGCGGAATCGCGAACCGCTCGCCACCAGATTCGATGGTGACGGTTGGGATGATCGCGAGGGTGAGCGGAATCTTCATCCGGATAGTGGTCCCGCGACCAAGTTCGGTTGAGATGTCGACGATTCCACCGATGTTCTCGATGTTCGTCTTGACGACGTCCATCCCAACCCCACGGCCACTCACATTGCTGACAGCCTCCTTGGTGCTGAAGCCTGGCGCAAAGATGAGCTGAAGGATCTCTCGTTCACTGAGCCGGTCTGCGGCCTCGCGGGTGATCACTCCACGCTCGAGGGCCTTGGCCAGAATGCGATCCGGATCGATACCCGCACCATCATCACTGATCTCAATATTGACCTGGCCACCCTCATGGAAGGCCCGCAGGGTCAGCGTTCCCTCCCGCGGCTTGCCAGCGGCAATGCGATCATCGGGTGTCTCGATTCCGTGATCCACCGCATTGCGGACGACATGTGTCAGCGGATCCTTGACGGCTTCAAGAATCGTCTTATCGAGTTCGGTATCGCGGCCGATCATCTCCAGCCGGACTTCGCGGCCACACTGCTGACCCAGATCGCGGACAACTCGCGGCAGTTTGCTCCAGACGTTGTCAATCGGCTGCATGCGGGTCTTCATGACACCCTCCTGCAACTCACTGGCGATCAGGTTCAGTCGCTGGGTTGCTCGGATCATGCCGGCATCCATCTGGCTTGAATTCGCGAGCAGCTGGTTGCGGGTGAGAACAAGTTCGCCGACCAGCCGCATCAAGGTGTCGAGAAGATCGACGTCAACGCGCAGGGTCGAATCTGCAACGGACCGACGTCCATCCGCATCATGTTTGGCGGCATCATGCTCATCGGATTCCTCAGCATGTGCCTCGGGTGCGTGTGCTGTCACTGGGGCCTCCACCTGTGCCACCTCGACTGTGGCCGTTGCTGACTTGGCTGCTGACTTTGCTCTGGTTGCCCGCTTAGCCCGAGCGGCCGGCTTGGGCGCCTCCAACTGGGACTCGACGGGGTTGGTCGACGGAGCAGTGACCACCAGGTCGCCCGACTCGTCAGCCGGCACCTGAGTTTCAAGCGACTCGGTCTCGACTGAAGTCGCGGCGGTGTCGCTCACGACGGCAGTGGGTGAGGTTGCCTCCATGGAGGCATTGATCCTCGCGACAAGTGCCGAGTGGTCATGATCGCCCTCTGCACCGGTGGCCTCGATCTCTCCGAGCAGCGTCCTAACAACGTCCACCATCGCAAGCAGGACGTTGGCGCGCTCTGCGTCGAGCTCCAGCTTGCCATCGCGGATTCGGGCCAGAAGGTTCTCCCCGGCGTGAGTCACCGCCTCGAGCTGGTGGAATGCCAGGAAGCCACAAGTGCCTTTGATCGTGTGGATGGTGCGAAAGATACTCGCGACCAGATCGCGATTACCCGGCTCACGCTCAAGTGCAACCAGGTCACGATCCAACTGATCCAAGTTCTCATGGGATTCCACGAGGAATTCCGCGATTACCTCATCAACTTCAAACACAAGGGCCTCCTGTTGGCGATGAAACCCCTATCGGCAGCGCAGGCACTGGCCTTAGGACGACTCTGGGTCGGTTTGTCCGTCGAATTAGGACGGCTGAGCAGCACTCATACGGCGCTGGCGCTCAGCTTCAAGTCGGGCAGTGTGCTCCTGCTGCTTGCGCAGATGTGCGCGAGCCAAAGCGGAGCGGCGATAGCCACTGATCAGCGTCTGCAGCCCGGTGATGGCGAACGAGGCCACCACGGCCGTCACGATGAACATGAACATCACCGGGACAAGGTCCACGGAATCAGAACTCCACGCCGTCATCAGTCCGGGGGCACTGATCAGCAGCGCGATAACCACACCCGGGACGGAAACGATCTTCATCACGATGACATGCGCTCCGTCCATCGACGAAGTGGGGCACTGTCAGGTGAATTGCGCTCAAGTGCCTGGGCGTGAGCATGAACGCTGTGCCATGCGGCACCTGTTGCATGCATTCCATCCAGGTAGGCAACAGGTGCGCCCAGCTGGAGCAGCTCACCCGGTTCAGATGTTGCCGCAACATCATGGGCCACGATGCCATCGACGCCACCGATCGCGGCGATCCAACGCCTCACATCCTTCGGACGTCGAGTCGCATCGACAACCGCCCATACCGCGGTGGCATCAAGTGCCCCAACCATGTCGCGAACCCACTCTGCAGCGATCGGATCCCCACTCATGGTCAGTGGTGCGTCGATCACAACAATGCTGGCGCTGGGGGCTTGGGACAGTTCGATCCGACGCTGACGGGCGTGTGTCGGATTCGCGATCCGCCGCTCCTCCGCCAACTCCGGCAGCAGATCCGGTGCAACCACGAACACTGCGGCCGAACCGATTCGCGTATGGCGCGCAATATCCCGAGCCGAGTGCAGCGCCGCGATCGCATCGCCGATGAGCACCAGTACTTCGCCCGGACGACGCGGCGGCCAGGGAAGCTGATCGGAACCATCCGACTCACCAAGCCATGTCTGCAGGGGAGCCGTCTTACCGGTGACAGCGGCAGCTGACTCGAGGACTCCCGAGTTGAGCGCAACGACTGAGTCGATAGCACTGGTGGTGGCCAGCCCAAGGAACGGTCGCTGCAATGACTCACGATTCGCGGACGTCTCGTCAACCTCCCTCGGCGCACCCTTTGAGTGCCGTCCCTTTGCAGGCTCCTCATCAGCGATGTGAGTCTCAGGTAGCACCTCGGTGATGACGTCAGCAGCGATCTCAGCGGGTGCGACCACTGCCTTCATGATGGGCTTATCAGCAGTGATCGTCATCGTTGGGGATGCCTGATGATCCGTGTCCAGGGAGCGCGAGGTTGCTTCCGCCGCAGCCACGGCAGAGGCTGCCGCAGCCAGCAATTGCTCTGCAACATCAGAGGTGATCAAGGATTCGGTTTGGGCCGCGGCTTTCGTCGGTGCCCCAGCAGAAGTGGCAACAGGCGTAGGGGTGAACTCGCGAACGTTGCGCATCCCACTGCCGACTCGCTCGATGTTGCCTACGCGCTTTGGGGAAGCGGTTGGAGCGGACGGAGTAGACGGGGTGAAACTGTCTTCGACAGGCTGTGTTGAACTGACCAGAGCATCGACTGGAGCGCTGATGTCGGTGACATCATCAGGAATGCGGTTCGCCGTGATGGTCGATGCCATCGTGCGACGGAACTCCTTATTCATGACAGCACCGAAGAGCTCAGATGGATGCTCATCGGCGACCTCTGACCGCGAGTTCTCAGCGCGGGCTTCCTGCTTGGATACTTTGGCTGCAATCGGCTCGTCATCATCATCGATCTCTACAGCGAGTTCGAAGTGCTCACGCGCGAAGAATCCGCCGAGGCCACCAGTGCGTACCCGCTCAGCGCGGACGATCTTGGCGTCTTCACCATGCTCATCGCGGACCTGCTGCAGCAGTTTCGCGATATCTGTCCCCTCAAGAAGCCGATGCGTGGGCAAGGCTCACCACTCCCCTCGTGCGGATTTCTACTGGGCCACCAAGTTCGGTGTATGCAACAACGGCCAGATGTGGAAGTTCAGCACCGATGAGATTTCGCATCGGTGCGCGAAGTGGTGCACTCACCACGAGAGATGGGGACCGGCCTTCGGCTTCGAGTCGAGCCAGTTCACGACTGAGTTGCGAGACGATTGCGTTGGCCACGGTTGGATCGATGACCAACACGATTCCGGTCTCATCTGCATGAAGTGAGGTCAGCAGGTCCTGCTCCAGGACTGGATCCAGGGTCAGCAGGTCTAGCACCCCATCAGGAGCGAGTGACGCACAGATGGCTGAGCCAAGGGCCGCACGTGCCGCCTCGGCCATTGCTTCCGGCCGGGCACCCCGACCCTTCATCGACATGGCCTCGAAGATGCGCACCAGATCCCGGATCGGCACCCGCTCAGCCAGCAGCAGCTGGAGTACGCGCTGAATCTCGCCCAGGGTGACGATCGCCGGAGTGAGCTCCTCGACCGAGGTCGGATTGGTACGACGCAGCGCTTCGACCAGAGTTCGGACGTCCTCACGTGAGAGCAGGCTTGCGGCGTTCTGACGCACAATCTCTGCCAGGTGGGTCGTGATCACCGATGCACGGTCGACAACGGTGGCACCGGTCATCTCGGCCTGATGGCGCATATCCTCAGTGATCCAGCGGGCTTCAAGTCCGAAGACCGGTTCACGGGTCGGTTCACCGGGCAGGACGTGCACCAGATCACCGATCGCCAAAACCATTCCAGGCGGCGCGGTTCCTCTGCCGAGTTCGACCCCGTGGACACGAATCCGATACGTCGACGCAGGAAGTTCCAGATCATCCCTGGTGCGAACCGGAGGCATCAGCACACCGAGTTCAAGGGCGATCTTTCGACGAAGGGCCTTCACTCGTGTCAGCAGGTCACCGCCAGCTCGTACGTCGACCAGGTCGACCACATCGATGGAGACCTCAAGTTCGATCGGATCGACGCGCATCTCAGCAAGCAGTGATTCGGGACTGTCAGCATTCTCTGCTGGATCCTGCTGATCCTCAGCACGATTCTGCGGCGCAGACACATCAACGGACTCGACCACTGGTGTCAGACGGCGGGCCACCAGCAGCAGCCCACCACCGACCAGAATGAAGGGGATCTTCGGAAGGCTTGGTACGAGAGCAAGGAACATGACACCCGCGCCCGCCACCTCAAGCGCACGTCGCTGACCAGAGAGCTGACGCATCACATCAGATCCCATGGTTCCGTCCGTAGTCGCCCGCGTCACGATGAGACCGGTGGCAACCGAGAGCATGAGCGCGGGGATCTGGGAGACGAGACCATCACCGACGGTGAGCAGGCTGTACTGGCTGATCGCATCGGTGAAACTCAGACCGCGCTGGGCTACCCCGACGGCCATGCCACCAACGAGATTGATCACCACGATGATGATGGCCGCGATGGCATCACCCTTGACGAACTTGGAGCCACCATCCATTGCACCGTAGAAGTCAGCCTCTGCGGCGACATCTGCTCGACGAGCCCGCGCGACGTTCTCGTCGATAATCCCCGCGTTGAGATCAGCGTCAATGGCCATCTGCTTGCCGGGCATCGCGTCCAGAGTGAACCGGGCTCCCACCTCAGCAACTCGCTCCGCACCCTTGGTCACCACGATGAACTGGATGACGATGAGGATGAGGAAGACAACGAGGCCAACGACGATTGAACCACCGATGACGAAGTGTCCGAAGGCATCAACGACAGAACCTGCGTAGCCATCACTCAGGATGCGCCGGGTCACACTGATATTCAGCGCGAGCCGGAACAGAGTCATCACGAGCAGCAGTGCTGGGAAGGTTGCAAACTCGAGGGGACGACGGACGTACATGGTCGTCATGAGGATGGCCAGAGCCCCGGTGATGTTGACCACGATGAGCACATCAAGGAAGGCAGCCGGCAGCGGAACAATCATCATGGTGATGATCGAAAGAACGGCGAGCGGAACGCTCAGTTGGCCGATCCTGCTGTTGGACACTCGACCTTCCCTAAAAGATCGTTGTGGTCCATCCGTGGGGTGATGCGGCCTCCTGGCACATGCCTATCGGCCTGTTCAGGCCCCATTTGAGGATTTCCCTCCCCAAATCAGCCTCTCAATCACTGCCTAACGACCCGCTGCGGCCGCCGCCAATTCAACATCTGCCCGTCTATGCAGGCCCGCAGCAGCACCTCGCTGCCGCAGGGTCATGACGAAGGCAAGCACCCGGGCAATGGCGGTGTAGAAGTCAGCCGGGATCTCCTCCCCGAGGTCACACGCCTTGTTCAGCGCCCGAGCAAGTGGAATATCCTCAACCATCGGTACCCGGTTCTCAGCCGCAAGCTCACGAATTCGAGCGGCCACCACACCCTGACCTTTCGCCACCACGCGGGGGGCACCCCGACCCGCAACGTAGCGAAGTGCCACGGCAACGTGCGTCGGATTCACCAGGACAACGTCCGCAGTGGCCACTTCCTGCATCATCCGATTGCGGCTCATCGCCATCATCCGCTGACGGATCGCGGACTTCAGCATGGGATCGCCATCGGATTGACGCATCTCGTCCATGACCTCCTTGCGCGACATCATGGTCTGCTTGTTCACCCGGCGTCGGGCTACGAGATAGTCCGCCGCAGACAGGGT
>CAXBQZ010000072.1:0-15337 GCA_963978055.1 uncultured bacterium
ACGACGCTCTTCCGATCTAGGCCTTCGCGATCGAGCACATCCTCGGCGGCGGCAAGGAGGGCAGCCGAAACGTCCTGACTTGGAGTGCGGTGGCGCACACTCGTCTGCGGTCTGGCTTGACGCGGTCCGTTCACAACTATAGGTTACCATTCTATAAATATGGAACAATGTTCTACAGGGGAGAAGTCATGACAGATACATTCATCGAAGAAAAACCGGTGACCACCACGTCATCGCGGCCGTGGGCAGTTCTTGCGGTTCTGTGTCTGAGCCTGTTCATGGTGGTGCTGGACGTCACGATCGTGAACGTCGCACTCCCAACACTCGGTAAGGATCTGGGTGCCGGTACCACTGATCTTCAGTGGATTGTCGACGCATACACGCTGGTGTTCTCAGCCCTGCTGCTCGCACTTGGTCATGTGGGGGACCGGTGGGGACGTAAGGGCGCGATGCAGGTTGGCATCTTCCTGTTTGCGGTCGCATCATTCCTGGCTGCTCGCTCGTCCACGATTGACCAACTCATTGCGGCCCGCGCTTTCATGGGAGTTGGTGCGGCACTGGTGTTCCCGGCCACCCTCGCAATTCTGGTTAACACATTCACCGACCTACGCCAGCGCGCGGCAGCAATCGGGATCTGGTCTGCCACCACTGGGGTTGCGATTGCGTGCGGACCAGTTGCCGGCGGCTATCTGCTGGAGCACTTCAGCTGGGGCTCGATATTCATGGTGAATCTTCCTGTGGCCGTGATCGCACTCGTTGCAGGCGCATTCCTGCTCCCAACTTCGCGCGACCCCAACGCCGGTTCTCTCGACTGGGTTGGCTTCTTCCTGTCTGCAATCGGTGTGGCACTGCTCGTGTGGGCCATCATCGAAGGTCCGCGTGAAGGTTGGACGTCAACGAAGGTGCTGGGCTGCTTTGCCGCCGCGGCGATACTCCTGACTGTGTTCGTGCTCTGGGAGCGGCGACAGATTCATCCACTGCTCGACGTAAGCGTGTTCAAGGATATGAGATTCACGGCTGCGAGCATGGCTGTGGCCACTGCCTTCTTCGCACTCTTCGGCTTCATCTTTCTGATAACTCAGTACCTCCAACTCGTGAAGGGCTTCACCCCTCTCGAGGCTGGTGTGAGAACGGTTCCGTTCGCTGCTGCCACGGCCGTCATGTCACCGGTCGCGATTCTGCTGATGCATCGATTCGGCACGAAGTTGGTGGTGACTGCGGGGCTCCTTCTGATGGGTGCCGGCTTTGCCGTCGCGTCGATCAGCAATGCGCAGACGGCCTACGTGGGGCCGATTCTGATCTCCATGCTTCTGGGTGGTTCGGGACTGGCCCTGGCAACCGGGCCGTCAACTGACTCGATCATGGGATCCCTCGCCGATGAGCGCGCCGGGGTCGGAGCCGCGGTAAACGACACCACCCGGGAGATTGGCGGCACCCTGGGTGTTGCGGTCATCGGTTCGGTGTTTGCCTCCGTCTTCGGGCCGCACCTGCGCGACTCGCTCACTGCACTTGCCGTCCCAGCTGATGTGGCGGCCCAAGCCTCTACCTCGCTCGGCGCTGCACTTGCGATGGCAGCGCAGGCACCTCCGCAGTTGTCCGGACGGCTTATCGACGCGGCGAAGGATGCGTTCGTCCATGGATTGTCTGCCGGCTGTTACGTCGCCGTTGGAGCAGTGCTCGTAGGGGCAGTGGTGACGCTGATCTTCCTCCCGGCACGGCACCGATCCCTCGAGCAGTGACGGATCGGTGTCGTTGGTCAGGAATTGTCGGTTGGCGTATCTGACGAAGTCAGAACCTCGAACTTCCATTCATTTGCGCCGAGCAGTTGTCCATCTTGGCGGATCTGCGCGACGAGGCGGTAGGCACCGGCCGCCAAGTTGAAAGGGCCTGCCTGCAGAACCCGTCGAGCGTCATCTGGACGCAGATGAACCGTCGTCGCAGCCCGCTCCAGAACCTGATCCTGATTGTTCAGAAGTTCCCAGCCGAGTTCAGCATCACGGAAGGCCCGCGGATGGTCGTTGATCCACCAGATCCCAAAGACCACGGTGTCGTTGGTGGAGTAGCTGTTGGTCTCGGCCTCGATTGAGGGGAGTATGGGCTGCATCGCACGGGTCAGCGCACTGTAACCAAGCTTTGGCATGCGATTGATGTCCAGCACACTCCAGCTGATACATGGCCACGGATCCACGAGCATGAAGTGGATGACGCCCTGGACCCGCTCACGCTTCTTGCGTCGGTACGTCTCGGTGCTGTTCTGGATGATGAGTGCTTGGTACGCCTGCGTCTTCTCGATAACTTCCTCGATGGGAAGGTCGAAGGTAACCCCGGCCTTTACGCGATTCTCGTAGTGCTGGAACCCGTGGTACTGCCAGTCGTCAGCGGTTGCGTCTTCCGGTAGGAAGCTCCGCAGGGTTTCTTGACAGGGGACTGCCTGTGCTCCGTACTCCGAGACAAATGCGCCACCGGGAAGCTCCTGCACATCGGTCCACTCACCCCAGTACCAGCCCGGGTAGGTATGACCATCACCAGCGCCAGAGTTGGCAAGGGAGGGGCGACTCGGATCGAGCTGGCGGAACAGTGCAGCCAGTTCGTGATCGAGTCGCTGGTTCTGATCAGGTACGAACTTGCCTGCCTCTTCTGCCATCCACGGCTCATTCCAGGGTGCCTCATTGTGTGCGCACCAGAAGGCAATGCTGGGGCGCCACCCGTGCAGGGTGATGAGTTCATGAACCATCGTCCTGGCGACTGCGTACGTGGTGGCGTCATCACGGTAGCCCCACTGCATCGGCAGGTCCTGCCACACAAGAACGCCCTGCCGATCACAGGCGTCGTAGAAAGAAGGCACTGTGACATGTGCATGAACGCGCAGCAGGTTGAGATTGGCTCCAACTGCGAGTGAGACATCGCCGTCGGTGCGCTCCTTTGTCAGGCCCGAGAACCACTGGCTCCCGATGTAGTTGGAACCGCGGATGAACACCGGCCTTCCGTTGAGATGCCAGTGCCATCCCTCATCCACGCGGATCTCACGAACTCCGACGTGCCGTTCATCAAGGACGAGCTCGACATCGTCAACAATGACGGACGTGACGATCCGGTAGAGGAATGGCTCCCCGTGATCCCACGTCCACCACAGTTTCGGAGCGGCAAGCAGCGAGCTCACCTGCACGGAGTTTTCCCCCGGCATGAGGAAGGTCTCCGTCCAGAGGTCGTAGCACGGTGTTTCTCCGTCGAACAGTTGGACATGCACGGTGCTCCAGGCGGGTTCTCGGAGGTGCAGGTTGATGTTGAGTCGTGTGGTCATGTGGGCGTCAGCGCCCGCGAGGGTGAACGTCGGGTGCAGCCCTTCCACGGCTGCCACCGCATGTTTGGTCAATCGGACACTTCCCCAGATTCCGCCCGCGCACTGCTCCTGACCACGTGGTCCCCAGGAACCTGGTCGTGCATCGTGGTGGCCGAGTACTCCCCGCAATGCCTGCTTGGTATGTGGGAACTCAGTCCCGTACTCGTCCTCGGGAACGTCGACAACAACTATGAGCTCGTGTCGGCCGGTCATAGAAGTGAGGGTGATTGAGAACGGTGAGAAGCCGCCGATATGTGTTCCAACCTCAACCCCGTCCACGAGAACGGTGGCCGAGTAGTCGACCCCATCGAAGCGAAGAACCGGGTCGTAGCCGTCCCATGACGAAGGAACCTCAAACGTACGTCGGAACCAGACGGGTCCAGTTGTGTCCAGGCCGGCAAGCCACCAGCTGACCGGAAGCTCTATCGGCTTCCACGGTCCTTGCGGGTCGAGGGCGAAGTCCCACATTCCATTGAGATCAAGGGATTCCATGGAGTTCATACTCCGTCCTCCTGCGTCAGTCGGCTACGATCCGAGATGTTGAGACTTCTTTCATCACCACATTTTCGATCACGATTTTGAGCCAGGGGAGGGACTTATGGAAGTCCGTTTGGCGACCCCCGAGGATGAATCCGCGCTGTACAACGTCGCCCTGGTGACGGGTGATGGTGGTGCCGACGGAACACATCTGTTCGATGACCCGCGACTCCTCGGTGAGATCTTTGTCGGTCCTTACATCCATCTCGAGCCCGAATTCGCCTACACCGTCGATGTGGACGGAGTTGCCGGCTACGTTCTGGGGTGCCTTGATACCACTGCGCTCGAAGCTCGGTGCGACACCGACTGGTGGCCGGTGCTGCAGGCTCGGTACCCACTCGACGTGGAGAGGCGTGACTCGGATCAGGAACTCGTTCGCTACATTCATGCGCCTGAGCGCAGGCCGGTAGAACTGGTTCAGGAGTATCCCTCGCACCTGCACATCGACCTGATTCCACGAGCACAGGGGCACGGCTACGGGCCGAAGCTCCTGTCCATGCTCATTGATCGTCTTGCCACGGCGGGTTCGACAGGCGTGCATCTGGGGGTGGCGGCGGGGAATCTGCGGGCCCAGAAGGTGTATCGATCTCTTGGCTTTCAAGACTGGCGGGGCAACGATTCGGAGCTCATCATGGCCAGACGACTGCGTGGCTGATTCGGATTCACCGTAACTTTCGCTCACGTGACCGACTCCATCAGCTGTGCGAGCAGCACATCGCGACCCATCGCCCGCGCCCCTACGAGGGTGGCCTCTGCTCGGAGGGCACTGGACACAAGTTGGACTGGCTGGTCAAGAATCGAACGAAGGGCGGCAACCGACGATTCGACCAATACGGGTTGACTTCCAATGCCACCCCCTAGAACGATCAACTCGGAGTCCAGTACCACCACCGCTGCAGCGATCGCGGTGGCAAGTGCTGCAGCAACTTCCTGCAGCACGCTGACTGCGAGCTGGTCACCGTCAGTGGCCGCAGCGAGCACATCTTCAACGCTGGCTCTCGGACTGAGGACCGTGGGCTTGCCCGCCTTGATGAGTTCTCTCGTTCGACGTCTGATGGCATCGGCACCGATGGCCGATTCGAGTGCGCCATGTCGTCGCACTTTCAGGCTAGCCGGCTGAACGGGAAAAGGGAGAAGCCCCAACTCTCCTGCAGCTCCTCGTGATCCGCGCAGTGGGTGGCCGTCAACCACTGCTCCCATTCCGACACCATTTCCGATGGAGATGAAGGCAAAGTTCTCGCATCCAACAGCTCTTCCCTCACGCTGTTCGGCAAGAGCTGCGAGATTCACATCATTCTCCACGACCACCGTGGCTGCGTACCGGGCCTCGAGCAGGTTACCGAGCGGGACATCGACGAGATCAGGGATGTTCTCGACGAACTGAAGTCGGCCTGAGGTTGGATGCGGAACACCGGGAGTCGCTACTGCGAGCACGAGATCCGCTGGCTGAGGAGTCAAACTTCCGATCAAGTCATCGATCAGCTGAGTCAACCGTGGGAGGACTCCTCCAGAAGCGGGAGAGGGGATCATCTCATGTCTGGTCTCGATGCCTGCCAGATCCGAGACGCTCAGGCGCCACCGTCGTACCCCAATGTCGATCGCAATGATTTGTGCAGCGTCACCCCGAAGCCTGAACAACGCTGCTGATCTACCCAGTCCACCTCTGCGCTGGCCCACCGGTTCCACCAGGCCGCGTTCGATCAGGTATTCAATCGCCAGATCCACTGTTGGTACTGACAGGTGTGCCGCACGCGCCACGTGCGGTTTGGACATCGCCTCACCGGCGAGAAACAGGTCAAGTACCGATCGATGGTTGTGCTGTCGTACCAGCGTGTATCGCGGTCCATGTTTGGAACGTCGGGAAACGCCCACGGGGACGGAGGTGGGCCCGCTGCTCACAACGCGAATCCAGTTGCTAGGTTGGTGCCCACAGCGTCAACCTAGTGTCGCTAGGGGCAATACACAATAGTATTGCGCAATGACGACACCCCCTGCCGTACCCGCTGAGGATGCAGGCCACCGCGATGTCACTGGATCACTGTTCGCCGTCGTAGAGCAGGACGCCATAGAGGTGCTCGCTGACCTCGAAGGATGGGTGGCTGTCGTGAACGATCCGCCTTGGTCCAATATCTCCGCGACGCTGCCGGCACCTGCGCGGGTGATCAGCGCATGGGATATGGACATCACTCATCTCGACACACTCGTGAACCAAGTGCCGGGCGAGGCCGAGGTCATCGTTGGTATCGGTGGTGGTACTGCGATGGATACGGCCAAGTATCTGGCGTGGAAGGGCTCCAAGCGCCTCGTCCAGGTGCCAAGTATCGCCTCGGTTGACGCTGGGTTCACCGATGCCGTTGGGGTGCGGGCGGATCGCCTGGTGAAATACGTGGGTTCGATCCGTCCGGACTTCGTTGTCGTGGATTTCGACCTGATGCGCACGGCTCCGCTGCACCTCAATCGTGCGGGTATAGGTGACGTCCTGAGCTGCCACACCGGTCTGGCTGACTGGCAGCTTGCGGTGTCATCTGGTCAGGGCTATCCGTGGAATGAATCGGCGGCCGCTCTGGGCCGACAACTGCTTGACGAGTTGGAGTCCGCCGCTGAGGAGATCTGCGCTACAACCGACGACGGATTGCGGATGCTCACCTCTGCCTACAACCGGGTCGGAGCAATGGGTACTGCTGTCGGCCACGCGCGATTTGAGGAGGGAAGTGAGCACTTCTTCGCCTATGCCTTTGAACACCTCACCGGCGCACATCCGGTCCACGGCGAGATCATCTCGTTCGCTGTCATGGCGATGGCAACCGTTCAGGGAAACAATCCGGACCGCGCCCGGAAAATCATTGAGACCGCACAGGTGCGCGCCAACCCTGCTGATCTCGGGATCAGTTTCGATGACTTCTCCACGACTCTGCGAGGTTTATCGGACTTCTGTCGTCAGGCCGACCTCTGGTGGAACGTGGTGAATGAACGCGAAGTGACCGACGTTGACATCACATCCGCATGGACAGCGGTGTCTTCGATCGGTCGCCGCTGACGAGGTTGTCGTCAGCGGTCATAATTCACCCCTTGACGCCGGTTAGGGTCACGCCCTCGATGAAAGCCTTCTGCGCCATAAAGAACAGGATTATGACGGGCGTCATGAACATCACACATGCGGCCATCATGAGGTTGGCTTCGACGTGGTGCAGGCCCTTGAACTCGTTGAGCCCGATCGCAATCGTCCAGAGGTTCTGATCCTCGATCAGATACAGCAGGGGTCCGAAGAAATCGTTCCAGGCAAACAGGAAACTGAACAGCCCAATGGCCGCGATTGCCGGCTTGGCAAGTGGCACGATCACGCGCGTCATGATGGAGAACTCGCTGGCTCCGTCGACTCGAGCTGCGTCCGAAAGTTCCTCGGGGATTGACATGAAGAACTGGCGGAGCAGGAAGATGCTGAAGGCATCGCCGAAGAACGACGGGACGATCAGCGGAAGCAGACTTGGCACCCAGCCGAACCTCACAAAGATGATGTAGAGCGGGATGACCGTGACCTGGAAGGGAAGCATCATCGTCGTCAGGATGAATAGAAAACTGACCTGACGTCCCTTCCACTTCATCCGAGCCAGAGCGTAGGCCGGTGGAATACTCGACAGGATGGTGCCCAGGGTGCTCAGCAGAGCAATCGTGAAGGTGTTCGCGGTCCAGCGCAGGAATGGAACATCGGCAAACACGGTGGCGTAGTTGCTCCAATTCCACGACTGCGGCCAGATATCCGGTGTCAAGGATTGCTGGTCAGACATCACGGAGGTCAGGAACACAAACAGCATCGGGATCATGAACATGATCGCCACGGCGATCAGGAGTGAATGATTTCCGATGGTGACGAGGATGCGGTGCCGCCGAACTGAGGCGGGGGCCTGCCGAACTGGCACCTTGCGTCCATCCGGAAGGGAGAACTCCCGACCTTTGAAGGTGTCTTCTTCCACACGATCCAGAATGTCGGTCATCGGAACATCCCACCCTGATAGAACACCCAGCGTTTGGACGAGCGGAAGATGATCACGGTGAAGATCAGTGTGACGATCAGGAGCACCCATGCCAGGGCTGATGCGTAGCCCATCCGGAACTGCTGGAAGCCCTCGTCATACAGATGGGTGGCGTAGAACAGCAGGGACCCCTCGGGTGCTCCGAGTCCACCTACTTGAGAACTGGTGACGAAGGCTTCGGTGAAGTACTGGAAGCTTCCGATGATCCCGGTGATAAGGGAAAAGAAGATGACTGGCGAGATCATCGGCAGGGTGATGTGGACGAACTTCTGCCAGCCGCTTGCGCCTTCCAGATCTGCGGCTTCGTAGAGCTGCCTGGGTACGTCAAGTAGGCCGGCAAGAAAGATGATCATGGCGTCGCCGATGCCCCACAGGCCGAGGATCACCAAGCCCGGCTTGGACCAGGACGGATCCTGAAACCACAGTGGTGGATTGCTGATTCCCAATTTCATGAGGAGTTGGTTGATAGGCCCGTAATCGGGGTTCAGCAGGTAGACGAAAGCAAGTGACGCTGCAACGGCTGGGGCCATCGAGGGTAGGAAGAACATCGTTCGGTAGACCTTGATGCCCCGGTGTGCTCGCAGCAGAAGTGAGGCCGTTGCGATGGCCACCACAAGTCGAAGTGGAATTGCGATCACGATCAGCCACAGAGTGTTCTTCACCGAAAGCCAGAAGTCAGGGTCCTTGGTGAACATGAACTGGTAGTTGCGCAGACCAATCCATTTGGGATGACCGAGCAGGTCATAGCTGGTGAACGAGAAGTACAGACTCGACACCATCGGGTACGCGGTAAAGATCAGAAACCCCAAGAGCCACGGCGACATGAAGAGCAGTACCGTGAGATACCGCTTTCGCGTCTGCCGTCGAGACTCAGGAGTCCGCCGCTTGACGATGACTGGTGTTCCATCGGGATCAACCTCTGGAACACCAGTCAGCAGGTCAGTCATAGTGGCTCCCTTGGCCGCAAGGACTATGTGAGCTCAGCCTAGGGCGTTGCCACCTGCTGCGTGGCTGTATCGACCTGCTTGGCTGCGTCCGCCAGACCCGCCTGAATGTCAGTTATGGATCCGTTCTGCCACTTCTCCATCAGTTTGCCCATCGCCTGTTCATCTGCGTCGCCGATGGCAGTTGAGGGTCGGTACTGCGATTTCGGATTCTGGTAGACGTCCATGAATACCTGGAACTGCTTGGGCAGTTTGAGATCAGGAGACTGGAGCGAATCAAACGTGGTGGGCACGTTGTTGATGAGGTTTGCCATGTAGACCAGTGGCTCGGTCTGACTTGTGAGATACCGGATGAGCAGCCAGGCCTCGGCAGGATGGGCTGCTCCGCGGGGCATACCCATCGTGGTGCCACCGGAGGTTCCGGATCCGTACAGTTCCGGCTTGTCAGCAGGTACCGGCCAGGGCGCAGTTGAGTACGTGAAGTTGTACTTGCAGTCCCGCATCATCACATTGCGCCATTCACCGTCAATGGACATGGAGATGCGCCCCTTGATGAAGTCCTGGGAGCAGCCCCATTCATCCGCTGCGCCGGCAACGAACTTCTTCAGCTTCACCAGACCGGCTTGGAAGTCACCGTTGCCGTAGACGTCGGAGACAAATTGCTTCTGCCAGTTGAAGGCTTGAACCCAAGCGGGATCCGTTGCAAATGCCGACGTCCCGTCAGAGTTGTACCAGGTGGCACCGAAGATATTGCCGACATTGACGCTGCTCAGTGAGCAGCAGTAGTAGCCGAACCATGGAACGAAACCGGCATGGGTGATATTGCCGTTGGCGTCGAAGGTCGTCAGCTTCTTGGCATCGGCCTGCAGTTCATCGAGTGTCTTCGGGGGTGCGGTGATACCAGCTTTGGCCAACTGATCGTCATTCAGGTACATGCCGAATGAGTCTGTCAGGAATGGCAGTGAGCACTGAACGCCGTTGAAACTCGTGTATGTAAGGGCTGAAGCAGGGAAGGTCTTGGCCAGATCAAGCCCGTCCGCCCCCTTGATATAGGGGTTGAGATCCTGCCACGCACCGCTCTGACAGTACTTTCCGATGTTGTCCACGCCGAAGGAGATGGCTACATCTGGGGGCTTGCCCGAGTTGATGCCGGCAATCAGTTTGTCGTCTGGGATGCCACCCTTCACATCAACGGTGATCCATGGGTACTGCTTCTCGAACCCCTTGAAGACCTCCTGGAACTTCTTGTATTCGTTCCCGGTCCATGGGCTCCAGAGGGAGATGGTCACGGGTGCATGGCTGGCCCCGGCAGCGGTGTCTACCGCTGATGGTGCGGGCCCGTTTGCTGCGTCTCCGGCCGTGCAGCCTGCAAGAACCAGAGCCGCGGCTGCGGCCGACGCGAAGATTCCAAGTGAACGCCTCTTCAGGATTCGCATGAAGACCCCTGTCTCAATCCGAGGATGTGTAAACTTTGTTGACACTCACGACCTCTCCCACCGTAAACCCCTTGTTCGACCCGCACAAGGTATTCAACGCAGTTTGCGTCACGAATCGTGCGAAGGACGGGCACAATTCGATAACGACGACGGCTGAAAGGATGGGCATGGCTTCGATCACTCTTGCGAATGTCTACAAGGTCTTTGGCTCTGAGGTGATCGCGGTCAACAATGTCTCTCTTGACATCATCGACGGTGAGTTCCTTGTGCTTGTCGGTCCATCGGGGTGCGGTAAGTCCACTCTGCTGAGGATGATTGCGGGCCTGGAGGAGCTCACGGCCGGTGAGATCAGCATTGGGGATCGCCAGGTGACCGATCTGCCATCCAAGGATCGCGACGTGGCGATGGTGTTCCAGAACTACGCTCTCTACCCGCACATGACCGTTGAGCAGAATCTCGGGTTTGGACTCAGGCTGCGCAAGGAGGACAAGGCTGAGTCGGCGCGACGGGTCGCAGATGTGGCACGCATCCTGGGTCTGGATCCCCTGATGAAGCGACGACCCGGTGAACTTTCAGGCGGACAGAGGCAGCGTGTTGCCATGGGACGGGCGATGGTCCGCGAGCCCAAGGCCTTCTTGATGGATGAACCCCTCTCTAACCTCGATGCCAAACTCCGCGTGCAGATGCGAAGTGAGTTGAGTCGGCTGCATGAGCGACTGAAGACCACCACTGTCTACGTGACACACGATCAGGTGGAGGCGATGACGCTGGGCGATCGCGTGGTTGTGATGCGGGATGGAGTGGTTCAGCAGGTGGACACTCCGCAGAACCTGTACTCGCGGCCAGTAAACCTGTTCGTCGCCGCCTTCATCGGTTCACCGCCGATGAATCTCGTTGAGGCAACCGTGGCCGATGGTCACGTCAACTTCGCCGGATTCAGCCTGCCGATCGAAGCGTCACGTCTGGCTGGTTTCAGCGGTGGTTCTGTGATCCTTGGAATCCGCCCTGCGGATCTTGAAGACTGTGCGGTCTGGGGAACGAACAACCTTCCGACCATTGACGTGGTCGCCGAGGTCACGGAGGAACTTGGCTCGGAGGTCAACGTGATCTTCTCGATCGACGCACCCCCGCTGCGCAGTGAAGAGGCCCAGGCCGCTGCAACGGACGATGCTGGTGATGCCGTGCCATTGTTGGCCGAACTCAACGATAAAGCCCGCTTCTGTGCCCGGGTGGACTCGCGCTCACCGGTGCGACCGGGTTCCACAATCACTCTGTCGGTGGATCCGGCCCGGTTCCATTTCTTCGATCCGGCAACCGGTCGAGCGATCGCCAGCGCCGACTAGGAATCTGACGGCCCGGTCGCTGGCAGACTCTGAGTCCGCAGTGAGATGGCAGCGAGCCCACATGCAATCAGCAGTCCCACGGCTGAGCCAACGAACAGTCCGTGGCTGCCGACATGCTGGAAGACGAGTCCTCCGATCGCAGCTCCGATTACCGGGCCGAGGCTTGAGGTGACACTCATGAGTCCCTGGCCGGCGGCGCGCATCTGGGCTGGTACCAGACGGGAGGTGATGACGACCGTCGCTGTGTATGTCAGTCCGTACGAGAACCCGGTGGCCATCTTTGTTATCGCGATGGAGGTTGCTGAGGATTCGATGGTCCAGGAGGCGATGACCAGGACCTGGATCAGCACTCCGATAAGGAACATGCGCGGAAGACCGATTCGCGCAGCAATCCTCTCACTTCTCGCAAACAGCGGAATCTCGAATGCGGCGCCAACAGACGCCGAGATCGCGAGCAGCAGTGGTCCACCACCAGCGTCAGCAATCGCGAGCGGGACGAAACTTACCGCGGCCTGAGTGCAGACGCTGATCAGGGTCAAGGCCAGGAGCCACAGAACCAGTGGACGAGACCGAGTGAGGAGTGCGGGCACATCGGCCAATCGTCGACCCTCGCCCTCAGCTGGCCCGTGGCGGTCGCTGCCGAATCCAAGGGCGGTCCAGAGCATGCCCAGAAGTCCCACGACGGCGAACGGCACCATCAGGGTCAGGCCCCTCAACTGGTAGACCCAGCCCGCTATCAGGACGAATCCCGCCCACCCCAGACTCGTCCAGAGCCGGACCGAGCCATAGGCGGATTCACGCTCAGCACCCAGAACATTGAGTGTCAACGCGTCCGAGATGGTTGGGTTGGTACCGAAGACACTGCCGTACGCCACCGCGAACAGGCAGAGCAACGTCGGAGTTGGCCAGTTCGGATACAGCAGGCTCATCAGGGCGGAGCTCAGGCCGAGAGTGACGGCAAGGGCTCTGGCCAGACCGAGTCGAGCATCTGCGATATGACCCCAGGTGGGAGCGATCACTGCGCTCAGGAGTGAGGTCGCAGCAAGGGTGAACCCAATAGCCGCAGGGCTCACCCCGCGTTGGGAGAGATAGACAACGAAGAAGGGGATGTAGGCGCCTGTTGCGATGCCACCCCATGTGTAAAGCCGCTTGAGCCGACTGAGGTCGGCATCAGCGGTCACTGTGGAACTCGCATGGTTCATCGGGGCACACAATCCCAGAATTGCGCCCGCCGGTGACGGATCACTAGCCTTCCAGCGTGTCTAGATCACCGGAGGGTCAAGGCCCGGCAGTGCCCTCGCTGCTCAGGGAACTGAATGAGCGCGTTGTTCTGGACGCCGTTTGGGGCCATCAACCCGTTCATCGGGCCGAATTGGCACGTATCACCGGCCTGTCCAAGCCAACTGTGTCGCTGTCCCTTGACTCACTGCGGTCTGCCGGCCTGGTCCGAGAGATCGCCAAGGACCTCACCCGGCCCGGTCGGGCGGCCGGATTCTTCGTCGCGGTTGCTGATGTGGGCTATGTGCTGGCCGTTGATATCGGTGCTCACTTCGTTCGTGGCCAACTCAGTGACCTCTCTGGGGCCACGGCGAGCCAAGTGGACTTGGCGCTCAAGAACACGACACTCAACACCATCATCAAGACGACCTCCCGAGCGGTATCCCACCTGATTGAAAGTGCCGACGTGCAGCGTTCGGACATCGTTACATGTGTGGTTGGTGTTCCCGGGATCATCTCCTCAGACAGCATGACCGTGATCGAGGCGGGTGCCCTGCGTTCGATCGAAGGTGAGGGGTTCGCCACCCGCCTGAGCAAAGAACTTGGCCTTCGAGTGGCATTGGACAACGACGTGAACCTCATGGCTCTGGGCGAGCAGGCCATGGGCCTGGGTCAGGGGATTGAGAACTTCGCCACCGTGTCTATCGGCTCAGGGATGGGTGCCGGGCTCGTTCTGTCCGGCCAGCTCTATCGGGGCACCCATGGCGGTGCTGGTGAAATTCACCTGACTCCGTTCCGGGAGGTTGCCCACACCGGGGTCCAGGTCGATCCCGCCAGTGAAGGTCTGGAGGAGGTGGCTGCACGTGCTTCCCGTCGTCGTCGAGGATCGTCACTGTCTGCGCCTTTCGATCCTGTGCAGGTCTTTGCCGCCGCGCGCAACGGCGATCTTGCCGCGCTCGACGTTCTCGAATCTGAAGCACGGGCTTTATCGCTCTACCTGGGTGCAATCTCCGCCGTCCTTGACGTCGAACTCATCGTGCTGGCCGGCGGTATCGGATCAAACGCCCAACTCATGCTCGAGGGGATTCGAAGCAACCTTGCTGAGCGACTTCCATATCCACCACGAGTTGAGATCTCAGCACTCGGACGTGGAGCTGTTCTCGCCGGGGCCGCCTCGGTGGGTTTGGCGAAGGCGCGGGATTCACTCTTCGTGAATCGGGACGTCACCGATCGAGCGTGAGCTCTATCTGCACTTCCTTGCGTAAGGAAGGTTTCCACTCGTAGGCTGGGTGCGGTCGAGAGAGAGGACCCCCATGCGCCTCACTGTTGTAGGTGGCGGATCCACCTACACCCCCGAGCTGATCGACGGGGTGTTGGATCGTCATGAGCGTCTGCCGCTAACCGAGGTTGTGCTGGTCGACACCAACCCGCATCGAGTGGAGATCGTCGGCAGATTTGCTCGTCGGATGGCAGGTCGTGCCGGGGTCCCCCTGGAGATTTCGTGGACGGACGATCTTGCCTCAGCGGTTCGTGGCAGCAGCTTCGTTGTGAGTCAGATGCGCGTGGGAACTCAGGCTGCCCGCCATCGCGATGAGCTGCTGGGTCGTGAGTTCGATCTCATCGGGCAGGAGACGGTGGGCATCGGGGGATTTGCCAAGGCGCTGCGAACAGTGCCGGTTGCCTTGGAGATCGCTCAGACCATCCAGCAGGAAGCACCTGATGCAGTACTGCTGAACTTCACCAACCCGGCTGGTCTGGTCACCGAGGCATTGCGCCGTCATGCTCCGGATGTCACCGCCATCGGGTTGTGCAATGTGCCGTGGAATATCCGCACCGACATCGCCCATGCGATGCATGTGAGTTTTGACGACGTGCTCATCGACTCCGTCGGGCTCAACCACCTCTCCTGGGTCAGGTCCGTGCAGGTTGGCGGGACGGATGTGACCGACGAGGTGGTTGAGGGTTACGCTCAGGAGGTTGAGCGCGAGGCAGCTCACTCCGATGATCCCGAGTGGAGTCCCGAGTCGATTCGACTGATGCGCGCGATTCCCAACAGTTATCTGCGCTACTACTACGAGACCAAGTCGATGCTGGCCCATCAGGCTGTTTCGCCCACCAGGGCAAGTGAGGTCATGCGCATTGAGGCTGAGCTTCTCAAGCAGTATGAGGATCAGGGTCTGGACAAGAAGCCAGACGAGTTGATGCAGCGGGGTGGGGCGTACTACTCAGATTCGGCCGTGGAACTCATGGCAGACATTCACAATGACGCCGGTACAACGCACGTGGTCAACGTGCGCAATGACGGTGCGATACCCGGTATCGACCCGTCGGTCGTCATGGAGATCCCGGCACGGATTGACCGACGAGGTGCAACCGCTCTGCCGGCCGCTGCTATGCGTCCAGATATTGACGCGTTGGTGCGCACCGTCAAGGACTTCGAACTCCTCACGATCGACGCGGCTGTTACGGGAAGTGAGGATTCCGCCCT